>JAGOSP010000006.1 GCA_018062205.1 Candidatus Moraniibacteriota bacterium | reverse complement strand
AAAAAAAACGCCCCAAACGATGTCGAAGCGCGTTCTTTTGAGAATTTGACCCTTTCACACAGCCAGTCGCCGACCAAAATCTCAGAATCTCCCGACCTTGGTCACCACATGCCCAGAGTGCACGTCGGATAGACTGTTCAAAATTCTGGTGAAGAGCACGCATGGGTTTGTTGGGCTTTCCAATCAAACGACGCTTGCCACGAACCTCCTTCCAATAGAAAGACATCTCTGGTTTACCACCGAGATATCCTAAATCCAGGACAACCGGAGAAATACTCGCGCTTTGATTCATCCTCTTCTCCTCCTGAATACACTTGTGTTGGGAAAGAACTTTCTGTTCGAGCAGCCAAGGAAGCTGATAAAGCCAGGTGATTACATCGAACAAACCGCGGGCCTTGACACTGCTGGCCGCCCTTCACGCGCCCCAAACTGCCGACGAGCATCGGACGAGACAGACCACGCCACACCGGGAGGGATGCCAGAAGACACCCCGGAGGGGATCAAAAAAGATCCCTACTCACCACCAGCCGTATTACTACGCTGTTCTATGATGAGCTTTGCTTGGATACTACAGGCACAACAGGATCGAGCTTTATGTTAAAACGCTTCCTTGGACCTTGATCCAATAAGATAGTGGCATAATGGATTCTCTCCTAAAAAGACAATCAGTGGTGTCTGATTATTGATGCGCTCTGCCGTGAGATGCGGATACTGCCCAATATACAACACATCGACTGCGCCAAATATCGCCTGAGTATAATCAGATCCAAGCTTCAGAGATACCGAACGAACCAGATCTTCGGACTGCCCCTCAATTTCAACAAAGGGTTCGAGAAATGGCCGCTCATCAATCGTCACTTCTGTATCGTCGAGTGTCCAGATTTCATGCCGTGTCTCCTGATATGATTTCTCGGTACATCCGAGCGCGAGCAAAAAATGAATCGCCTCCTCAAAATTGCTGACAGTTAAAAAAATCTCTTTTTGATTTTCGATATGGCTGCCATCAATCACCTTGAGACTCATCGTAATCTTGTCTCCCTCATCACGCACTCGCACCCAACCACCGGGAATCTCATGTCCAACTGGCATGCGAAACACCACTCGTTTCTGCAAAAATTCCGGTCGCACCAAGACGGCTCCGGCCTCCAGAAGTTTCTTTCGTATCACGTCTTTTTCCACCGCCGCGAATGTCGCTTCGTATTCGATATTCATATCTTACTTTGCATCTTTCAAATAATAATCCAGCGTGTAGATCCAGTGCTCGTCATTTTCCTCGCCCCGCTCGCGAGCCATGATTTTCTGATTGAAGAGCCAAGCGAGATAACCCGGATCATCATGCGCTACCTGCTTCACTTCGAGACCGGCATACTTACCAAAATTGAATTTTCTCATGAGAATAGGCCGAAGAGATAGGGCGAGCATTTCTTGAAGCACCGCTTCTTCGCTCCCTAGGGTCACAAGCATCTCCTCAAAATAGCGATTAAACAGAGCCATGAGCACACGAACATCTCCGAGTGCACTGTGCGCCGCGGCATCGTCCACCTCAAGATCAAAAAAATACCGCAAATACTGCAGGCTGTACTTCGGTACTGTACCGGATACATCGAGATGATGTGCCAAGCGAAATGTATCAATACTCTGTGGCACCGCGAGCCCCTCTCTCCGAAGCATCTCGATATCAAAAGGAGCGTTGTGGGCGACGAGGATATTGCCATCCGCCAGTATTCGCAGAAGGTGCGTGAAGAGAGGTGAGCCGAGAAAAGGCTCCCGATCGGCCACCATACGGTTGGTGATATGTGTCACCACCATCGCATCAATACTGATAGGCACTGGGGGCTTAAATATTGCTTCGTGTTCCTCCGAAGCGAAGTGATACGCGACCTGACACAAACGATCTTCCGGTCCTGTCCCTGTCGTCTCTGTGTCGAGAAAAAGAAGTTGATTCTTGTTCATAGTAAAAAAATGCTTACACTCATACTACCATCCCTGATAAATCTCCAAGGAAAACATCCTTATTATACCATTCTCCATCATTCCCCCAATAGCCGACTGGATAAAAAAAGTGGCCTCGCATACACATACCAAGGCCAGTAAAACCCGTCCGAAGGGAGAAAATGTTATTATGCCGTCCACTTCAGAATTCCTGCGGTGACCGAACCACCAGGGTATTCGCCTGGGTTGCGGCGCACCATTCCTTCGATGTCGGTGGAGCTATATCGAGAAACAGATAGGGACCCTTCGCGTCTTCCTCGCTTGGTCCGGCGCCATTCTCCTGACAAGAAAACAGATAATAGCCCATCCATCCCCGCAGCGGCAACCAACACAGCCACACCTCTACATCATTACAGTAATCTGTGAATGAGTCTGCCCTACGCGGACGAAGCGTACCATCATCATCCAGAGAAACGACATCGATACGATGTCCGTCCGGCATGCCGTACGGTTTCCCCTCGTGCACCGAAAACACCGCGTGCTTCTCGGGTTGTGGTCCAAGAAGGTTAATCTTCATTTCACTTCTCCTCGAAAAAATCAAAAAACTTCTCCACCGGAACCAGGCCGGCACATACAAGATACCACCATTTCATCCCCTGCCAATCAGCCACAAGGGTCTCCAAAATATTAACCCCTCTTCCAGCGCGGAGCAAAGCGAATCAGGAAAGTAAAAAATTTCGCCTGAAGTTTCCCAGTCCCATGCTCGATCATCCCTTCGTACGCCTTTCGCTGAAACTCTTTCAGATCATTCCCCTCATAGCCGGCTGGATAAAAAAGCGACCTCCCTTACTCAAACTTGTCGCAAACTCCTTTTTCCGGTATGGTGGAGTTTCTTGGATTCTCTCTCAGAAATGGGTAAAATCATCATCTATGCTACAGACTGCAGAAATATTGGAACGCCTCCAAAAAGGCAGTCACCCCCGTGTGCATGTCAATGCCTGCACCCATGGGAATGAACGGGTGGGCGCACGTATTCTCGAATCATTACAGACCATATCTCTTCTCAAGGGAACCCTCGTAACAAATATCGCTCACAAGGAAGCTTTTGCTTTGGGAAAACGCTATATCGATCAAGATCTCAATCGCGTGTTCCCAGGAAAACCAGATGGCGATACCGAGGAGCGACTCGCTCACGAATTACTCCCGCTCATCCAAGCGGCCGATATCGTGCTGGATATTCACTCAACCGAGTCAGGTCGGCATGAGTCTCTCATCGTCACCAAAATTGACGAGTCAACCCAGAACATGCTAGATTTTGTCAACCCGAAAAGAGTCTTGATCATGTCGATTTCCGGAAATCACGCCCTTATCTCCTCGGCAAAAATCGGCATCGCTTTTGAATACGGGTCAGACCAAAGTGAGTCAACGTATCAGGAAACACTGCGTGGTATCATGAGTATCTTGATTGGTCTCGGCATGGTGAAAGGTCGCCTGAGACGTAAACGGCGTATCAGCGAATACTACGAAGTGTCTCAAACACTGGAAAAACCAGTAGGGTTTGCAATCGAAAAGACGATACAAAACTTCAAATTTGTTCAAAAAGGAGGGATTGTGGCACGCAGTGGCGAACACATACTGACTGCACCACAGGATTTCTACCCTATCCTCTTTGGAAAAAATACCTACACGAGCATTTTCGGATTCATGGGTGTAAAAGTGCCTCGGAATGACATCGTGTCAGAGTAGAGAATGATATGTAGAATATTCTAGATCTTTAACAAAAAGAATCAATGTTCATCAAAGGAGATTGCCATGTGGGATCAGTTTGAAAAGTTTTCTTGCAACACAAAGAATGGCCCGTTGAGCGCAAGGTATATCCGCGCACCAAAAGACCTCCCGACAGAAACAAAAAAAGAACTGCTTCGCCTGCTACTCCCCGTGGCTTGCGAAGCTTTCCATCAGGATGCAAATACGGCTTTTTCGCAAGATGTGTATCAACATCTGTTTTCTTGGGAAGGCCTCATCGTCGTCCTGCAAAATGATACTCCTGTTGCATTTCGTATGTGGCAGGTATTTCCTTCTGACCATGGGGGTATTCTCTATCTAGCGGGTATGTGTGTACAAGCGGCATTCCAGAGAATCGGCATCGGTGAGAGTCTCCTGCGATATGTCATGAACATGTACCTTACGGATCAAAATCGGTACACCGTATTGCGGACTCAAAATCCATCGATGAAAAAGTGTTTTGATGCTGCGGTGGGTGGCCTCTCTTATCCGAATGGCAAACAGCTTCCTCGAGATATCCTGGACGTAGGTATCACAATAGCCCGTCAACTCGGAGACAGAGAATATTACCCAAATACGCTCATCTCTCGGGGTGCGTATCAAGGAAGCCTCTACGGGACCGAACTTGCCTCGGTGAATGAAGCAAGCTATATGGAGGTATTCAATCAAATTAATCGGGATCAAGGAGATGCTGTATTTTGTATCTGGAAGTCTCCTATCAAGTGAAGAATGAGCAGGGCAAAAAAATGAAAAAGTCCTCCGCCGGGAAATTCTCCGGCGAAGGACTCTTTTTTTACTCAAAATGCATTTCTTCATGCTGCCGTGATTTGAAGCGCGGCAGGGGTGACCTGTTGCTGACAATGATCGCACGTGGTGCCTTCGTTCGGCTGTGTCGTTCCTGACGTCCTGCTGTTGCAGTGATTACAGTGGAGTATCGGGCTACTACACACCAGGCACCACCGGGTGCCAGGAGCACGATCTCTGTGAATGATACCGGAAGTGCGAGATTGACACTTTGCGCACCAGTATGTCGGTGCTTGGTCTGAGCTAAACATGTGAACCTCAGAATGTGTGCAGATTGTGGAAAAAAGGCGAAAATTTCAGATTGTTAATCGGCTACTTTCACCAGCAAGAGTCTAACAGTAAAACTTTGTCCGAGTCAATATGCAAGTGTAAATACCAGTAATATTACTCAAAAATCATGCATCCAAAATCGCGCGAGGCGGCCCCTTACTACTTCTTCCAACGCGGGGCAAAGCGAATCAGGAAAGTAAAAAATTTCGCCTGAAGTTTCCCAGTCCCATGCTCGATCATCCCTTCGTACGCCTTTCGCTGAAACTCTTTCAGATCATTCCCCTCATAACAGAGTTTGCCATCACGAAAGCAATAGCTACAATACCGATCATCTTCTCGATTGGTCTGACCATGCTCCTTATCCAAAGGCATCAGACAACTTTCGCAACTTTTCTTCGTACTTGACATAGGGTTTCTCTTACACGGTGCATGTACATGCTCGGATTACTCAAACAAGAACGGACGCAAAACTACTCCAAGATAGTATGGCCAGATAACCACCGCCCATACTCCCTACCAGAAGGAGAGCTGCAAAAATCCAATTGTAAAAATCCATGCCGCCATCCACACTCCTCCCGAAAAAACATAATTTTCGACTTTCACTTTTTCCACACTCGTCATGTACATATATATTACTGATGCAGCACCGGTGATTCCAGAGGTTTCACCGGTATGATGAAGACCGCGAAGATACATACCAAGATACCAGGTGCAAACACGGTAAACACCGTCACAAAAGTCCACAGCAATCGAAGAATCACCTAGTCAATCACGAAGTACTCCCCCAAACCAGCACACACTCCCGCAAATACTTTGTCTGTTCTACTACGATACATCCGTTTGATTGGTCTTGTTTTCATACGCTTGTATCCTGAAGAAATATGACGGACTTTGGCAAGACTTCTGTTATTCCGTCGTGACTCCATCAAATGCCGGCTCGTCTGCTTCCGCTTCAGCACGCGTCGCCCGGACAATCCCGTCCTTATGATGCGGTGGAGCATAGATGGTATACATCTTCAGAGTATCAGTCTCTGACGTATTGACGACATTATGCTGCGCTCCCATCGGAATGATGACCGCGTCCCCATCCTTCACCATATATTCCGTCTCATCGATAATCACCTTACCCTCACCTTTCTCAAAACGGAAAAACTGATCCCCTTCCTCATGCACCTCGAGACCAATTTCCTCCCCTGGAAGGAGAGACATAAGCACCAGCTGACAATCCGTGGCGGTGTAGAGCACCTGGCGAAAATTCGCATTCTCTCGAGTCAATTTTTCAATATCAGCCTGATAGCCTTTTTTCATACTCCTCATATATCAAGTGAATTACCCGCACTTCTAGTATACACCACACCTAGGAGTCAAGACCTACCGTCACTGCCCTCTCATCCAGATGGAGACGGATTCTTTTTCTGGATTACTCGAAAAAAAACCGGTGCTTATAAAAAAAGAGGCCGCTGGACGATACCAAACGGCACTCAAGACGAATTCACATCAGAAAATCAGGTGACACCTAGGCATCATTGAAGCATCGCCAGAACTCCCCGCGAGTCATGACCGGTCTCACAACTTCCGCTGATTCATGGTCGAAGAGGAACAAAGGATTCTCATCAGATGGACAACCGAGATCCAACCAATATTCGACGGCTGCGGGAGATTGCTGCAGAAGTGCTTCAATGGCGTGCGTCTGAAGCACGATGTAGCCAGGGAAGTCCGGAACTTCAAACCCTGTTTCCACATCATGCACGGTATCACTTGCACTAAGCGGCACACCATCGTGTAAAAACAGGCAGGGCACTTCGACCCCAATCCACGCCTCACGGACCCAAAGTGGTGCTCCACCACGAGGAACAGAAGTGAAGCGAATCACACCAAGATCTTCTCTTTGAATCTGGCGCATGATCAAACCTTTCAAGAACATATGCCGACATTGGCAAGATGATACAATCACAAGTAAGACTCAAAGTCAATGCTCATGATCGGTCTATTTCCTGTTCCAGAGATTTTCTTCTCTCATTTCTCTCCACCCTGTCGCAATTTTTTGGTATCCCACACAAGTTTGGCGAGGCTAATGATGGCAAAGAGTATACTGAGCCAGATGGAGACGGATTCTCGGTCTGGGCTCAAATTGAGAAAAGAATTATAAGATTCTGGAGTCAATATAATCAATATTATCGAGAAGAACCACCATACAAAAGTAAATTTAAACCACTTCAGAAACACCGCATCCGAAACGAAAAAAAGAAATAAGGAGGAGCAAAAAAAGGCAGCCGAGGCGAAATCAAACGAATCTACGTAAGAGTAATACCATCCAAATCCGTCTATTACATTCGAGACAATAAACCCATAGCTAAATAAAACCACAGCAAACAATATCACCAGCACCCTCCACCAATATGTTTTCTGTTCCATATATATTTTTTAATACACGATATGTACTTTCCCTGATTGCGTCAGTATACCAGGAATCACTCGTCCTGGGAGCTTCTCTCGAATTGGCCGACGATCGGCTTGGTCGTCATCGTCATCATCCATGATGTCACGTGCGAAACGCATCACTCGGGTCTGATCTTTCGCGAGCACACAATGCGTCTCTATCCAGTCTCCTGACGTTCGAAGTGAAGTTGCTAAACGAGCATACTGCTGCTTTGTATCTCGTTTCCACTTGTATCGAAGTATGGCTTCTGATTCGGTGACGACTCGAAACTGAGCCGAAAACATATTTCTCATACTCATCGTGAGCACTTCAGGTGAAACCACAAAATCACAAGCACAGAAATTCTCGCCCCAGTATACAAAAAAACCTCCCCTCGCCATACGAGGACATATATTCTATAAGAGTGACGTAATCGATTACGTCACTCTTCCGCTCATCGAAGAATCAGCCAGTTATGCCGGAGATACTTAGAGCAATCGGTCTGGCTCGGTGCCACCACCAAGCTCAAGCGCCTTGATTTCTGGAAGTGTGACATGCCCGCTCAGATCGCCATACATACCGACCGTATTGGTAATAACTTTGCTAATTTGCTTTTCTCGTTCTGCCCATAATTTCTCGTACGCCAACCGCTCTTTGCGAAGACCATCACTCATACCCGTAAATGCTTCGACAATTGCCTCAACTCGCTGTTTGAATTCAACACCCGTCAAATACGCGTAGAGCACTTCCATCTTTTCATTCTTGCCTACCGACATGTTTTTTTCTCGTGTGACTGATTCGAGCGTAATACGAAGAGCACTCGCGAGGGCCAGTGCCATGTGCACCTCGCATACCCAGACACCATCTCGGAGTACAAATCCAGATACTCCTTGTGGTAATACTGAGGAAACCAAGACTGCAATGTCAGCTTTCACCAACCGCTGATCTTCCTTTAGCTTCTGAATCCAGCCTTCGCTCCAAACTTTAGTATTCTTTGATTCCCAAACAATCTGTCCACATAGCCGACCAGATCGATCGTGCACCTGCTGGAGAATATCAGCGCCCTTCACTCCTTTGGGAACCGGTATAATAGCATCCTGAAGAAATTCCGTTTTCAAGGATGTTTCCAATTCAAGCTCGAGCACTTCACCCTGAGTCTGTTGTGAACCCTGTTCCAGCTTACGTGCCAAATCATCCTTTGCTTTTGTCGCATCCGAAAGTTGTTTTTGCAACTGCGCGATGACAAAACGAGTTTCTTCCGTCGCCTTCTTGCTCGCTTCTTCACTAATCTTCTCTCGCTCGGCATCAAGCTGTCGTTGCTTCTCAAGTTCAAAATTTTGCCGCTCTTCTTCGAGTCTATTGCGCTCTTTCCGCATCTCCAGCTCCTTCTCATTCGCCTCACGCAAACGAGCACTCTTTTCCGCCAGCGCTTCTTCGAGCATCTTTTTTTCTCCTTCATTTTCCTTTTCGACTGCCTCTTTCGCCTGCTGAAGAAGTGCCGTTCTTTCCCCTGCTATCTTCTCTGCGACAGTTTTTTCAATAGTAGCCGCCGCATCCCGAGCCACCTCTGCCAATCTCATTCGTTCCGCATCAAGCTCTTGCTGTTGATGAGACAATGCTTCTTCTTTTCCAAGTTGTTCTTTTTGCATTTCCTCCCGTACTTGTTCCGAAATCTGATGCGTTAACACATCATCAATCGAAATCGATGATCCGCATTCGGGACATTTAATCTGTTGTTTCTGAGCAGTCATAATCACCTCATTATTTCATCGGTACAGTCGGCGCAATCGTTCCAAGCTGAGTGGTCACCGTCTCACAATCACGACCAGCAGCATGCTCATTCCAGATTAAATCCTCTTGCTGATAACCAGTCGCGGTTGTCTTAACAGATGGTAATGCAAAATCCGCGCACAGTTCAAATGATCCGACACGACCCACTCCCTGCGTCAGCGATGTCTCTAAGACTCGGTACTCATACATCTTCCCTGTTTCTGGATCCTGCATGAAGCCTGAACAATATGCGTACGCACTGGAACGCTTGAGTACATCCATCGAAGTCGGCAGAGTCCCCAAGTCACTCGCGTACCCCTGAACACACCCTGCCAGCATCGAAAGATCATTCGCTCGCTTGATATCAAATCCCTGCTTGCGGGCTGTCTCAGGCGATCCTCCCACGAAAAAACCCAAAACAATACTGACGCACACCACACCCGCTACCGACCATCCAAAAGATTGAAATGTCTTGCGGGCAATATCCTGATGATACTGTATCTTCTTGCGCTCAAAATAGTAGAAGCCGAAAATGACACCGGCGATACCCGAGATAGTCAGCGCTTTCAGGAAAAATCGCCACGTGATTTCTCCCTGAAGAAAGGTATAGACTATCGCGATAAGATCCCCAACGATTGTCACCGAGGCAATGAGGAGCACCAGATAGGTGAGCCACTGCGAAAGGCGCGATTCCGTCCGTCCCTCATCCTCTCGGAATTTGCGAAACCAAATACGCAGAGCGCCCACATACAGTGGAAACCCAATCAAGAGTGCCGCGATAGCATAGTGAATACTGTCCATCGCTCCCGATACACCGAGAGGAGAAGAGCTGGCTAGCGCATCAGGAAAAGTCTGCTCGATGATACCAAAAAGGAGCGTCCCAAAAGCGGTGGCCACAATACCGAGCAGAATGAAAGAGAAGAGATGAATAATGATATCAACCGTCGAGGACTTACGCGTCAGAGTAGGACGAGTCCCCGCGCTTGGCAGCGGTACGCCGAGAGCAATGACTCCCTCCCGATAGGCGGCGTCTGTTTCCTCATCGGACCAGCCCACTGCCAATAATTCTTCCTTGATTTCTGACTTCCGCGCACCCGACTTTATCCGATCCGCTACATATCCTCCAAGTGATGGTCTTTCCATAGATATACAGTCTTATTTTTTATGTCCTGATACAAAAGAAAATATTCTAACTCTTGATATACTTTTCCCAGAGTATACCACGACTGATACCTAAAAGGTGAGGCGTTTGGTGGGGCGAAGAACGGCTTCTGGATTCTGCTTCCATTCATCCGACACATCAGCGTACAATTCAAGTTCATTTCCGTCCGGATCAAGCACATAGAGGCTGTGCGTCACGGAATGATCAGCTGTCCCAACAATCTTCACCTGCTTCATCAATAATTCCTGGTATGCCGACTTCAACTCTTCCGCACTCTCTCCAATTTTGAATCCAATGTGATAAAGCCCTGGTTCTGGTGCTCGATGATCACGAGGCACGCCACCAATTTCAATGAGCAATAATTCGTGGTGCGTACGCGTAGAAGAAAAAATCGCCATGCCTGCCTGACGTTTCATTTCATGAAAACCAAGCGTATCTCGGTAAAAATCTGCCATCCGAGTTATATCGGTGACATACAAAACGACATGTCCGAGTTCTTTGATCTGCATACGCTTATACTCTGTAAGATATTACCGCATCTTCTTCCTAAAACTTCCGACTATCATACGCCCAATGGAGTAAGGCTTGCCGCTGTCGACGGCGACAAAAGAAATCTCCCGGTCGACAATTCTGAACAATTTGTGCAATATGTCGGCGCATCATTTTCCATCTTCGTATCTGACGCCTATCTTCTTCGGGAAGTCGTCGGCCAAGGAAATAACGACAATACCACTGAAACCACCCCCGCGGATCATCTGGGAAAATCCATCCCTTTTCTTGCCATACCGCAAGCGACTGACTCGCATCAACACCAAAATAATTCAGTGAAATATCCTTTTTCTCTGGAGAAAGCTTTGCCTGAACAAACCATGTTGCAGGAAACTCTGTCTGGCAATCTGTCAGATACTTTCCACCAAAGATACCCATCTCGAGCATTTCCTGTGGTGTTAAATCCGGTCGAAATTCCACATCAAAATCTTTCCCTATCGGCGCCTCAAGCCAATAGCAATATCCGCTTTGCATACGATCATGAACAATTATTCTTTTCATACTACCTCTACTCTAGCGCTTCTCTCAAAAAAAGCCTATACTAAAAGCGAAAAGCCTTCAGAACGAGAAGCGATGGGGTTTTCGAACTCCTAACTGGAACCCACCTGGATTATTTCCGGGAAAAATGTAAAATTTTTTCCGTTACTCATTTTCAGGGATTCAGCCACTCCTCCGCATTGAGGGCTTTTTGCTTTCCGAAGTTACAATATTTAGAGTAACCCCAAAGTATTCATCCGTTTATTTTTATCTTTCATTGTATGAAAACTATTCCCCCACTCGAAACGATCGCTCTCCGTACCTCGCAATATATCGGATCACCACCTTCTCTTGTAATCCACACGATTTTCTTCATCGCTATTTTCTGTCTGGCATTCTTTGGATTTTCTCTCGACCAAATACTCCTCATCCTCACGACACTAGTTTCGCTTGAGGCTATTTATCTGGCTATCTTTATTCAAATGACAGTCAATCAACATGCAAAACAAATTGAGGAAGTCAGTGAAGATGTTGAAGAATTGAGTGAAAATATTGATGGGATTGGTGAAGATGTTGAAGAAATATCAAAAGACATCGATACCATTCAGGGAGATGTCAAAGAAATTAGCGAAGACGTTGAAGAAATTTCTGAAGACGTTGAAGAATTAAGTGAAGAAATAGAAAAAGATGACCGAGAAGATGCCGCCGAACAACTGGAAAGTCTAAAGCACATCGATCGTATCGAAAATTCACTTCAAGCGCTCCTCCAAGAAATCCAAGATATGAAACGTCATCATTCAGAATAAGCTTCTCTTAACTCAAGCTCTTTTTTCATTTTTCACGAATCGAATAGCGACAACCGCAATAATTCTGTCGATAAATACCACGCTCCTTCACCATCTGCCTTGCTATGGTTTCGCGACCTTTCTTCTTCCAGTCCTCTGCATAAAAAGTCAGACCATACCGCTTGGCAACTGCCTCGCCGACTGGAAAGATAACCTTGGCACTTTTCCGACTTCCCATCGTTAGTGTTGTTCCAAAAATATGAAATCCTCGCCTTTGGGCTTCACGTGCCGACCGATCAAGACGCATGCCGATACAGGTAAAGCAACGTTTCCCTTGCTCGGGCTCTTGCTCTAACCCTCTCACACGCGCATCCCATTCTTCCGGCGTATAATCCATATCAATCATGGACACTGACCACTCACGACACACACGGATAACTTCGGATTTCCGTTTTATATATTCTTCTTCTGGATAAATATTCGGATTAAAAAACAGTACACTCAAATCAAATTTCAAACGAAGTTCATCAATCACCGTAATACCGCACGGCGCACAACAGGTATGCAGGAGAAATTTTTCTGGTAGAGATGTCATAATAATACGAGAGAAAAAAACAAAGTGCGGTCAGGGTAGAAGTCCGAAGACATTCCCCGCCGCACCAACAAGGCGCTGCTTTGCTTTCAGCACTCAATGGAGTGTTTTTTGCTTCGGAAGTGGCCGAAGTGGTTCAAAGCGTTGCGCCAACCGAGTGTACCAGGCCGTCAGATCAGAGTTGAGATACTCCGCATGTACGGGAGTACGACCTGTCACCCTAGCCAGATAGGCGATATGCACCCCTGTGGCCAGGATCTGAAAAAACTCCCAGGCAGCCTGCAGCAGCTCCGGATCAAAAATCTCCGGATAATGCCTCTGGAGAGCCGAATCGACCCGAGCAAAAAACTTTGCCGGACCACCCTGAGCGATCCAGAATTCTTCGCGCTCAGCAAATGTCATCCTGAGTTCAGGATCTCTTGCTCTGGCCTGCTGGTGAATACCCCTATCCTGAAACCGATAGAGCATGCACAGCAAACCCACGGCGCGGAATACCTCTTCGCGCTCATGGATTAAACTTGCCGTCATCGCCCCTTCTTCAGGGCAAAACCGGCACAGCGTGCCGAGCAATCTTACTTCTGTCAAACGTGGAGAACGCCTGACAGTACTACGAACGGGTTCCATGATTCTCTCCTCATTTTCATACAAAAAAAGGACTACCCACCTGCTTGACACCTATTCTTCATCTAAACACAGAAGTTGTCAAGCCCGATTTAAATTCGCCTGTCAAGGGCATCTTTTGGAGACGTGCCAGAAATTTCAGACTCACTCTGATGGCTTAGCTTGGGTGTCACCCAATCAAAAAGAATCATCTCCTCAACAAAAAAAGTGCTGGCATCCTAAGAAATTCAGAAACAATATCGAGAAGAAGAGCATCTCAATTTAAGAAAAGATGCTTAAAGATCTACCCTCGGAAACAAGTATCGTTCTTGTTTCCGAGATGAAAAATTCTTTCTAATTGAAGTAATCACGAATCACCAAACAAGAGCTTCGACTAACAGCCCTACAATCAGAAGAAGGAATCTCTACAGAAGAAATCTGGACGCAATGGATTACGAAAAACACGATCAGAATCAATACGGTTTTACGAGGAAAAACATACGAAACGTTTCTTCTAAAACCAAAACCGATACAAATCTCCCTAGTGGAAAATTGGGCGAATCAGCAGCGAATCTTACTGCTTCATAAAAATTCCAACAAAAAGACCTTTGAGTTGCTCTTCCTTATCTAGCATACCGCCATACTGCCCTTCAAATAATTTGGTCGAATCCATACCGCAGGTATTTTCGACATTCATCTTCCCATCTGGATGCTGTTCGATAAATGAAGAAATATTATACACGCCACCGCGGATAATGGTATGACAATCTGCCGAGCTCTTGTGCTGCATCACTTCGTCAAGTGTGACTGACTTCGCCATAGGGATCACCTTGTTTGGATCAGCAGCAACCATATCTTTCTCTTCCATTGGTTCAGGAGGATTGTTTGGATCAGCAGCAACCATATCTTTCTCTTCCATTGGTTGCTGTGTAAGAACAGTTTCTGAATCATCAGGGACACTGTCCATGCTAAACCACCGAAGAACACCGGCACTAAAGAAAAAAATCACCACTAAAATAGCAATAAGAATCTTCACATCTTTGGTTACCCCTGTACTTTTTATGATCTCCATACTCATTTTTTATTTATTATTTTATCTTACTTATCTCAAACACACTATATACTATATCACTTTATTTTTCTAATACAAAATGTTTTCAACCATAATTGCCTGTTTTTTTATCTTCATTTCAAAATTTTGAGAAAACAGCACGTCTTCTTAATTATTTCCGGAGCGAACGGGTAAAAAATTCTGACAGGCTCAAAAAAAGAAAACGGCTACCGGGTCGAAACCAAGTAGCCATTAATCGCGGAAATCCGCAGTAGACGTGTCTCCTCTAGTGAGGCAAGTTCCCGTCATTGGACAAATCGGCGGCGGCGCCACCTTGTCCGAGAAGTACCCGCACCTGCGCTTTGGTATTGCTCTGGATGACGAGCAGAAAGCAAGCTATGCCAACCAGTTGTTCCTTGGTATGATTGACGTCCAATACATTGAGTGCTAGCGACAACTGCTCGGCCAAATTGCCGGCTTCGCCATTGGTGCCGATGCCCACAATCACCTCGAAGCGCGGATCACTTGTGATGAAACCCTGCATATCATCTCCCGTGAAAGAGTGCTGCAGTTGCTCAATTCTGGGAACGGCAGCGTATTTGGCTGCAGCCTCCTGGGCACCGCGAAGCTCGAACGAGATGTTATTGGTATACCAAATTGGCACATCGCCCTCGCGGCCGACCAGCGCCAACTGTTCATCGCTCCAGCGGAACGGACCATCGGGCGCCATCCTTGTCGAAGTGTGCTGAGGGTCATCCGAGAACCACGAGAGGTAGACCCAGCCATCGCTGTCGACGCGCAACACCGTTGCGAAGTAGGCTGTCTCCTGCTCAACAAACGGTTTTCCGATGGGCACGATAAGCATATCGCCCGCAAGAATGGCACCAACGAGGGAAGAAAACAGGGTCTTGGAATGAGCTGCCATGAAAGAACTCCTCTGGGTTGTGGCCAAATGGCCGTTGAAATGTCGCGTGTCCACCTGAATGGATCACCTTACTTTTTACTATATATTTGTATTTCTGTCAAGAAGGACGGAGGGATGGATGTACGTATTTTCTTCACTACACAAATCCAATCAACCAGTACAAAAAAAGAGACTCAACAAGAGCCTCTTTTCCATTTCTTGGCGGGAGCGACGGGACTCGGTCACGAATATTTCTTACACCGGCGCGCAAGAAATTTCTCGACCCCGGCTCGCGGTTTCGCGTACTCGCGAAACATCGCTCCGCTTTCCTCGTCCCTACGCGAGTGAAGCAGTTCACTCGCTTCATCTCCCGCAAGACACAAAAATCCCGGTCAAAAGACCGGGATTTTTGACTTGGCGGGAGCGACGGGACTCGGACCCGCGACCTCCACAGTGACAGTGTGGCGCTCTAACCAGCTGAGCTACGCCCCCTCCATTTTGGAACCCCTCTCTTCCAAAATCCAACCCCCATAGTTTGCAGTATGGAGATTGGACTCTGCCAGCGAAAGATGTCAATTAATGTAGCAGGGATGGGAATCGAACCCATGACCTCAGCGTTATGAGTGCTGTGCTCTAACCGGCTGAGCTACCCTGCCTCTCATTCTCTTTGTTGCGGGGGGTGGATTTGAACCACCGACCTCTTGGTTATGAGCCAAGCGAGCTGCCAGACTGCTCTACCCCGCTATTCATCGTCTGTGCGATTCTTCATTCTTGAGTCTATTCAAATCAGACCCTTGGTTTTTAGTCGCCGAAGTGGCTGTGTGGGCGATCCAAGATTCGAACTTGGGACCTCGACATTATCAGTGTCGCGCTCTAACCAGCTGAGCTAATCGCCCAAGAAATTTCCCCTTGAAACGAAAAATATCCCCTATAAAGACTCGGCAACAAAAAACCGGCTTCCGAGCCAACAGAACAATAATACCCAAACTATCGGAAAAAATCAAGGGTGGTGGACCCAAGCGGATTCGGACCGCTCGCCTCCTGCGTGCAAAGCAGGCGCTCTACCAAATGAGCTATGGGCCCTCTCTATCGGTACTTCGATAGTATAACCGAATCCCCGTATTTGTCTATACATCTGCTCCAGCATGCTACAATACCCGTATCTTTGAGTATCTATTTTCTTATGAGTGATACCCTCCACCAAGAAATTTTTCCTGATAGCGCTTGGTTATTTGCTCTCGCTCACATCCCAGGAATCGGCAACAAAACACTTCTCACTCTTCTCCGCTCTTTTGGATCGGGGCAGTCCATTTGGCAGGCCGCTCTCAATACCACACAAGAATTTTCTGGTATTCGACCAGCCGCTCTTGCTGCCCTACGCAGCCACGCGCATACTCTCGACCCATACGCGCTCTGGAAGACGTTTCATGCTTCCTCTCCGGACATCAGAATTATCGGCCATGCCGATGCGGACTTCCCAGCACTGCTTCGGGAAATACCCGATGCGCCAGTACTTCTCTATATTCGTGGTACATACGATTGGCAAACAAATCGCCCGATGATTACCATTGTTGGTACTCGTCGTCCTTCGACCTATGGGAGGCAAGTCGTGCAAGATTTTGCTCGTCATCTCTCACAAGCGGGATTTGTTGTTATTTCTGGTCTTGCCTTTGGCATTGATAGTCTGGCTCATCAAGCAACACTTGAAAGTGATGGCCTCACCCTCGCTGTCATTGGAAGTGGTGTTGATGATGCTTCTCTCTCACCACAATCGCATCTCACTCTTGCGCACCGTATCATCAGCCAAGGAGGCGCTCTTATCTCCGAACTTGCCCCCGGAACAAAAGCGGCTCTTCACACATTTCCTTCTCGAAATCGCATCATGGCAGGAATGAGTCCCGCCACACTCGTCATTGAAGCGACCGATCGAGGCGGTACACTCATCACTGCCCGGCTCGCTCTCGAATACAATCGTGATGTCCTCGCTATCCCAGGATCTCTTTTTTCTCCAAGCTCTCTCGGTTGCCACCGACTGATTCAACGTGGCGCCAAACTCATCACCTGTCTCGAAGATATCCTGGAAGAATTCCCCACTCTCACTCCCTCCACTTCGCAGGCTCAAGAGCTCCTCCCTGTTCTTTCGGAACGTGAGCATTCTCTTCTGGCGCTTCTCACTCATGAATCGCTTCATATCGATCAAATTATTCAGCAAACAAAGCGTTCTGCACATGAAATCACTTCCGATCTTACCGTGCTCGAAATGAAGGGGCTTGCCAAGAATATCGGGGGCATGCACTATAGAAGAATCACCAATCACTCATAATTGACCAAGCAGTCATGATGATTAAGCGAATAAGTTTTTAGTTACGAGCCTTTTCTATGAAACTCCTCATCGTTGAGTCCCCTTCCAAAGCCAAAACTATTGAGAAATATCTCAAAGGTGGCTACAAAGTAATCGCATCAGTTGGACATGTTCGCGATCTTCCAAAGTCAAACAAAGATGCCATCGATATCGAAGCTGGCTTTATCCCGCGCTATGTCATCAGTCCCGGAAAAGAACACGTGGTACGAGAAATTGCCTCGCTCGTCAAAAAAAGTAGCGAGGTCCTCTTGGCAACTGACCCCGACCGTGAGGGAGAAGCTATTGCCTGGCATGTGGCTGATGCATGTGGCATCAAAAAACCACAGCGAGTTCTCTTCTATGAGATAACCGAAAAATCAGTCAATGAGGCTATCACTCACCCAAGACCACTCGACCAAAACCTGAGAAAGGCACAGGAGGCACGACGCATACTCGATCGGCTCGTCGGCTATGATCTCTCTGGTTTAGTTTGGAAAAAAGTCCGCTATGGACTCTCTGCCGGTCGCGTGCAATCACCAGCGCTCCACATCCTTGCTGAACGAGAAAACACTATTAATGCTTTCATCCCAGAAATCTACTTTTTTGTCACCGCTCTCTGCCATACCACCAAGAAAGAATCCCTTCTTTTTACTTGTGTTGAACAGCCAAAGACCCAAAAAGAATGTGATCGTATCACAACACTCGCCAAACAAAATCCTTGGGAAATAACAGCTGTCACGGCAACAAATGCCAAACGTCGTCCCTACCCACCTTTTACCACTTCAACTCTGCAGCAGGCAGCGAGTTCACGACTCGGGCTTTCTCCCTCTCGTACGATGCGAGCCGCTCAGAAACTCTACGAAAAAGGTGCGATTACCTATATGCGTACCGATAGCGTCTCTATTTCCGAAGAAATCATTCCCAAAATTGCATCTCTCATCAGCAAAGAGTTTGGCGAAAAATATTTGACCACTCGTCGATACCAGACCAAATCAAAAAATGCGCAAGAAGCCCATGAGGCTATCCGACCGACCGACCCAGACAAGAAAACTGCCGGGTTGACTGATGATGAAAAACGCCTCTATGCGCTCATTCGTGTTCGCACAATCTCTTCACAAATGACTGATGCTGAAATTTTACGAACCAAAATCACCGCCAACACGGTTGATCAATTACTTCCCGATTTCACCGTCAATGGATCACGCCTGCTTTTTGATGGCTGGTTGGCGCTGGATACAGCTGCTCGTGGAGATGATGTCGAAGTACCACAAGTCACAACCGGAGACAAAATCACTCTTCAGAATATTGACGCCGAAGAAAAAGCCACCGAACCTCCCAAGCGCTACACCGAAGCCGGACTCGTCAAAGAGCTGGAAAAAAGAGGTATTGGTCGTCCATCCACGTATGCCAGTATCGTCAAAACTATTCAGGATCGCGGGTATGTGGAAAAAGAAGGGAAGGCCCTGCGGGTCACCGACACCGGAATCGTCGTCGACGGTTTCCTTTTCACGCATTTTAGCGAGATCGTCTCAGAACAATTTACGGCTGATATGGAAAACAAACTCGACGATATCGCAAATGGCGAGCGCGAATACGAAAAAACACTCAAAGAATTCTACACTCCCTTCACCAAAGAAATCAAAAGTAAAGACAAAATTGCTAAAGTCACTAATATGGGAGATGCTCCAAAGGGTACCAAATGTCCGAAATGTGGTTCAAATATGGTCATTAAACTCGCGCGTAATGGCAAGTTTTTCTCTTGTTCCAAGTTTCCTGATTGCGACGGTGCTCTCACCGAAGAAGGAAAAATAGTCGAGCCTCCCAAAGAAACCGGCGAAGCTTGTCCTGATTGTAAAGATGGCAAGCTTATTGAACGACAGGGAAAATACGGATCCTTTATTGCCTGTGCTAATTTCCCCAAATGTAAATTCATCAAGAACGATGAGAAGTCTGTTGTTTCAAGTGGTGTGCAGTGCCCTGTCTGCAAGAAAGGCGATATGGTCGAACGCAAAGGCCGCTTCGGACTCTTCTATTCCTGCTCTCACTACCCCGACTGCAAGAATGCGATCAAAGCTAAGCCAACTGGTGCCCTCTGCAAACTCTGTGGTTCTCTTATGATGGAAGGCACCAAGACCATCCCTGAGCGCTGCAGCCAAAAAGCCTGTCCGAATCATCGTCCAGACAAACTAAAAAAATAGGTGCCGTAAATTCTACAGACCATCACTTTGTTCCGTCACATACGGAAATTCGTCAAGGAGCTTGCCAGAACAAGAGAATTCATACGTCCGTAGACCGAATGAAAGTATGCATTCCTCTAAAACTGATGTCTCCACGCAATCCTTCGTCGTCTGGTTTGCATACCTATTTTTTGTTTCTTTTCCCCCATTTGTTCCGCCCTCTTCTCCTTGTACTATCTGCATTCCTCAAAGATTATACCCCCATAATCTGAAGTGCTATCTGGCGTGGTCGAGCCTGATCAAGCTCGATGACGAATACCCGCTGCCACTTGCCAATCTGCAGCTGATGGCCCAACACATTGAGAAGGGTCGAGGTCGGAAGATGGATTGCCTTGTTGTGCGCATGCCCATTAATATATTCTCCTGGAGACAGGTGTTCAGTTCGAATCTCAAAATTATCATGTAAGTATTTATAGGAACGTGGCGCAAGCTTCTCGAGAAGTACTTTCATATCTTCAATCAAGAGAGGTTCAGCTTCATTCACAATAACCGCAACGGTTGTATGCAGACTCTGAATATTAATGACTCCATTCTTGATGCCAGAAGCCTTAATTTTCTTTTGAATCTTGTCAGTGACATCAATAAAATCCAAAGTCGCACTGGTTGAAAGCTTGATAATATGGTTCACGATACGCATACAATTTGGGTATTAAAAAATATTCAAGAATCTCCTGCTCAGTATACTGGTATCTGTTTTCTTTTGCTATATCATCCCAGCAGCAGAAAATGAGATATTGACAAAAGAACGAAAAGGTGTATAATGAAATAGTAAATCCAAAGGAGAGTGATTGGAGAATGGAATCCTACCACGATGGGGTTCCTCTAGGTCGAGGTCGGGACAAGAGAGACTCTCCAAGCTCTTCTCTCGGCCTCTCACCTTTTTTTTCTTCTCATTCACCCTCATACGTTGCCCCCATCACGCTTTGTGACACCGGGGCTTTTTTCTTGTCTTTTTATCAATGAAACCACCGAGAAATCACCACCAAAAAAGCAATATTCTCAAGCATCAACAATGGAATCCCCAACAAAAAGTACCACTTCTGTGTCTTATGTCGAAAAACAAACATCCCAAACCAAACACCCACGCTTCCAAAAAGAGTTGCGAAAAAGAAGAGCATCCCTTCTGAAATTCTCTCTGATCCAGCTTTTCGGCTTCGACGTTTGTCGAGAGCCATACTCAAAAAAGCCACTCCGTTCATCAAAAGAAAAAAGCTTGCGAGTCCAAAAAAGATTTGATCCATATATGTCGTGTACTTCATCAGATAAAGCCTCCCCCGAATATTTCTTCTCGACCCTCTTCTTCCAAAGAAGAAATTCAATCTCTTTCAATTATTTAAGTGTAATAGATACTATTTCGGGTGTGTTGCCAACTCGCATCGGTGGCCCCCAAGTACCAATACCATTCGTAGTATAGAGAGTGTAAGCGCCATCCTGATACAAGCCATAGTCATATCCGTGATACAGGCTCTTCGTAATAAAAGAGAAGGGGAATAGCTGACCAAGATGCGTATGCCCAGAAAGCTGAAGATTGATTCCGGCTGATTTGAACATCTCAATATGTGTTGGAGCATGCACAAGTAATACATTTGGCTTTCCATCGAAAGAAGGATGTAATTGTTTGAGAAGATCTGCCATATTCCAAGATACCCCTCTCTCCGGATAACTCAGTCCAATCAAGGCAAGGCCATCGACATCAAGGACTTCATTTTCTAATACTCGAATTGGCAAAGTACTCAGTGCTTGTTTCGCGGTGTCTACGCCAATATAGGTTTCGTGATTCCCGGTCACAAAATAAATCCCCTTATTCGAGCGCATTTCAGCAAGCGGACTTGCCAGAATATCTAAGTGGTCGTTTGCTCCATCAAAAAGGTCTCCTGTGATTACCACGCATTCTGGCTGAAGCGCGTTCACCTGATTCACAATACCTTTGAGGAAATTTGTCC
This sequence comes from Candidatus Moraniibacteriota bacterium, assembly GCA_018062205.1. GTDB lineage: Bacteria > Patescibacteriota > Minisyncoccia > Moranbacterales > UBA1568 > JAGOSP01. The sequence continues at coordinate 30,661 of JAGOSP010000006.1, read as the reverse complement.
GATAAACCTCACCAAGATGAATATCCGACAACTGCACAATACGCTTGCCCTTCCAAATCTCAGGTAATCCGGGAATGCGAACGGTAATTTCTTTTACTCGAGGATGAAAAGCGTTCCATGTCCCAAAAAGAGAAATAATAAGTGCAATGCTGAAGAAGCTGCTCGCCAAAAACGCGGTATGCGGATGCTCCCACCCAATTTGTGGTGCGAGAAGAACAACGCACCATATCAAAACAACTGCTATCAGTAATTGCACAAGTAGTCCTAACCAAAAACCAGCTAAAAGATACAAAAATCGAGTCAACGATATATCTTTCCAGTAAACCAAGAGAGAAGTCGTCATAAAGCTCACCGAAAGAACAAGCGTGCTCGATAAAAGCCAGAAACGCTGTACTGACGATACAATATCAAAAAAATGAATTACCGAAAAAGCAAGAATTGTATGTGCCCCAAGAAGTACCACCAAAAAAATAACCGGAAGAATAATGAGCATGCCAATAAAAAATGCGAATAAATCTCTTCCCATCTTACTCTTATTTTGTTACTCTTTCAACGAGAAAGTACATCAAAAAGACCCTCTTGTTACTCCAGGGGTCTCTTTGATTTTCGGTTCTTTTTTAACAACCTTCTACATCATGCCTCCCATACCAGACATGTCTGGCATCTCTTGCTTCTTCTCTTCGGGAAGATCGACAACAGCAGCTTCCGTTGTGAGCAAAAGAGCTGCCACCGAAACAGCATTCTCAAGTGCAGTCCGAGTCACCTTGAGTGGATCAATAATGCCTGCCTTTACCATATCTTCTTCATAGACATTATCTTTGGCATTGTATCCGAAGTTGACCCCCTTCGCTTCAATCACCTTATTGAGAACCACTGCGGCATCCTGTTCGCCAGCATTCATCGCAATCTGCTTCAACGGTTCATTGAGCGCCTTCAAGAGGGCTTCGTACCCGGAATTGTATTCGTGATTCCCTGTCTTCTTCTTCGCCGAAAACTCCGCGGCTACCGAAGCGGCCGCCTTGACCAGAGCAGTACCACCGCCAGCCACAATCCCTTCTTCGATTGCTGCTTTCGTTGCGTTGACCGCGTCTTCCATCTTGTGCTTCATGTATGTCAGCTCGGTCTCGGTTGCAGCACCCACACGAATAACCGCGACGCCCCCAGCCAATTTTGCCATCCGTTTCTTCAGCTTTTCACGATCATACTCGCTCTTGGACTTCTCGATAAGCGCCTTAATCTCATTGACTCTGGCTTCAATATCTTTTTTCTTCCCCTTCCCACCAACGAGAGTCGTGTCGTCCTTTGAGGCAATGACCTTCTGCGCCTGCCCAAGCATAGCAACTTCTGTTGCCTCAAGTTTCATGCCCTTTTCCTCTGAAATCACCTGTCCTCCAGTGAGAAGTGCGATATCTTGAAGAATGGCCTTGCGTCCTTCACCAAAATCCGGTGCCTTGATTGCAAGAACATTTAATACTCCACGAATTTTATTCACAACCAGTGTAGCCAAGGCTTCACCATCGATATCTTCTGCCAAAATGACAATATCCTTTTTCCCTAATTGCGCCAATTTCTCCAAAACAGGAACGATTTCTGTAATGGCAGAAATTTTCTTGTCTGTAATGAGAATATATGGGCTGGCGACTTCAGCGGTCTGTGACTCGGTATTTGTCATGAAATACGGAGAAATATACCCTTTATCAAAATTCATACCTTCCACAATCTCCTTGGTGAGACCAAGTGTTTGAGACTGTTCCGTTGTTACAACACCATCTTTTCCAACTGCTTCCATCACTCCAGCAATCATTTCACCCATTTCAACTGACTCAGCTGAGATGGTAGCTACCTGAACAATAGACTTCTTGTCCTTGATTGGCTGTGAATTTTTCTTCAAAGCATCAATCACATCGGCCTTTGCCGCCTCCATTCCACGTCGGATTCCAACTGGATTGATTCCAGTCTCAACAAACTTAAGCCCTTCACGAGCAAGCGCCTGCATAATAACAGTTGAGGTTGTCGTGCCATCACCGGCAATATCATTCGTTTTTTCTGCGACTTGCTTGATGAGAGATGCTCCAAGATTTTCAAAATTATCTTTCAATTCAATATCTTTCGCAATAGTCACACCATCATTCGTGATAGTCGGACCACCATAACTCTTAGAAAGGATAACATTGCGCCCCTTGGGTCCAAGTGTCACCTTGACAGCATCTGCTACTTTATCAATTCCTGCTTTCATACTTCGTCGTGCAACAGCACTGTACGCGATTTGTTTCGCCATATGTTTTCATGATTGAGGAATCCCACTTGATTCATTTTCGGATAGAAAAAATCTCAGTGAAATTACCCAGTCTCTTAATCAAATTACCATTTAGCACTCTCTATTATAGATTGCTAATTCAAGCCATGTCAAGACCCATTTTTTCGCGAAATTTTCTCTGTGCATTTCACAAAAACGACACTACTCATACCGAAGCGCTTCAAGAGCGTGGATTCTTGAGGCGCGCATCGCCGGAAAAAGCCCGGTGATAAGCCCGAGAAAGAAAATAAATACAACAATAGACATCACAAACGCTGAGGGCAACTCTACAAAGTTCATATTAGTCACCCCGTACTTCTCTGCCAGAAAATTTATCATTGTGTTTATTCCTTTCGCGCTCCCATACCCAAACAAAAGGCCAAGTGATCCTCCGAGAAAACTAATGAGAAATGCTTCAAAAATAAACATTTTAAATATATCTGATCTTTTCGCTCCAAGTGCTTTGAGAATGCCAACCTCTTTCGTTCTTTGCAGAAGAGAAACGCTCAGCGTATTCAACATGCCCATCGCTGAGATAGACATAATAATAACTCCAAAGACAATCAGGATTCCGCGAACGATAGAGAAAAAAGAATTGATATCTGCAATCGTATCAATAATACTTTCTGTCACAAATGCCGTCTGCTCAATTTGCAATCTGACTGATTCGATAGACTCTTCATTGTCAACCCTTACTTTCGCAAACTGACCCGCAACATTCCCATAACGAGCGCGAATCACCTCCAAAGGAATGAAAGCATACACAGCATCATCTCTCGCCTGATCTTTAACAACCCCCACAATAGTCAGCTTATTCCGACCCTCATCGAGTGCTACCTCACCAGAACCCTCTTCGATATCAGACGAGATCATGTCTTTCGTTACAACGGCGCTGTACTCAATTTCTTTGCCTATGATATCTCCCGAATTCTCATATCCAAGAAGCGATGCTAATTTAGTTGTTACCAAAATAGCATCCGGTGTGGTAAATAGTACCTCTCGAGTTTCTTTATTAATATCGGTTCTCGCGAGATCAAGAAAATGCTGACTGATCGCATTTAATGTCACATCCGTTTGAGATTCACCGTTCGTAAATTTTCCCCCAATACTCGCTCGAACTTCAACTTCTTTGACTCCTGCTATGTTTTGTATCTTGGCAATCGCACTCTTATCCAGCAAAGCGAAATTATCAAGACTTTTGTTGCTAATATCAACAATATCGCTCGGATTATTTTTTGTCACCTCGCGAATGACCATGCCCTGAACGCCAAAACCAAGAGCAATAAGGAGAGTAATAATTCCAATACCAATAGCCACTCCTCCTACTGTCAAAACAGATCTCATCCGATTCGCGAACATATTCCGCCATCCAATGAAGAGAACTGATGAGAGGAGCATGTGCGAAAAATGCATGTCATGCGAGAGAGGTTGTGATGCACCACCAAGCTGATGTCCCCCGTTGGGATCTTTTCCTTCTCCTTTTTTGATACGCGAAAGAAAACTCATATATTTTCAGGTACACCTTGTGACTGCTGATGCATCGCTTGCTGTACCGTATCATCATCTATCATTCCGATAAACTGCTGATTGATAGTATCAGAAGTAACTTTTCCATCTACCATATTAACAATCCTGGACCCAAACTTATACTGGTCCATATTATGCGTCACCATGATGATTGTAATCTGAAACTGACGAGAAATGTTTCCCACAAGACTCATCAGTTGTTCCCCTGCTTTCAAATCAAGGTTTCCGGTTGGTTCATCCGCAATAATAAACTTTGGATTCAAAAGCAATGAACGAGCCAGAGCAATACGCTGCTGTTGCCCTCCAGAAAGATCAAACGGCCGATGATTCGCCCATTTGCCCATACCAACCAATTCAATCAGCTTCGCCGCAATAATAATACTCTCACTAAATGTTTTCCCCGCGATAACTCCCGGTATAGCGATATTCTCAATCACGGTCAATGACTTAATCCAAAATGGTTGCTGCGGAACAAACCCAATATATCTATTTCGAAAGTTCGCCCTCCAGTTCTTGGTTTTTGCCCAAATATCTTCTTCTTCAATAAATACCGTTCCTTCTGTTGGATTTTCGAGACCATAAATGGTATGGAGAAGTGTGGACTTCCCACAACCAGAAGGGCCTACAAGTAATACAAATTCCCCTCTCCGAATTTCAAGATCAATGCCGAACAAAACAGGAATGTCTTGCTCACCAACATGGAAGCTCTTTTTCAATCCCCTCACATTAATAACAATTTCTTTTTCCTCGGGCATTCTCTCTCTTTTTATGTTTTCATTTCACATTCATACAAAATAACTCCCCCACTTAAAAACAAGGGACTTAGTATGACTCTTTCATTATACCACTAAGTAGAAATTAATTCCCGCCCAATCTCGACATCCATCCGAAATTATTCAAGAATGTTCTCGTAATTACTTCTGTTGCGTTGGCCTTAGACTGTTCTACCGGAACAGTTGCTGGATCGGTAGTTGTCTTGTTGCCTGCTTCATCAAAAACCTCGGCTTGATAACTATAAACATCTCCTGCTTCAGCAGGAATGGTAAGAAGATGATACGTATTCAATGAGTCATCATTTGTTGATTGCTCAAAAGACTTGGTCACGATACCTTTGGCATATACCACACGCAAACGAGATGGTTCGTCTGTTTCGATTTTAATATACACGCTTGCCTGAGCATTGCTACCACGTCCCGATACGCGACCCATAGCTTTATTAGAGAGAACTTTTGGGGGGCGAGAATCTGTCCGTGTCGTAATTTTTTGCTCAAATGGCTTCGCTTGAATATTCTGCACATCCATTCCGGTAATAGTCACTATATATTCCACGGCTGGGTCTAAGTCAGAAATTTCTGCGGAATGCTCTGTGGCCAACTCCTTAGTTAGATAGGTACGATTCTCTGAACTCCCTGCTGATTTGTAATAAACAAGGGTTGATGTCGGAACATTGGTTTTGTATGCAATCACGATGGTTGGCAAATCAACATCTTCCTTGTTTTCTACGCTCACATCTGAAACCACTGGCTCTTCTGGGGTACGAAAAGCGTACTCATCAGAAGAAAAAGTATTAAGATCATCATCAATACAGTCTATTTGCACTCGGTAATCTGATGCTGGATTTAACTGGTCTATTTTTTGAACATGGCCAGAACCACTCGATGTTTCTTCAATAGTAAATGAACCATATTTTAGAGTACAAGTGGCACTCACATTCGTTTTCCAGCTTACATATGCTGCATACAACTGAATATCCGTCACAGCTACATCAGAAATAACTGGCGGCGGAAGAGTGGCAAATGTATCGATGGTTGATGTTCCAATGTTTCCATCTGGATCGATATATTTCGTACGATAGAAATACTTTGTACCAGCAGACAATCCTTTTACCAGTACGCTATGCGAGGTCACTGAATCTACCTGACCAGTTGTTTCCCCAAGTGAAATAGACTTTCCGTATTCAATAAATGAGCTCGCCACACGATCAGTTGCCCAGGTAAATGCGTTTTGAAAGGATTGTGTCGTATAGCTTGGAGTCCCCACCAGTTTTGGTGCCGATGTGTACTTTCCTGTCGGAATAATTGAGACCGTCGAAGATGCCGCAGAATAATTACTCGTTTTATCTTTTGATTTAACATAATAATAATAGAGCTTACTTTCCAGTGTTGTATCCCCTGATGCCAGTAGAATTTCTCCCGAATCAACATAAGCACTTCCAGTTGTTTTCGCAATTTCTGTAAACGTCACATTGTCCGCCGATCGATAAACCACAAACCCATCAAAGTTCGCGAGATTCAGACCTTCTGGACGAACCCACTTCACCGCAATACCATATTTTGAATTCTCTCTGTCAGAGGTGTCGAAAATCTGCACCTTTCCTGGAATCGGAGGATTACTCGTATCTGCGGTAAACGAAACAACAGAATAATTATTATACTCAATATTTGTTGCCTCATCCTCTGCAACAACAAAGAAAAGATTTTCTCCTTTTTGAGTCGCGAAAGCTCCTGGGCCAGCAGCTGTCAAAGAAGTTGCTACTGTATTGTTCGCTGTCGGAAGGACATTAACAGAGTAATGATAAATCAGTTTTGTTGGGTCTCCGACAAACGAAGCTGGCACATCCCAGGAAAAGGCAAAGGAGTTTTCCGTAGAAGTCGTCGGTGTTGCTGTTAAATTCTGTGGTGGCGTAGGGGCACTCGCGCTATAATAATACTCCTGCACAAGCGGAGTTGATGCATTTCCCGCAGCATCAACAGCTCGAAGATAGAACTTATTTTTCCCTGATTGATAAGCACCAACCAAATGATTTACGTTTGGAATAGTCACCTGAAATGCGCCCGGGTCACTGATATCTACCCATACTCCAGGCGTATCGCCATCTGTCCGATACTGAAATTTTGCCACACCAGAATAATCATCCGTGACATCTGCTGCCCACAAAAAGGCATAGTTATCTAGCGCGGTGTATCCAGTCGGTGTTACCGAAACAGAGGTTGGGTTAGTCGGTGCTGTTGTATCATACTGATAGGTGAAGGCCTCGTAATTTGAAACTGGAATCATACCTGCAAGGTCAACTGCTTTGATTTTGAGATAATACGCTTGTCCGGGAGTCAGCCCTGATGCAGTATATGTTGTTCCTATTTGGAAATTCCCCAAACCAAACGCATCGGCACCGCTATTTGTTCCAAAATACACATAGTACCCCGAAATACCCGCCCCGCCGGGGGTATCAATAGCCCCCCCCACCGCTTTGGCCGCTGGCCAAACAAAGCTTGGTGCACTCTGGCTGCTCCATGCTCCCGGAGCAATCGTGGTGATATGCGAAACATCCGTATATGCTGTTACACTGCTTGGATTGGTTGGTGCATCTACATCTTGATAATAACGAACCGTTATATCAGTAATATTAGGTGAAAACACCTGATCAGACGATGAGAGGGTCGCACGGACTTGAATAAAAGGATTTGGAGGAGAATCGATGGTGAGAGTATGCGTTGTGCCTGAAACTGAATCATTCAAGGCAGACGCCCAACTTGACCAAGTAGTGCCATCTGAAGAAGTGCGCGTTTCAAAACTCACGAAGGTGTTCACTGGCGTTGTGTAATTCACAACCAGATTCGTAAAGTGATAAACAGAAACAAGATTCATCGCTGCTGTCGTGAATGTTCCGGTCTTCACAAATCCAGTATTCCCACTGGAAGAACCAACGAGATAGCTATACAAACCGTCGGAATATGAATTGGTTCCCGCTCCGGATGTCACCCAGTTTTTATTGTTACTATATGCACCGAAGCCACCGGTGGTCACCAAGGCAGGAACACTCAAAGCAGGCGTCGAGCTCACAGTCTGCCATGATCCTGGGGTTGATTGCGTCGTATCATAACGATAATAACTATTTGTTCCAGCACCACGAGTTACATAGAGATACCCATCTCCCGAATCAGTGAGACTACTCCCTGCTCCAGCTCCCGCAGGCAAAGCACCAAGTGCCACCCAAGATCCGCCAATTTGAAAACGACAGGTATTCGTCGTTCCTCCGCCTCGAGTCACGTACACATACCCGCTTTTATAAACGATTTTCGATCCGTCACCGATATTGCCACCACAAGCACCAGCTGTCATTGCTGTCATCACTGACCAACGAGACCCACTCGCTGCCAAAGTATCATACCGCCACCATACGAGAGCATTTCCCTGTGTCAAATATATATAACGACTCCCATCATATGTCATTGAAGATCCCGTTGTCACCTGCCCAGGTGGCCTATCGGTAGTAATCTCTGTCCAGACATTGGTTGCAATATCATAAATAAAGAAATAGGTTGTAAAACCAGTTCGCGTCGTACTCAGCACACCCGGAACATAGTATATTGTTCCTTCTGTTTGATTAAAAAGAATACTTGCACCTGTCGTTGCGCCGACCGGAAGCCTTGCAAGCTCAGAAAATGTTCCCGTGGTCACATTGTATTTTCCGAAGGTGTTGTCTGAGCCACCACGGATAATATACAAATTCGTAGTGTTATCTGCTGCCATGAAGGTTCCCGTTGCGTATGGGAAAAATGAATTTGTTCCGACTCCATTTCCAGTTGGAATAGATGGCCCAAAGAAGCCACTTTTTGGAAGTTCCCACGTGCTATTTGCTATATCATACCGATAGAAACTCGTTGTACCTCCACCTCTCTGCAAATAGACGTACCCATCATAAACAAGGAGAGAGGCTCCAGAGCTCACCAATGCCGGAACATTCGGTAATGTCAACCACGTACCGGTTGAAATATCATACTTGTAGAAATTCTGTTGTATATTGGCAGTAGTCGCGTTATTCCCACCAACTGCGAAAATAGACTGTGTGGTCGCATCAAAAGCAAGTGCTCCACCATCATACAACCCTTCTGGTGCTGGAGTAAGCGGTGTCCAGGTATTTTGAACTTCCCCATAATCCGCCTTCGTGTGGATGGAATATTTTGCGAAATATGGGAACAAATTACCCTGTATCGCATAGATATTATTCCGTTCATCATAGACACTATCCGCACCCTCATAGATAAATTGTCCGTTCACCGAATTTGGATTTCCAAAATCCGTATTCGGAAGAGACGTCCATCCTCTCGTACACCCCCCCACACCATTACAGGTATCATACCGATAAAATGCATCATCATTCCCCGGCATAGCATAGATATAACGCGCTCCGTCATAAGACATGTTGCCACCATAAGTAAAAGTCTTCGGTGCGCTATCCATACTGGTCCAGGAATTAGCTTCAATGTCATACTGCAAAAAAGATGACTGGAGATTTCCTTTTGCGAGATAGAGATATCCTGGAGGCCCTTCAATAAGAGTTCCCCCATAGAACACTGCAGCAGCAAGAGTTGGAACGGCTGCTTGTGTAGTCCAGGTATCTGTTTCGATTTCATACCGATAAAACGTATTCGTATTATTCCCCGCAGGCGTATAGAGACAGTGGTTGCTATTCCCTGCACATGTTCCCAAAACCAACTCTGCTCCGTAACCGATATTCCCTGGTGAAAGCGACAAACGAGTCTGATTCCAAAGTCCGCTGGTATTGGTCAAGCTCACCGAACCATCAGCCCGAGAGGTCGTGCTGTTCAAAGTCCCTGTGTTGAATTCAGCCTGTGATGAAAGAGTTTGGCTCAATGTTGGGGAAGCGCCATCGTATGAATATGTGAAAGCACTCCATGCTGTAGCGCTCACATTTCCATTACTATCTTTGGTTTTAATACGAAGATAGTACGATTGAGGGTCATGAATAAGTGTCTGTTCAAGCACAATATTCGATGTATAGTTAAGTGCAGTTTGAAAAACACCATCCGAAACAGGATCAGCGCTCGCATTCGTTCCAAAGTACACATAATACCCAGCCACCCCAGAACCACTGTCGCTTGCTCCTGACCACTGAAAATACGGATGGTCAAAAGCATACGAAGTACCAGAGGAAAGCGTTTCTCCTCCATTTTGAGAATAAGCATTTATTGCAGAAGGATTCACCGGTGCTGTTTCTTCGGAATTATACGCGATGGTAAATTTGCCAACTGTTGGCGTACTCGCTCCATCGCTCGTTGCAAGAGTGATTTTTACTTGAATATATCGAGCAACCGGTGATTGTATAGTGCTCCCCGAAACGGCCTGCCATCCCGACCACGAACTTTGATCATTACTCGTCCGCGTTTCATATGTTACGGTTGTATTCGTTGGTTTCGTCTCAATCGGTGTGAAATTCCCCCAGGTATCCACGTGCGAGAGATCGAGTGTTTTGCTCAGATAGGTTCCAGAGGATGGATAGTTTGATGCAGAAGCAGTGTAGCTCCACATATCAGCCAAACCAAATCCGGGAGTTGAATAGAAAGATGTTCCACCGGCATATTCCATCGATGCTCCACTGTATGGACCACGAGCAAAAGTGTATGCCTGATTTGCCGGAAGCAATCTCCAAGCATCGGTTCCTGGATCATATTCCCAGAATTCATTCTTGTAGTATCCAGCCAAAGCGTAAATTTTTCCGCCATACACTGTCATGTCGGTACCCAAATACTGGGCAAATGGTGTAGCTTTTAGCGTGCTCCATGTTCCATTATATTTGAGCAGAGCGGTTTCACCATTTCCTGGCATAACATAAATATCCGTGCCAATAGCAACTGTGCGAGCACCAATATTTGGATAATAGTTCACGGTTCCAATAGTGATCGTCGAAAGCGTACTCCAGCCTGTTCCTGAAACCCAGCGATAAAATGAGTTCGTCCCTCCTCCTCGAATCGCATAAATAGAATTATCCGCGGCACAAGCAAGAGCGGAACCCGCTCCCGCTGCCGCTGGAAGCGTATTCGGTGATGACGAAAATGTGGTCCAGGAATTCTCAGTATAGCTATGAAAATTAACACTGCCCGGTTGAGCATAGTAGACATTTCCATTACACCAAACACCCTTCGTATCCGTGTTTAAAGTATAAGGTAATACTGCCTTAGAGCTCCAGGCATTGGTTGCGATATCATATCGATAAAAAGAATTCGTATTTCCTCCACGTACTGCATAGACATAGGCAGAGGCACCTGTCTGTCCATTCCATATCAAATCACTGCCGGTATTCAACCCAGCTGCTCCATCCAAGACCTGTTTTGGTCCCACCCATTCACCATTTGTTCCTAGCGTCGGATCAAATTTCCACATATCCGTCGTATTGAGACCGCGCAGAGCGTATATCTTGTTCTCCGTACTACTATAAGACAAGGAGGAATAATTCGTTGTCATCGGGGCAAATTCGTTCGTTCCTGTCATGGAGAGCCAAGTAGTGGCTGCCACGCTATAGCGATAAAACGTATTCGTACTTCCAGAACGCAGGACATAGATATAATTATTTGCAAAAACAGCGTGTTGTTCGCCTGCCGGCGCAGTCGGAATCGAAGTTCCTGTTGACCAGACATTGGTCGACATATTATACAAATACATCTGCACCCCCGGTGTACCACGAATCGCATACAAAAACCCATTCTGGCCATTCATCAAATCACCCCCCACTCCAATAGTGCCTGTTACTGGTGCTCGGTTCAGCCACTGATCAGTCGCTACGTCATATTTGTAAAAATCGGTACTTGTGTTACCGCGAGCAAAGTAAATATCAGTGCCATCGTTTTCCAAAGACGCTCCAGAGTAGGGTGCGTCAAGCAAATCTGTCAAACGCGTCCAGGTCTGATTTGCGATAGAATATTTATAGTATTTCAACGAGTACCCTCCAAAAATCATATAGATATCTCCCGTTGCAGAGACGTAACTCATATCAGCACCAAGATAAGCTGGGTGAGGGAGGTCAGAAAGGTTTTCCCAAATATTATTTACCGTGTCATATCGCCAAAAAGCCTTGTCTGATTGTCCGCGAGTTGCATACAAATAATTTCCCACCAAAACGGAAGAATGCCCAGCATTCACCGGTTCCTTGGTCGGTGCCCATACTCTTTCACTCCAACTCCCTGACGACTGCAACTGAATCGCATCTGTAGAGCTCAGAGTGGTCGTATTTGTTTGTGTTCCTGTCTCCCATTCAGCGCGCGTGTCAATCGACACTGACTGTGGGGCGCTCAGTGCTCCTGGAGTTGCTCCATAAATCACGATTAAGACAAATAGCATCAAGGCTCCTCGCCAGGTCAAACTCCGCAAAATACCCACCACAAAAGATACCTTCCTTTTCAAGGCAGTAGCAAAGGCAACTATATGTCGGCGTCGAAGATAGGCTTTACCATAACTACTCTTTCTTGCTACCGAATAACTCGAAAAAAATTCTTCCAGACTTTCCGCATCAATGACGGTCTGGGTTCTGGTTTTTTCCTGAGTGACAAATAATGAATCAATGAAGATTTTTGTCAGACGAGTTGCTGTCTGCACAAAACGAGAAAACAAACGGCTCAATACGTTTTTCTTTGTTTTTTTAAACATAACCAAAAAATATCCTCGTGTGTACAGGAATTTTTGTCTTACTTTTGATATTACTTTTTTGGTTCTTATTGAAAAGCGCATGGAATATTTTTGCGCGAATATCTCGCTCAGAGAAAGAATATTCTTTCAAAGACACAAACCTTTTTGAGAAAAATTCTCTCTTCTAGTATAACAAATACTTTCAAATGTCACAAAGGAAAAGCCTTTCGAAATAACTTCAACTCGTGCGTTCAAAATTTTTCATCCAAAGAAAAAGGACGATTTCTCTTGCGCGACTCATTTCGTATAATATCCCCTTGTCTTATTTCAAAAAAAGCTCCTGCAAAAAATACACTTGCGCTGCCAATGAGTTAGACCCGAAAGACAATCACATCGCCATCCACAATAATAGCCTCTTTGCCTTCAATACGAAGCGTCCCTTGATCACGAGCCGCACTCCATGACCCAGCAGCCAACAGCGTATCCCAATGAATCACTTCCGCACGAATAAATTTCTCTTCAAAATCCCCGTGGATCGCTGCACCAGCTTGCGGAGCAGTCGAACCTTGCTTAACAGTCCAGGCTCGCGTCTCCTCGGGACCAGTCGTGAAGTAGGTCATCAACCCTAATAATGCGTACGCCTGGCGAGCCAAATCACCGATATGCGATGTGATTTCCATCTCTGTCATCTCTTCAGTTGTCATATCAAGCAATTCCTCCTCAATTTTGATATCAAGTTTGACATGTGGTCGCTCTTCGAGGGCAGGCGTCAGTGTCTGATAGGTATCTGAAATATTGTACACATACAGAAAAGGCTTCGCTGTAAGTAATTGTAACCCTTGCAGTATCTTCCGCTCTTTTTCATCCGTCAGCGAAAGAAAGATTTGGTGAGCCAAAATACCATTCGACAACTCTTGTTCTAATCGCCCGATGAGCGCGAGTTCAATCGGTGCGTCCTTATCACCACCACGTGCTTCTTTGGCTGTCTTTATCTTCCGCTTGGTCAGGGTCTCAAGGTCTGCCAGAATCAACTCTGTATTAATGATAGCGATATCATCTTCCGGTTCAACGCGGTTATTCACGTGAATAATATCTGTGTTTTCAAATGCCCGCACTACTTCGACGATGGCATCTACCTCGCGAATATTGGCCAGAAATTTGTTCCCAAGCCCAGCTCCCTCGCTCGCACCCTTCACTAAACCAGCAATGTCTACGAACTCAATCACTGCTGGGATAATTTTTTTACTTCCCGAAAGTTTGGCGAGTTTGGCAAGTCGCTCATCTGGAACCTCAACAATACCGATATTCGGTTCGATGGTACAAAAAGGATAATTATTGATATCTACAGGCTTGCGTGTCAACGCCTTAAACAACGTGGACTTTCCCACGTTTGGCAATCCAACAATTCCGACTTTCAGCGACATAATACTGGTCTCTTAGTGCGAACAAATAAAAAATACTCTCTCGTAAACATCTTCTCTCATACTCAGAGAGAAATCGCCTTATTTTGACAGGATTTTTTCTTTTTGTAAAGAGAATCTCCGAAAGTACACAACGCGAAGTGACCGAAATCCAAGCTTCTTGTATGATATATGATAGAAGTATCCATAAGGAGTCATTTCTCTTAAAAGCATATACTCACAATCTGTCTCAAATCTATGAAACAAATTCTTCTGGCCACTCGCCCGCTTGTTCCTCCTTGGGATGAGGCCTCAAAAAATTTCGCCTATTTCCTTGCCAAATCAATAAACGCGCATCACGTAAGTATTCTCACAACTCCCGCCTGGCTGCCTGATCTTCCCGCGAATATTACGCAAATTCCCTGCTACACCAAAAATGAGCTTGATTTCTCAGAAAAAATGAGGCTGTTGTCCACTCTCCGAAATTTGCGAGGAAAATTCGATATCACTCACTATCTCTTTACTCCGACTCGAAAAAACACCTCTCTTATCAATTTTTTCAGTCGCCCAACTCATGGGAAAACCCTTCAGACTATCGCCACTCTCCGCGAAGACCTCTATGGACCAAAGCAGTGGAAACAACTCCTCTTCGCTCATCATATTGTTGTCTATTCTGATTACTCAAAGAAGCTCCTCCAAAACATCGGCTTTCATAATGTGAGCCGTATCTATCCCGGAGTCGATCTTTCGTTTTATCAACCAGCCGAAAAAAATACCCAGACTCTTGAATACTTTGATGTCACTTCTGAGGATTTCATCGTTACTTACAACGGCGAATACGCTCGTCTTGGAGCCACCGACATGCTCACGGATTGGCTCATTAAATATTTTACCAATCACCCAGACTCAAACATGAAATTCATCTTTGCTTGCCGTGTCAAAAAACACGAGGATGACCAACTCAAAAAAATGGAAATTACCAAACGCTTCAAAGAAGCTGGCGTCATTCAACATATCCGTTTCACTGATACCTATGCTGATATGCCAAAATTGTACAATCTAGCAGATATCATCGTTTTCCCTGTCAATGATATGCGAGGGAAATTCGATGTTCCGCTTGTTATCATTGAGGCCTACGCTTGTGGAAAACCAGTTATTCTCTCAGATCTCCCTCTCTTCAAAGAGTTCGCCAATCCTGATATTTGTGTTACGATTCCTCGCGGTGATATGAAAGCGCTCTCTTTGGCTATCACGAAATTACAAGCCCATCCGGAAGAAAGAATCAGACTCGGTCAGTCAGCCCGAACCTTCGTTGAAACCCATTTTGACCTTCAAAATACCGTGAAAGAATACGAGCGACTCTATGACTCGCTCTAAAATCTGTCCCTTACGAATATAGTGTTGTTTTTCCTCAAGTTTCATAAAAAACCTCCTATACATCTCTTACATTTCCAAAATATATGTCCCACCATTCTCTCAAAAAAATTTCTGAATACCGCAGTGAATTCAAAACTGAAAAAATGAAAGTGCCGATTATTTTTCATGTGCAAGATGCGCTTCTTCCTAATGAATCCACGCTTGCCCAACTCGAAAGTGTCGCCTCCAATAGCGGTTTATTTGATCATATAGCCGCCATGGCTGATGTTCACAGCAAACCAGGTCGCAAGAATGCAACTGGTACCACTATTGCTTCCGAGCATTTTATACTCCCCCAGCTCAATGATAGCGATCCGGCCTGTGGCATGCGTCTCGTCCGTACAAACCTCAATGAAAGAAACACCACCCCAGAAGAACTCCATCGTCTCTTTGAGGCGCTTGTCCCCGTAGTCCCCACAAAAGCCTACTTTGGTACCTACCTTCCTTTCCGTGTCATTGTTGACATTTGCCGACGTGGTATCGTGCCACTTATCGATTATCTTGGGATTGCAACCAAATACGAGGCTGAAAACTCACTTGATCGAGGAAACTTCTTCTCAAAAGAACTCTCCGCTCGCGATATGCTCCATATTCTTCCTCCACTCTTTCTTTTCTTCGCACAATTTCGCTCAGGAATTCTTGGTGCAGCAGGGAACCATTTCCTTGACCTCATGAAGGTAACCAACATCGAAGATGAAGAAACAGCGACCAAGCTCGGTGTTCGAAATGGGGACTATCTCTTCATGGTGCATTGTGGTTCAGGCATACTTGGCCAATACACCATGTATATGTACACTGCCAAAAAACGCGAGCATCTCTCAACGGCTATTCTCATGAATATCGGTCGTTTCTTTTGGCTCACACCCTTTAAAAAGACCATCCACTCGATTGCTGCCAAAATTCGTGCGTCCCATTTCGGTACGAAGGAGCCTCTTATTGCCTTCGATGGGGATGGTGAGGACGGCAAGCTGTATATGGCTGCTCGTCAAGCCTGCTCAAATTTTGCCCATGCGAATCGGGCAGTGATTACTCATAATGTCGCGAAAACTATTCGTCGCGTCCTTGGTCGTGATCCCGGACTTGAACTCCTCTATGATATGCCACATATTCTTGTATCTCAAGAAGAGCACTCCGAAAAAGAAGTCTGGGTACATCGAAATGGTACGAGTCGCGCCTATGGTCCAGCCCGAATGCAAGATCATCCTGTGTTCCGAGAAACCGGTGAACCAGCTTTCATCCCAACCTCTCTCTCTACTGAAGCCTATCTTTGTGTTGGTACTGATCAAAATACTTCAAGTTTTTTCTCCTGCAATCACGGCGCTGGAAAGTCTACCAAAAAAACCGAGGACTCTGTCCCTACAAACAGAACTGAGCTTGATCAGAAACTGAAAGGAAAGGGTGTTCACCTCTACAATGGTCGTTCCTCCAAGGTTATCGAGCAAGATTCTGCCCACTACAAAAGGGCTGATGATGTTATTGCAAGCGTCAAAGAAAACAACATTGTCAAACCTGTCGCCCGTTTACAGCCCGTCTCGGTCATTATGTATTAGCCATCCGCTTAGCCTGCCCTCTCTAGGGATCTTCTCTCAGTCTGAGAGAAGATTGGATACTGCAAGCTATCAGAGAATTTCCATGTCATATCTTCCAAAGAAGCAATCCATTGGCGTATTTGATTCTGGTTTTGGTGGACTAGACATATTGAAGGGCATCGTCAAAGAGTTGCCCGAGTACAATTATGTTTATCTGGGCGATACAGCACGCAGCCCATACGGGAATCGTTCTCCTGAAATCGTCTACGAATTTACTCGGCAGGCAATTGATTTCCTTTTCCGGCATCACTGTTCGCTTATCATCCTCGCTTGCAATACAGCCTCGAGTGATGCTCTTCGAAAAATACAGACGGAGTATCTCCCCCATACATATCCAGGGAAACAAGTGCTCGGCGTACTCATCCCAGGCGCTGAGGAAGCCACTGTGTACACCCGAAATCAAAGGATTGGCGTTATTGCCACCGAAGGAACCGTAGCATCTGGCGCCTTTATCCGAGAACTTACCAAACTCAATCCTGCGACAAAAGTATTCCAGCAGGCCTGTCCGCTTCTCGTTCCTTTAATCGAGACTGGTGAACACAACTCAACTATTATTGAGCCCATTCTTGAACAATACCTTCGTCCGCTTCTCAATGAAAAAATAGATACGCTCATACTTGGTTGTACCCACTACGGAATTCTGAAACATCACATTCGCAAAATAGCTGGCTCTGATCTCCATATCATTTCCGAAGCTACGGTGGTTCCCGAAAAACTTCGATTCTATTTGAAAAAGCATGCTGAACAAGAAGCTCTGCTCGGAAAAGAGAGCACTCTCCAATTCTATTCCACTGACCCAACAGAAAAATTTACATTCCTTGGCAGTCAATTCTTCGGAAGCACAATTCATCCTCTCCCAGCTACGTTACAGTAGGAATAATCTTCGTGTAAAAAAAGAAACAAATCAGATAGATCAACCTGATTTGCACGAAGTCATACGCTGCGATTCTGTCAGTTCCGATGAATCTTTTGTTGTATCTAATTGAGATGCGCACCCGAGTAAAAACATCCCAAAAAACACCCCGAAGTGCGAACTCCATAACCAATGATCCAAAAGAAAGCCCGGGAGAAGCACAGCAAATGCCAGCATAAAAAGTAGCTGTTTCCGAAATAGCTTACTCATTTTTAGAATAGCAATACTGCTTCCCCACACAGTTTTCAAAAGAAGCCAGAAAAAGAGAATGCCACCAACAATTCCAAGCTCAACAAAAATAAGAACCGGGACATTATGCGCTGGTTGAATACTCCATATTGGCCGCTCTGGATTGGAAGCTTTTACCGCCGTCGTAAAATTTCCACCACCAACACCAAACCATATATTTTCTTGCGACATCAGTTCACGAGCATCCCGGAATGACTGCATGCGTTCAGACGCTGAGCCTTCGTGCGTAATTATTTCACCATCAAAACGAGGGAATACGGTTTCGTGTAGTACTCCCACGAAAACAATGGCTGCTATCCCAAGCGCTCCCATCATACCCAGAAAAAAAGTGTGTGCTCTAGGGATATCCCCTGCGTAGGGAGCTGATCTCTTTGTGAATACATACCAAAAACACAAAACCACAAGCGTCAAAAGACCGAGTACTGTCCCAAACCAAGCAAGCCGAGAGAAAGTAATGAGTAGTCCTAACAGAATGATCACACCGCCTATCAACAAAAATACTCGTTCTTTTTTCTCGGGTAAGCCCAAAAAAGTCTGTCCTATTCCCAAAACCAACACGGCTCCCAGATATCCCCCCAGCATATTCGGGTGAGAGAAGGTGCCATACGCACGCAACCAACGACCAGTATCATTTTTCAACACTGACGTTCCTGCCTGCCAGACTTCATGTCCGCTCATTCCAAGCCATGTCGATGCGAAAGTGCTTTGCGAGAGAAATTGTCCAATACCAAGCAGACTTTCACATACCGCCATACCGAACAGTAATATGATGACCCGAGATATCTCATATTGATTCAGTGACCGCGCCACAAAAAATACTCCACCAGCTAAAAGAAATTTCACGAAAAAATACAGGGCAAGCATCTTATCTGGCGCCCAGAACACCAAGAGACCAACCCAAAGACAAAGCATCAGAACGAGAAAACTCTGCGAACAAGAAACAACTGTGAAAAATCTGCGAAACCATTGAGAAGTACGTCGGAGGAAAAGAATCCTTCCGTAAAGCAATAATAATAAAATCAGTACGATATCCGTGGCATAGATACCGATTGTCCCATATTGCCACTTCTCCCCACCAATAATTGGCTCATGCAATAAATATACCGTTTGCAACGGAAGAAAAAGAATAAACAAGGAGAGAAGAAAGTGGAGAAGTGCTCTCATAGCACAAACAAGAGATTCAGATTATACATCATCCTGTTGCCTTACTAATTCTGCTTGAACAGCTTTCCATAATTAGACAGACAAACTCCTTATTGCTGAGAATAGCACTTTTTGCTACTCTCAGTCTATGCGATACATCACTTTCTCTGGCGTGGATGGCAGCGGCAAATCCACACAACTTGAGCTCCTGAAAGAATACCTCATCAGCGAAGGCTATCGCGTCGCCTATTTCCATGCGATTGAATTTTCTCTCGCTAATCGCCTTATACGATGGTTTAAGCACTCTCAAAACTTTCAACCAGGCCACGAAAAAGCCGTGACCACAACCTCGCTTCTTGCACTTCTCCTCCGTCAGAAACTCCTCTTTATCGATATACTTCGCTTTCGACGTTTTTTCTCACGACTGCAACACGAGAAGTACGACTATCTCCTTTCGGATCGCTCATTTTTTGATAGCCTCATTCATCTTGAATACCTTGCTCTCACACATCAAAAAATACTCCGTTTTCTTTTGTGGCGTACCCGAGCTCATCTTATCGAATCTTCCCTGCCAAAACCCAGTATCGCTTTCTATTTCGATATTGACCCAAAAATTATCATGTCTCGAGAACGAACTCCGGAGCAAGGCATCGCCTATCTCCATGAGAAACAAGCTCTCTTTCAGCAAAAACTTTCTCAGTGGAATATGCACATTATTCAGGCAGATCAACCAGCAAGTATTATTGCTACCACCCTTCTCAATAAAGTTCACGCTCTTCCATAAAATCACTCTTCTCCACCATGAATCACAACCGATACTCTTAACTTCTCTTCTCTTTTTTCTATGATTCTCTCACCCCACAAGAAAACCCGACGAGCACAAGTCAAACATGCTACCCCACAAGAAAGTAAACTTTGGTCACGACTCAAAAATCAAGCGCTCGGACATCGTTTTGTTCGTCAATATGCCCACGGTCCATATCGGGTTGATTTTTGTTGTGTTGAAAAGAAACTCGCTATTGATATCGATGGCTGGAAACGAAGAGATAACAAAGACCACGATCGAGACCGCGCAACATACTTTTCCGATTTTGATTACACGGTCTTGCGTTTTTGGAATAATGAAATTAACGAGAATCTGAATGAGGTTGTGACGAAAATAGAAAAATCCCTTCAATAAATCATTTTTTGAAAAAAATTACAGACAGAAACACATCAGGTTATCCAAATTTCCTCGATACTCAACTCTCGTATTCTTCATACATTTTCTTGACAGGAAAATAGGTAGCTGCTATTATTTTTCAACGATTCAGAGTTCTTCAAGAATCATTTTTCACTCCCAAGAAATGTGCTTTTCAAAAGAGAAGAGCTTGGTTCTTGGGAGCGCGGGGACACAACTATGATCGTACAGTTGCGCAAAAAATGGTGCTGCCAGTAGGAATGTTGGGTGAAAAACTTTTGCCCTTGTCGATGTCGGAACACCCCATCTTCGACTCGATATCGACTTTCCGAACGCCCCTCAGCAGGGAAAGAAGCTTACCTGGCGCCCCTCCTCTGCCGCCCGCAAAGCCGTTCATCTCCACTGAGTGCATCTCTCTCCGCGCCCCCACCATAAAAACCAGCCGGCCTTTCACTGAAAGTACGGCTTTTTTTCTTTTTCAAGAGAAAAAAGCTACAATACAAGACATATCGCTAGACATACTCTATGAAAAAATTCTCACAGGCGCTCGTTTGGCTCACTTTCTCCGAAATTATTTTTAATATTGCTGGCTATATTATTCAATCAGCGGTCGGTCGTATACTCGGTCCGGCTGATTATGGCCGCTACAGTCTTGTTGTAACGCTTACTACCATGGTAATCATCTTGATTGGCAATGGTATTCCGACAGCGATGTCTAAGTACCTGGCCGAAATATTTGAGAGCGCTCCCGAAAAAATCCTCGGCATCAAACACCAGGCTATACGCCTCCAGGTCATACTTATGTCTTCCGTCACCATTCTTTTCTTTCTCGCTGCGCCACTCATTGCGCGCGCACTTCACGACCCAAGTCTCACCCCCCTCTTCCATCTCTCTTCACTCATTATTCCCGCTTTTGCCGCGGCTTCCTTCTATTTCTACTACTATACCGGACTACACTTCTTCCGTCTCCAAGCAACTCTCAAAATGATACGCTCATTTGGACGCATGCTATTTATCATTAGCTTTGCTTATTTCTTTGGTGTCCACGGTGCTGTCTCGGGATATATCGCTGCACCACTTTTTGTCTTCATGATTGCTCTTATTGCTGATATCCTCATCACTCATCGTTATTTCCCTCACGTTAAACAAAGTAAAAACAAAATTGTGGCTTTCTCGGGAAAAACCATACTCGCTTATGCCGGGCCACTCACACTCTTTCTTCTTTTCTATGAATGTATTCTCACTTTTGACCTCTACTTCATCAAGAGTCTTCTCCGCAGTGATTATCTCACCGGTATCTATAATGCTGCTATTACCGCTGGGCGCATTCCCTACTATCTCTTCTATGCCCTCACCATTATTCTTCTCCCTGCTATTTCCAAAACCACAGCCGAACGAGATACGAAGGAAACCGAAAACCTCGTCAACAAAGCACTTCGTCTTATGGTTTTCCTTCTCTTCCCTCTGGTCACTTTTCTTATCCTGTATACCCCTCAAGTCCTTCACCTTTTCTACGGAAGCCAATACGCTGCTGCAGAACGCCCCATGCAAATTTATGCTCTCGGTGTTGGTTTTCTGACAATTTTTTACGTTCTTTCCTTTGCTCTCAACGGAGCAGGGCTTGTCAAAATCCCTATGAAACTCGCTTTTTTTGGATTTCTTGGCATGATTGTGCTCAATTTTCTCCTTATTCCGCAATGGCTTCTTATCGGGGCCGCCCTTTCTACGACGATTATCTCCATCGCAGTCACTATCGCAATTCTCATCGCCACTAAACGACATTTCCGTGTTCAAATTTCTCCACGAACACTCCTTGTGTCTCTTGGAGGCGTTCTTCTTTTATCGGCTTTCTCGCGTATTCTTCCTCATGGATCATATAGCTTTCTCTTCTCCGGAACACTACTCATCTTTCTCTATTTTGTTCTTCTCCGTTTTGCGGGGGAGCTTACGAATGATGATTTGACACCTTTCACACAACTCTTCAAAAAGAAATCTTAAACCTTCGAGTCTCCCGCCCAAAAAACCAACGACTAACTCTTTCTAAGCTGATCGTTTTTAGGAATCAATTTTTGCAAACGACACTGTTTATTCTTACTCAACCAACTATTCTTTTTCTGCTCCTCTTTGTCCAAAGCGATAGACTTCAATAGAACCTCGAACGGCTGAATTACTTACCAGTTCCATTTGTTGTTTTATCAAGGTTTCAGCTTCATTTGAAACATAATCATAATCATTGTCCGAAAGAACAACCCATCCGCTTTTGTACTGCTCCAAAACTTGTTCCAGAGCATCTCTGGAAAGCTTCTCCCGATTCACTTCATCACCCAAATCATAGACCGGAATATCAGCGCCGCTCCAATAGTAGTTTCGAACATTTCGTGTCACCAAGACATCTCCTGGTTGCAGATTCTTTTTCACGTAGGAAAAAACCTTCCGATAATTTGGATTACTCCCCGAAGAGGTTTCGTGATACGTGTTATTTTCCTCAAGAAAATACCCAAAATTTGGCACCAAAAGAAAAAGTCCTATAAAGACAGCAAGCGATACGGACTTCTTCCATTCTGGAAAATGTTCTCGTAACAATTGCCATATACCAAATATTCCCACAGCTGCCAATATCATACCAAATGATTGCGCAAAAAAGATGTACTGTGGGCCAGCGTTCCGACGGAAAAACCAAATAGCACACGCAATAGGTATCAAAAATGAAAAGGCGAGATATCCCGCCGCCTTGGAACGATGTTCCCGTATCGCCAAGCTATACACACCAAAACCAATAAGAAAGACGGCTAAAAGCGGATGCGCATAGTCTTGCATCACATATCCAAGATAACTGTAGTGATTATCAAACCAGATGAGACCAGCTGTAAAGGAAACAAAAAATTTCGGAGCTCCAATGCGAAGTATTACAAGCGCCCCCATTCCAAGAAGAAGAAAAGCAAGGTATCGATTCTTCCAAATCTGCGTCTTTCGATACTGCATCCAACCCGCCCACAGAAGATACGAGGCAACCGAAAAAATCAGGGTTGCTGTCAATTGATGTGTTGCAAGCCCGATGAGAAGCAAACCGCCTGTAAGGAGTGCATACCCAATATGGATTCCCATTCTTTCTGAAAACCATCGTACGAAACGCCTCCGTGTAGTCGGCGCTTGTTCTAGACATAGATAAAGAGCGGTCGCCAAAGCGAGATAAACAGGAGCAAACATGGCATACATTCTCAGCCGACGATCAAATATAATTTCCGCAACTGAAAGTGCGCATAAAAAAGTTGCTACCAAGGCAATCTCACGACGCTTTGTAAATACCAGCGTACTCCAAAATACCACGAGTAAAGTAATACTCCCCCACAAAACACTCACTATGCGTGCAGTAGCCTCTGTAGGGGGCAAAAAGCGGAATAATTGAGCAACCTGCCATTTATACAGAGAGGCTCGTTCATCCCGCGCAACATTTATATTGATGACACTCGGTTCTTGGTGATTAAAATCCCACGATTTCCATTCTCCTGTTTTGAAATAGCCATAAGCAGAATTTATATCGAGGAACTCATCGGCTGCAAAAGAATTATTTCCAAGACCAATTGCTCGAATTCCAAAGCCAACACACAAAATAAGTCCTAACAATACTATTGTTTGTCGCCAAGAAATCATATACCTCACAAAATTATCGAGTCAAATTTCAGATATTCTTTCCTCATCTACTGCTCGTTTCCCCCTTCATCAACCGACGAATCAATCTCGTCCTCCCTCTCATTCTCATTCGAATTTGATTGATTTCGACTTAACCATTCACGCCATGTATAACGTGGTGGAGCCGATGAATTTGATGATTTGTTTATTGAAAAATCTTGTCGTTCACCGATAATCGCTTCTGGCTTGGGAATAAGCTCGAAAACAACCAATGTTCCAAATAAAGTCTTAGTCTCAATCGTGTACGAAGTATAATACTTCATGAGTGCATCCTCATGATCCGAGCGCGTCCGAAGTATAAGGAAATAGACTCCTTGTCGATAAATCCCGTCAAACCCAAGAACAGCATTTTCAATTCCACGATCTTCAAGAAGATACTTCAGGGCCCGCCGATGTTGAGGTTCACTAAACATATACACGGGAAACCCAGTCGCTTGCGATCGATCTTGAAGAAAGGACACTATAGAATTCTGTTGTTCGAGAGTCACGCGAATACGCTCTTTCAGGATACGGTCCGGAGCACTTTCAATCGCTTCAAATCCGGCCTGTGAAAGTTCGCGGAAACGTGCTGTCACAAAGAACACGTTTGATCCGATAAGAAGAGCAATCACACAGAGACTTATCATCCTCCCCAAATGATGACGGTGCCATAGTCGCTCAATCGCTAACAGCAAAGCTCCAAAAGCGAGCAAAAAGAACGGTCCCGATAAAAGAAAAAACCGAGGTGCTATTCCGTATGAAAGAGGAAGAAACACCAGAAAAGTAATCCCAAGCCAAAGGAGTGCTACCAACAAAAAATCAGATTTTACACGGTCTCTTTCTCGCCACCAGAACCATATTAAAGCGAAGACAGACAACATGGATATGAGTATTGCCGCTACGCCATACCACTTCCCTTCGTCGCATCGATCCAAACACAAGCTTGTGAGAGCGCCTTTTTCAATACGGAGAACTGGGAAAGCCCCTCCTTCAAATCCAGTCAAAATCACCAGATTAGCAAGACCATGCTCACTCACATCTCGTAAAAATTTTTCCGGGAGACTCCGCTCTTCCTTCGTTGATTTTTTTGTAATAGCCATGAAAAACTCTTGCGAGTTTTGTCCTCGTGTTTCAATTTCATTCAACACAACCGGCAAGTACAAGATACTTATGATTCCGAAAGCAGCCAGCCACGTCTTCCATGAATATTTTGGCCGACGAATGAGAAGGAAGCTCGCCATGAACACCGGGAGAGTGATAAAAACAAGAAAATGAAGCTGGGATGCTATACCAAGAAATGCCACACATAGGACAAACCACATTCCTCGACGCTGCTCGTGGATATCTACAGACCTTAACAAGGCATAAAATCCTGAAATAATAAAAAATGGAATTGGATTTGGATTCCATGCAAAACGTCCATACAAAACAAAAAATAACGACACTGAAAAAATCGCAGTCAATCCAAGTGACAATTGATCCGAAAAAAACCGTCGCGCGAAAAGGAAAAAAGCACCAAGCGTTGCAACCGAGAGCAGCATAACACCAAGGGCGTACCCAACCGGATTCATCCCAAATACCAAACCAGATAGGTACTGAAAAATATAGAAAAATGGCCCCAAGCGAAGAAATGTTCCCCCCGCTTTTGGACCGAGAAGAGGAAGATCTACAAATGATCCTTCGGCTGCAACATCAATTACCCGAGCATCACGAGCTTGATCAAGCTCAAAATGCAGCCAATCAGAAAAATGGTAGCTTCGCAAAAAGAATCCCACACAAAGAATGCCGATGAGAATCGCTACTACCTGCCAACGCCATTGTCTTTGACCCGATTTCTGTTCCATATCAATCATCGTACACCATACCCGAAAAGCCGCCAACACAGAACATTCTTGTTTTCTTTTAAATATCCCACTCTTAAGCCAAATATCAAAAAAATTATCGGGAACGCCGTGGCTGTAAATCTCGAGAAAAGCGTTTATTTACTGTATCTGGTGAAGACAACTGCACCGGACGGAAAGACTGACGATGAAGTGGGCATGGCCCATATCTTCGCAATGCATCCATATGTTCTTTTGTCCCATACCCCTTATGCCGGGCAAACCCATAAACTGGATATTCTTGATCATATTCATCCATTATTCGATCACGCGTCACTTTGGCAATAATGGAAGCCGCGGCAATAGACTTCGAAAGGCCATCTCCGCCAATAATCGCCTCCTGCTCGCCAGAGAAATTCGGGATTTGCTGATTTCCATCAATCAAAAAACAGGTGTTTTGTATACTCTTCTCTGGCAAAGATCGTTTCAAATCTGATAGAGCTGCTTTCATCGCCAGAAAAGTCGCTTCAAGAATATTTACCCGATCAATGGTTTCGGGTGCAATAATACCAATACCAACAAAAAAAGACTCCTGTATCGTTGTGAAAACCTGCTCACGCTGCTTCTCAGATAATTTTTTTGAATCCCGTATGAGCGCAAACTCTTTTTCTTTTTCGATCGGAATGACAAAACGCAAGTCACGATACGTCACCGCTGCTGCCACGACTGGCCCAGCAAGAGGACCCCTCCCCACCTCATCTACTCCCACCACCAAACGCCCACCTTCCGGTGATTTCAGTTTTTCAAGCTCAAAATTTGTGATTTGCATAGCATTAGTATAGCGTATACTTCCTTTTCTCAAAAACAAAAAATGTATCTCTATTGAATTCGTCACTCCAAACCTTGAAAAACCAACCGGACGCTCTTTCGGGGTTTTCTTTTCTCAAAAATCTGCTATACTCGGCTTATCCTAAGCTTCTCTGCAAACTCCATGGAGCGATCCGGGCGCTGAGAGAAACACATGATTATGCTACAAATTCCGTGCTCACGTGCCACATTCCGTTTCGATGTTCTCGATGCGGTTTTTTGTTGATATTTTTTTGAGTATCTACCCCATATTTCTCCAGCTACACATTCCAATCCCCCTTATCACCTCCCTATACACATGAACTTCACTCACCTCCATGTCCATTCGCATTACACACTCCTGACTGCTCTCGGCCGACCAGAAGAGCTCTTAGCTCGTGCCAAGGAGCTTGGGCAGACTGCTCTCGCACTCACAGATACTTCGGCCCTCTACGGAGCGGTTGAGTTCTACACCAAAGCCAAAGACTACGGAATCAAAGCAATCATCGGAGCAGAAATGTATATCTGCCACGACCTCCACAGTAAAAATAACACTGCCGAAGACCGCCGACGTCATACGCTCGTTCTCTTGGTTAAAAATGAAATTGGCTACAAGAATCTTCTCAAAATTATTTCCATTGCTCAACTTGATGGCTTCTACTACAAAGCCCGTACTGACAAAGCACTGCTACGCCAATATAACGAAGGGCTCATCGCTCTCTCTTCATCACTCCAAGGAGAAGTGCCATCAGAACTCATGTATGGTGACTATGATCGGGCAAAACTCGCCGCCCTTGAATATCAAAATATTTTTGGAGCTGGAAATTTCTATCTTGAAATTCAACCTCATTTTGAACACGAGGCTCAGGCGACCGTGAATCAAGGGCTCATTGCCCTTTCTCGCGAAACAGGTATTCCGCTTGTCGCAGCCAATGATGTGCACTATGTCCATCGTGAAGATGCCTCCGTCCAAGACACGCTCCTCTGCATTCGTGACAACAAACGCGTTGAGGATCGCGATCGTTTTTCAATGATGTCACTTGATCTTTCACTTCGCAGTTCCGAAGAGATGAGCGATATTTTCAAAGACTTTCCCGACGCTCTTGAGAATACCCAAAAAATTGCTGATGCCTGTCATTTTTCTTTCACTTTCGGAGTAAATCATCTTCCGGTGTACCCTCTCCCCGAAAATGTGACCCCCGATGGATATTTGAGGGAGCTCTGCGAAACTGGTTTGAAGGAGCGTTTTGGCGACGCCCCAACTACAGAAGAACAACTCGCGCGTCTCAACTACGAGCTTGATATTATTGGAAAAACCGGCTTCGCATCCTACTTCCTTATCGTGCAGGACTTCGTCAACTGGGCAAAAGATAATGGGGTTGTTGTTGGCCCGGGCCGCGGATCAGCCGCCGGCTCTTTCGTTGCTTATCTCACCGGTATCACCAACCTCGACCCCATTCAATATGATCTCCTTTTTGAACGCTTCCTCAATCCTGAGCGTATTTCCATGCCTGATGTCGACATGGACTTTGCTGATGATCATCGAGAAGACGTACTCAACTATGTTCGCGAACGATTCGGGGCTGACCATGTCGCGCAGATTATTACTTTTGGAACTATGGCTGCTCGTGGTGCCATTCGTGATGTTGGTCGAGCCCTCGGTATTCCCCTCTCTCTCTGCGACCAGACTGCCAAAATGATACCCATGTTCACTTCCATCAGAAAAGCTCTTGAGGAAGTCCCTGAGTTCAAAACACACTATGAGAACAATGTCGAAGTGCGTCGATTAGTCGACAATGCCCAAAAAATTGAGGGACTTGCACGCCATGCTTCCATGCACGCCTGTGGAGTTGTCATTACCAAGGATCCCGTTACTGAATACACCCCTCTCCAAAGAATTTCTGGCTCACGCGAGGGAGTCGTTACGCAGTACGCTGCCTCAACCAAAAACAATGCGGTCGAAAAAATCGGTTTGCTCAAAATGGACTTTCTTGGACTCAAAAACCTCACTATTATTCAAAATACGCTTCGTATTGTACGCGCCCTCGATAAAATGGAGGCCCTCACAAAACAACTTGGACTCAATTCAGACACTGCTTCAGTCTCCGATATCATGGACAAACTCCCTATTGATGATGAAGGAGCCTACCGCGTACTTCAGGAAGCCCGCACCACCGGCGTTTTTCAGCTCGAATCAACTGGTATGAAACGCTATTTGAAGCAGCTCAAACCAACCGTCTTCGAAGATATCATCGCCATGGTCGCGCTCTATCGTCCCGGACCGATGGAATATATCCCCGACTTCATCGGTGGCAAGCATGGCACCAAGCAAATTGAATATCTTCACCCAAAACTCGAGCCGATTCTCAAGAATACCTACGGCGTTGCTGTTTACCAAGAACAGCTCATGCAAATCGCGCGCGATCTCGCCGGCTTCTCACTTGGTGAGGCTGATGTGCTCCGCAAAGCAGTCGGGAAAAAAATCAAGGAATTAGTCGCCGAACAACGCATCAAATTTATCGATGGCTGTGTCAAACATGGCATTACGAAACATGTTGCTGAACAGGTTTTCGCCTTTATCGAACCGTTCGCTGGCTATGGATTTAATCGTTCCCATGCAGCTTGTTATGCCATGATTGGTTATCAAACCGCCTATCTCAAGGCCCATTACCCAGCCGAATTCATGGCCGCTCTCCTCACGAGCGATCAGAATGACACTGACCGAATCGCTATCGAGGTGCGCGAAGCCCGCGAAATCGGTCTCGAAGTACTCCAACCAGACATCAATGAAAGTTTTGAGAGTTTCGCGGTTATCCGTGGCGATGACGGCATTGAGCGTGTTCGTTTTGGCCTGCAGGCTATCAAAAATGTTGGCTCGGTTTGCGCAGAAGAAATCGTCAAAGAACGAAAACGTGGAGGAAAATTTAAAACCCTCGAAGACTTTGTCGAGCGCGTCCAAACCAAAGACCTCAATAAAAAATCTGTTGAGGCTCTCACAAAAGTAGGCGCTCTTGATACACTTGGCGAACGCGAACAAATACTCGAAAGTATTGACGCCATTATCCGCTATGGGAAACAATCATCTACTCTCGCCGAAACACACACCCAAAGTCTCTTTGGTTCTATGCCACTCCCAAAAACCAAAATTCATCTTTCCCGAGCAATTCCCGCTTCGAAACAACAACGTCTGACTTGGGAGAAAGAGCTTCTTGGACTCTATATCACCGGACACCCGGCTTCTGACTACCGACACTACTTCAAAGAAACCACAACAGCCCTTATCGATATTGAAAAGCAAGGAAATGACAGTCGCGTTCGTATCGGTGGCATTGTCACCTCTGTGAGAAGGATGATCACCAAAAACGGTCACCCAATGTTCTTTATTGGGCTCGAAGACCTGACTGGTCGTACCGAAATTCTCGTTTTTGGGAAAATTGCCGAACAAACAGACGGTTTCTGGAAGGAAGATGATATTATACTCGTCAATGCCCGAGTTTCTCACAAAGATGGACAGCTTCGCTGTATTGCCGAAAGTGCCGAGCGACTTTCTCTTGATACTCTGACTCAATTTGAAAGAGTGCGCGTAACTCGAGAAAAATCAGCTTCAGAAAAAACCCAGGGAGAAGAAAACCAAACGACAACCCCCAAACTCCTTATTACCCTCGAAGAACAAACCGATGCCAAGCTCATTAGCGAACTCTCCGCCTTTCTTCGTACCCTTGAGAAAGGTGAAGTGAAAATACTCGTCAGCGTGCATGGGACCACTATTGATACGCCTTTTTGCATACATGCTGAAGAAACTGCGCTCGAACAGATACGCGCGCTGCAGGGTGTCGAATCAGTCAGATAGTAAAAACCTTCAGAAGTTCCTTTTACAGTCTCTATACGGAAGATTTCTCAAGCGCAAAAGAAAGGTGATTTCTCTTTTTTTGATGCTGGTGTTTCCGAACACGTTGCAAAAAAAAGAGAAATCACCCTCCCAGCCTCAGCCAATAACACATTCCACAAAAATCACCTTTACGCTCACTGATCAGATACACCGATACAGAACACTCTCTTCATATGAGCTTCAGGATGTGGTAAAGTATCTTTCCCTATCCCACAACAACAGAAGACATTTTCAAAAAACGCATCTTATTATGGAATTACCCCCTCACAAACTGATCGTCATCGCCGGACCGACCGCCTCGGG
>JAGOSP010000020.1 GCA_018062205.1 Candidatus Moraniibacteriota bacterium | reverse complement strand
ATTTGCTGGGGTGCTAGGATTCGAACCTAGGATCATGGGACCAGAACCCACTGCCTTACCGCTTGGCTACACCCCAAAAAAGTCAAAAAACAGAAAACCGTCAACAATGAGACGAGTGCTCCCAGTGTAGCAAACCCGTTTTGTTTTATCAAGAAAAAAAACGAGCCCTGATAAATCAGGGCCGAACAAAACTCGAAAATGAGCAGACCGCAAGCAAGACTGGTGAATAAAGAGCGGTACGGAGCTCGTTATACAGCACTCTATGCTCCAATGCCAGCGGAAGAGCATATTCGATAGCCTCAAGCCGCTTTCGCTGTTGTTTTTGCGGTGTACAGTAGATCAGTGTCAGGATATTGTGCATCCAATCGCACATCTTCAGCTGCACCGCTGTCTTATCGGCAGAGTGGAAACGTGTGTGATATTTCCTGATACGTTCTTCTTCATCCCCACCTGGTTTCAGGAGTGGTTTTGACATAATATCGACAAGAGTAGCGACTTTTGGTCCATACATCTTTTTGATGTGCACGTTCGACCAGTCGCCCGGAAAGTGTTCGGTCGCATCATGGAGAAGAGCCGCTAACACCTCGTCAGCATCCTTTACCCCGATATAAATCATACTAATCATTGCAACCGAACGAAGATGGTCTATATACGGACCACCGCTGTCACGACGAAGGCCCTCGAATTGTTGCTCCATCAGGGCATACACGAAAAGAATTTTCGATTTTTCCTCCCATGTAAACTGAGAACAATACATGACGTACGTAAGAAATTCTTCTTTGGTCCGATACTGGGAAAAAACATTCAACAGTCGAAGATACTCAAACATTTTGGATACCTCCATTGAGAGATATATTCGGTTGGAAAAAAACTGAGGATGGCTGTTTATTGTACGAACAAAAAAACAAATTGGCAAGTCTCACCCATCAAAGAATCCAGGCTTGACCCAAATGTTTGTTTGACATTTTCGTTAAATCTTCAGATAGCGACGGATAGCGAGTGAGGCTGAAAAAGTGGTCAGGGTAACTCCAAGAGCGAGGAGTCCAATGAAAATGACCAAGGAGTATTGCATAAAGAGCGATTGAGTGTCCCCTCCCAGAGGGAGAGCTCCTTCTGTAATCGGTGCCAATGAACGAGAAACAATCAAAAGAAAAATCGAGGCGACTATTGAAGAAACTACCCCATAAAACATCCCCTCAAACATGAACGGCATTTTCATGTATAAGTTTGAGGCTCCCACCAGACGCATGATTTCAAATTCCTGTTTGTGAGAATGGATAGTGATGTACATCGTGTAGAACGTAATGATGAGCGCAATCACAACAAAGACACTCCCTAATGTGAGTCCAGTGGTAGTTGCCGTGGTGTTGATGAGTTGAATGCGCTCAAAAATTTTCTTATTCTTCGCGTAATTGACACGACTAATATCATCTTTGAATGATGAATTCTGCACTTGCGTAGCGATAACCTCATAGTATTCTGGCTGGGTTGCCTTAATAATCAGAGAAGAAAAAAGTGGATTTTCACCGATTTCTTCCAGTGCTTTTTTGACACTTTCATCATTACCATTCTGAGCCAAAAATTCAGCTAGCGCCTGCTCTCGAGAAATAAACTCCACCGAAGAAACTTCCTTGGTGTATTTTTCAAGAGAAGATTTAATCTCCATGATACGCTCTTCAGTGACGTTCTGATTAAATGAGATGGTCACATTGACTTTGTCTTTAATATTTTCTAAAACCAAATGGGTTGAATACGCAACGAAGCTTGAAAGTCCGATAATAAAAAGTGAGAGTGACAAAATAGCAACGGTCGCAAAAGAAAGCCATCCATTCCGACGAACATTCATCATGCCTTCATGAAAGGTACGCCACAGTTTGAGTGTATTCATATTTTTAGATGTTTTTTTGAGAAACTGGTTTGGAATTGCTTGGTGGTGTTAAGGTATGTTGAGATGTATATTTCCCATTCGCTTCATCACTCACGATTTTCCCTTTTTCGAGAACGATAACGCGTCGCCCAAGATTATCAACAATACTTTTGTTGTGCGTTGCAAGTAAAATAGTTGTTCCAAATGAGTTGATTTCCAGAAGGAGTTTCACGATTTCTTGAGTGGACACAGGATCGAGGTTACCGGTTGGTTCATCCGCAACAATCACTTTGGGACGATGAATAAGTGCTCTCGCAAGCGAAACTCGCTGCTGCTCACCCCCCGAAAGTTGCCGAGGATATTGTTCTGCTTTATCGGTTAAGCCGACAATTTCAAGAATCTCGGGTACTTCACGGTTGATCTCTTCGGTTTCTCTCCCATCAACCTCTAAGGCATAGGCGATATTTTCGAAAGCAGTTCGATTTGGCAAAAGTTTGAAATCTTGAAAAACGGTTCCGATGTTTCGACGAAAAAATGGGAGATGCTTGCGATTAATACCACTAATAGGTCGCCCGTTAAAATAGACTTCCCCTTCTGAAGGGACTTCTTCTGCATAAATAAGCTTCAGGATGGTTGATTTTCCCGCGCCACTCACGCCGACGAGTGAAACAAATTCTCCAGGGAGAAGTGAGAAGTTAATATCACTCAGCACATGCCGTTCATGAGAAAAATGTTTTGAAGTATGCTCGAAACGAATAATCGGGACCATGTTCGACATATTTATTTTTGATGAATATTCTCTTCTTCTATTTTCGCTTACTTTCGTAAGGCGCGCAAGTTAGACTCAATAAAAAGATCAATATGCCCATTCAAAACACCGGCCGTATCGCTCGTTTCGACGCTGCTTCGGTGATCTTTGACGAGCGTATAGGGATGAAGAACATATGAGCGAATCTGATTTCCCCATTCTGCGCTTTTCACTTCACCTCTCAGTTTCTGCCGTTCCAAAGTCTGTTTTTCTATTTCTTGTTGAGCAAGCTTACCGCGAAGCATCTTCAGAGCTTCTTCGCGATTTTGGAGTTGAGAGCGTTCACTCTGGCAGGCTGCTACCAGTCCGGTTGGGATATGGGTTATTCTCACTGCGCTCTCAGTTTTATTGACATTTTGTCCTCCAGCCCCAGAAGAGCGATAGGTGTCCACGCGAAGATCATCAGTGCGAATCGCTACTGCCGCATCATCCTCAATAACAGGAATCACTTCTACCGATGCAAACGAAGTCTGTCGTAAACTATTTGCATTGAACGGGGACAGCCGGACTAAACGATGAATACCCGCTTCAAGCGAAAGATATCCGTAGACGTATTCCCCTATTATTTCGATAGTTGCGCTTTTGATTCCTGCTTCTCCGCCCCGATTTTCATCGAGCATTTTCGTTTTCCATCCACGCTCTTCAGCAAAGCGAAGGTACATGCGGAGCAACATTTCTGCCCAATCCTGAGCGTCAACGCCACCTGCCCCACTTCGAATTGTTAGCAAAACATCATGCGTGTCGTACTGACCGGAGAGCAAAGCAAGAAATTCCCATTCAGCAAATGTCTTTTCAAAAAGGAGGATGGATCGTTCAACTTCTGCTGTTTCTTCGTCAGAAAGGCCAAGAGCAATCAAATCAATTGTGTCGTTAATTTCTCTCTCTAAACTAAAGAATTTTTCGTGTTCCCCTTTCAATCGTTCCAGTTCCTTCATGATGCCACCGGCATGTTTGGGATTATCCCAAAATCCTAGCTGCTCACTCTCAAAAGTCAATTCCGTAATTTTTTTGTCTTTTGTGGTAAAGTCAAAGATATTCCTGCAAGCGCAGGAGTTTTTGGCGAAGAAGAGTGAGTGTTTCTAAGGGTGATTCCATAGGAGTGCCTCTATTATAGCGGAAAATAAGGTACACCTCAAGAAAGTACTCAGTGTTCATATCCACAGAAACAAAGATGGGTGGACTTATACATGAGCTTGAAAAAAAGTACTGTTTCGGGTATACTCCTTTTGTTTTGCATATAGCCAAGATAGCTCAGCTGGTAGAGCAATGCACTCGTAACGCATAGGTCCCGGGTTCAAATCCCGGTCTTGGCTCACACAAAAGAAAGACGACAACAATCCAAGCAAGCCGTCTTTTTTGTTACCTATCGAAAAACAAGCCTCCCCTAAATCGAAAAACAAGCCTCCCCTAATGAGACTCTCCTAGAGCATCATTCATCATCTGGCGCAGGGTGTCATATTCGGCTGCACCGGAGAGAAATCGATTTCCGATGAAAACAGCCGGCGTGGCAGTTAGACCAAGAGACCTTGCCTCAGCCGCTTCGTTTGTTACTTGTTCGGCAAAGCGGTCTTGGTCGAGACAATCAGAGAAGGTTTTCCAGTTTAGTTTCGCCATCCAAGAGAGATTCTTAAGCTCCTGCTTCGTATTTTGACGTTGCTCAAGTTCGCGTTGCTTGCCGAAAATCGCACTTGCATACTCAAAGTATTTCCCCTGCTCATTGGCACAGAGAGAGGCGGCAGCGAGAAGTGAGGCTTTTGGATGAGTATCCAGTGGGAGCGCCTTGAAAACAAAGGCCGCTTGATTGCCATATTCATCAAGCAATTTTTTGATTTGATTTGTATGGAAACTGCTACAAAAATTGCACTGAAAATCAGAATAAATCACCACCGTCAGTGGGGCCTCTCGATTTCCCAAAACGACACTTTCTTTGTTCACCGAGGGAGTCCTGAGATATTTTCCTATCGGAAGACCGAGCTCTTCTATATTCAAAAGATACTGCTTGCCCGATGACCGAAAAAGTGAGTTGGCCTGAGTGAAGAAATCTGTCTTCGAAAGCGTACTCGAAAAAATAAATGTCGGCAGCGCTTGCACTTCATGCTGCTGAATAAGTTGGCGCCCTTCATCAGAATCTTCGAATACAATCGAAATGCTCATGGTCGGGAGAACACGTCGTAACCACACGAGAGCTTCATCGGTATCACAAGCTTTACAATCAGGATCGGTCAAAAGAGTCACGTCTACCCGCGGGTCTCGATACGCCACCCAAGTTCGCTCTCCTTGCTCAAGTACTTCATGCTCACGAACCGCGGATTGCGAAAATCCCCTCCCGAGCACGAGTTGTCCAATATCAACAAAAAGACTCCCAAGAAATAACCCACCAAGCACAATTGAAATTGCAAGAGAATTTTTCCAAATTATCTGTGTAGCTTTTTCAGTTCGAGAAAATGTTTCAGACATACTCTTAAGAGAGAATCGATCATTATTTCAAATCAGTACAGGCTGGTCCAGAGTTTTGCTTCGGAATATAGGCAAGCGATCCTCCTTCTCGCAGTGTTTTCTCTTGAAGTTCGATAAGACTGATCGCATTTTTTGTTCCTGCTGAATGATAATCATCGTATCCAATAGTCACAAAAGAACTGAGTGCCAATTTAATAAACACACCAATAATCATCGCTCCAAAAAACAACAAACCTACTGGCAGAGGCGCATTTTTCTTTGCCCATCCCATGGGTGAGACATTCTTTGCCTGAACAAGGTACTTTCGTACCCTTTGTATTCGAGCAACAAATTTGTCGATTATTTCTTGAAACATACTTCGGAAAATTGAGAGGAAAAACGCCACTCGACGATAACAAAAATCCAAAAGATACACAGACACTCCTCCGAAAGGTATCGAGAAAAATTAGCACGCTCTGCTCAAAAATGCAATATTCTCCTAAAAATTCATCATTTCGTCAAGAGCTGCATCGAGCTCATCGAGTGGACGCGTTCCAATAGCTTCTTTTTTTACCCCTTTTTGTGCCAGGGCCAAGCGAACTCTTTTTTCGGCATTAAGAGGGCTCATGTTGTGCAAGAGAGCTCCATTCACCGCCACATTCGGACCAGATTTACAAAAACGAAAGCAATTCTCTGTAGCCTTAATCTCTACTTCATCGCCCGCGAATGCCTTTGTTAGGGCTGATGCGACTTCTTGGCTTCCTTTTTGACAACAATTGATATTCACACACACACGAACTTGGGATTTCATAATTGTAATCTCTCAATAATCTTCCTCGTTATTTAGAGTAGTGAAAATATCCATTTGAAGCAAATATTGACTTTAAAAAATATATACAAATTAACCATTTTTAGCTATACTTATATTAAGTAATTTCGTCCTTCTCCTGCTAACTCCACGAGATATGCAATTCACATGGACTCCCCTGATGTCTGTCGGTGATGAAAAACTCGATAATCAGCACAAACATCTTCTTGAGCAAATCAATGCTCTATTGGACGCTCTCGTTGGCGGACAAAGCAATCTCATTGCTATCGAACAAGCCTTGCAATTTCTTGATCACTATATCGAAGAACACTTTGCAGACGAAGAACGCTACATGAAAAAACATCAGTATCCTCACCTGGAAGAACACCGGGCGCTCCATACTGAGTTTATTGCACGCTATACACATATGAAAAAGCGAATCTATACTTTTGATTCAGTTGAGAGTATGCTCATTGACCTCGAAGCTCATCTTGGCCGTTGGTGGATCGACCATATCGGAGGTGCCGACAGAGAGTATGCGACGTATATCAAAACACATTACTGAAACGACACCCGCCATGATGAGAAATAATAGCTTATAATTCAGACACAGTTCTAACCTCATTTTCGATTCACAATCGGGTATTTACTGAGACATGGCGCGATCCCTGTCTCAGATTTTTTTATTCAAAAAATTGACATATTGTCAATGTGATGATACTATATTTCTCATTGAACACTCATCGGACAAAAAACTTTTTCTCCGATCAGGTTTTCAAAACATCTCTTTTTCTCTCATTTTAGGAGTACTTTTTTCGGAAAGGAAGATCCATGCCGAAGAATTTTGTTCTTGAATCACAGCCAGCTCTTGTCGCGTCCGCCGAAAGACTCGTCAAAAGCTTCGTCGACTGGAAAGATCTTTCCGAAAGGGCCTCCAAGGCAGAATTAACATGCCTTCCCGGACAATCTTCTGGCTGCTGCCGCATCCATCAAGGCCTCGGGAGAATGTTTGCGAATATGGCTATGCAAGCAACTGCGCTCGAAGATCGGCTCATTGAAGCCGGTAGGATAGAAAAGAGAACCATCATCCTCCCACAAGACACCGTTGGTAGCCTCATTATCATCGAACGCAAGGATACTAGGTACAGTTTCCAGCGATTCAGTTTTGGCTGGTGGGAAATGGTCGGCGAATTTTTTGACATCGATACATCGGCAGTCAAAGCGGTGGCCTAATCGAACAATAACGCGATGTTTTCATGAACCTGAAGGGCTCCGCAGCTATCTGCATGAGCCCTTTTTACTTTTCAATAGGCGCGTGAATACTTTTTTCAAGAATTTCAATAACTTTTTCGGGCCTCTATTTTTTCTCTTTTGTTTCTACTTCAACCGGAGAATCATGAATGGTGACTTCTGCTTCCCGAACTGCTTCCGTGGAAGCCGTCTCTATTTCAACCGGAGCCACCACCCCCAAAGTATTCTCTTTCGGAAAATTCCTGAGTGTCATAGCAAAAAGAAAAGCAGTGAAAAGAAACGGAACCCTCACGTGCGGGAAATCACTCAGCAACACCACAAAAAAATCATACACCAGCGGAATTGGCAGGAGATAGAGACCAGCTTTGTAGGCATTTTTGTAGCTCAGTTTATATCCCCTTATTTTGGCGGCAATCCAAACGATACAGGCACCGAAAAGAAGATATACGAGATAACTCACCCAATAAGCAATGTAAAGGAAAACCGGTAAAAAAAGAATCCCGATAAGAAGTACTTTTTGAAAGACAGATGAGGCTTGAGCGATAAATTGCGCATACTCCGTCTTTGTCAAAACAAAAGATTCTGATTCGGCCTTACTTTCAAGATCATAAATACTCACACTACTTTCTTCTTCATCCCAAAAACCAAGGGTGCTTTTCCCGAGAATTAACATTGTTTTCTTTGTCGCGAAATCCTCCAAGGCGATACTCTTCATTGTATCAATTACCAAAATATTCTCTGGCATACGCGCACCTTCTTCATGAGTACGCCAAGATTCAGGGAAAGCAATCGCGAATGGTTCCTCAGCATTGGTCGAGACGATTCCTTCTGTGAAACGTATTTCTAGTTCATCTGGGTACAATTCGATAATAATACTCGTCTGATTTTGCCAATCTTGTGAAGTGATAATCTCCACAAAACGAAAGGCGCCTGGAAGAGAAATTGCTACAGATACTAAGGTAAAAATGAGAATCAAAAGTGAATAAAAACGAATTGTTCGCCCCTGAACGAACTCCAGACTGGTAAAAAACTTCGGACGCTGAATAATACGCTGTATCGACTGAAGAATATTCATAAATGTAGATAAAAAATAGCTTTCCTTATGATTGT
The DNA here is from genome assembly GCA_018062205.1 of Candidatus Moraniibacteriota bacterium. GTDB lineage: Bacteria > Patescibacteriota > Minisyncoccia > Moranbacterales > UBA1568 > JAGOSP01. Next base: position 6,104 of record JAGOSP010000020.1, on the reverse strand, counting down.
AACAGATTATACCACACGCCTGTCTCGAGAAAAACAGAGTTCTCCACCTAAAGATAGGGTGGCAGCAGCTTTTTTGGTAACAAAAAACATACCTATTTGACTTTTACCCCTAATCCTCTTACTCTACTCAGGTACTTTTCCAACCTGATAAAACTGGGGGTTCCCGATGTTAAAAAAGTGGCATCAATTGTATGTGTTCCTGGAATATTTACTGAAAATCAATTTCGTGGAAATCGACGAATTTTTGATCAAGAGGTGCTTTCAACCCGTCTGTAACTCTTCGGGAAGAGTACTTGGCTGGTCGAGAGGAGTACTCATAGCCGTCTCATCGATCATTGCTTTCATCGGATTGACCCCGCTCATGGCGGTCACCTTCATCGCCGGCATGTATATCAATATGCTTTTTTTCCTGCTGGCTAGCTTCATGCTGCTCTGGATTGGGATACAGGCTTACTACGTATTTTCGCTTCTCCGCAATGACTTCAAAACCGAAGAAGCAACCAGATTCACCGAGCAATTAGTTCGAAAACACATGCTCATACTCTCATTGCTTGTGCTCCCCTTCGCACTGATTGCGCTCGCATATGATGGTATGGCTGTGATTACTGCTTCCTACTTGGCTGGCGGTATCGCGAATATCTGCGCGTCGTACTTCAAGGCCTGTACTGACACCAATGTCGATATATCAGAACCTCAGCGAACAATACCGCAGGAGGCATAAGGCGAAACTTGCGCACGCTACGCTTTTCCTCACGAGGAAATAATTTTGCCGTCAGACCAAAAACTGTCTTTCTCTTTCATTCATCCGCCCCCCGGCGGATGCTTTTCTATCCTTTCATGGTATCCCACGAAAAGACTCCCTTTCGAAACTCGTTCATGCCTCATCCTCAAAGATGATGGGGTATTCTTTCGGCTGTGATTCGACACGAACAATCTCTCCCCACGATGGATCAATATCCGAAATTTTTTTCATCTCTGTGCCATCCAAACATAATGGATCAATCATGCGTGATTTGCACCATGTTTTTTGTCGTGCTTCGCATGCGTCCAAACGATATCCCGTCTCCCGATTCATACGTCGCCATAATTTCTGCAATTCCACATCCTTTTCTTGATGCGCATTTATTTTCTCGATAACTTCTTGATCGGTCGCATAGAGTTCTGGCAGTGACACATACCCCATTTTCAAACTATGTGCGAGCCAGTCTCCCGTCGTTCGAAACATCAACGCACTCTCAAGACCAGAGTAGTATTGGTGATTAATTTGACGAAAAAGTTCAGCAAATTCCCGTGCCACAAAGAAATCGTGAAACACCCAGTGTTCATCCTGGACAACAAGAGCATCTAGATATGCCTGCGCTTGAGCAAATGAAAGAACACCGAAAGCGATACTGCCACGAAGAATATAGTCGATTCGATCAGCGCAGAGATCCGGCAAGTCACGCTCCTTCAGAGGATGCCGAGTATCATCTGTTATATCACTCAATGAAAAACCGTACTGGCCGAGCAAAGCTGGAATTTCTGAATGTTTCAAAAATTCCTCATGAATATCATCTTGATAATTCTGTGTCATTTGATTAGCCGCAGAAAAAGCATAATCAATGGTATGAGAAAAAGCTGAATGAGACACATCGTGCAACAGTCCAGATACTTGCTCTTCCAGTGGAGCACCAAAACGTCTGAGAAGCCACGCTACACCCAAAGAATGTCCAAAGCGCGAATATTTAGTCCCAGAAAAATACACCTCAAAATAGCCACTCATATCGACGCCTCGCAGACGCTCCATGTTTGATGTCTTGAGAATATCCTCAAGTACCGGTTCATTAAAATCTATTTCCCCATACAACCTATCGTTCGTTTTCATAGCGTTTTTTCATCAAAGCACGTCTACGTTTGTCTTATCCCTATTTATTTTATCTCCCTCCTAAACTTTTTTTCATATACCCAGTCATCATCTGACGGCCGTCTAATTATGATACTTTTTTTAGATACCATTCTTGTTTCTATTGTCCGTAGGCGTCCCTTATTATCTTTTATAATCCCTGAAAAAATTGGGTTATACTAATCGTTTGGGTATTCAAATACAGACATACTCATATCAGCAAAGCAGCTTGTATTTTTCTCACAGTATTTGTACTCGTTTGAAAGAATCCTTTTCTGTCATGTTTGTCTCATATATATAAGTATATCACCGACCAAAAGGGCGGGGCATTTCGCCCCGCCCTTATTTCTTCTCCCTTATTTCTTCTCCTCATCTGCTGGTTTGTCGTCGACCTCGGCGTCCTTAGGGGCTTCTGCTGCTGGTTCGCCTTCGCCTTCAGGTTTTGGCTCGGTACCTTCGGCTGGCTTTTCGGCAGCGGCGGCGGCATACAATTTTTCGCCTATTTTCTGCGCGGCTTGCGAGAGAGTCTCACTTGCCTTCCGGATGGCATCGAGATCGTCGCCGTTCTTGACGGTGTTGAGTTCAGTAATCGCATCTTCGACCGGTTTCTTCTCCTCAGTCGTGATTTTGTCTCCCGCGTCCTTCATTGCCTTTTCGGTTGAGTAGACGAGTGAGTCAGCAAGATTACGCGCTTCGATAAGTTCTTTTTTGTGCTTATCTTCTTCAGCATGAATCTCAGCATCCTTTTTCATACGTTCGATTTCATCCTTGGAGAGACCAGTGGAGGCTTCAATACGAATAGACTGTGTTTTGTTAGTCGCTTTGTCCTTCGCAGTTACTGAAAGGATACCTGAGGCATCGATATCAAAGGTGACTTCGACCTGTGGAATGCCACGCGGTGCTGGTGGAATACCATCGAGAATAAACCGTCCAAGAGACTTGTTGTCATTCGCCATTTCACGCTCCCCTTGCAGGACATGAATTTCGACTGATGGCTGATTGTCACTCGCAGTTGAGAATATTTGACTCTTCTGGGCTGGTACAGTTGTATTGCGCTCAATGAGTGGGGTGCGCACTCCCCCCATGGTTTCGATACCGAATGTGAGTGGAGTAACATCAAGAAGCAAAACATCTTTGACCGATCCTTCGAGCACACCACCCTGAATAGCGGCACCGGCAGCGACGACTTCGTCTGGGTTGACACTGATATTTGGTTTCTTACCAAAAAACTTTTCGACTGATTGGAGCACGAGCGGCATGCGAGTCATACCACCGACAAGTACTACCTCGTTGATATCGGAGACTGAGAGCTTGGCATCAGCGAGGGCTTTTTTGACTGGTTCAAAAGTGGCTTCGACCAGTTCGTGTACGAGTTCTTCCAGTTTGGCGCGTGTCATCTTCATGACAAGATGCTTTGGACCATTGGCATCGCTCGTGATAAACGGTTGATTGATCTCGGTATCATTGGCGGTTGAGAGCTCAATCTTGGCTTTTTCAGCTGCCTCTTTGATACGCTGCAATGCGAGTGGATCTTTGGAGAGATCAATCCCTTCTTGTTTCTTAAATTCATCCAAAATCCAGTGAATGATTTTCTGATCGAAATCATCTCCACCAAGATGCGTATCGCCATTCGTTGACTTCACTTCGACAGTATCTTCAGCGACTTCAAGAATAGAAATATCAAAAGTGCCACCACCGAGGTCGTACACTGCTACCTTTTCGTCTTTCTTCTTGTTAAACCCGTAGGCGAGTGCGGCTGCAGTCGGTTCATTGATAATACGGCGAACATTGAAGCCCGCAATTTCTCCTGCCTCTTTTGTCGCCTTGCGCTGGCTGTCGTCAAAATAGGCCGGAACCGTGATAACCACATCCGTGATTTTCTCACCGATTTTCTCTTCAGCATCAGCCTTCAGCTTCGAGAGAATCATGGCACTCACTTCCTGTGGAGTGTATTCTTTGCCACCCATGACAATTTTGACCCCTTCTCCAGCCTGAATAATTTTGTATGGCAAGGTCTTCATGTCACGCTTCACTTCTTCATCATTGAAATGACGTCCGATAAGACGCTTGATAGAAAAAAGCGTATTTTCTGGATTGGTCACCCCCTGACGCTTGGCCAAGAGACCAACGAGTCGCTCTCCGGTCTTGCTAATAGCAACCATGGAGGGAGTGGTGCGATTCCCTTCCTTGTTTTCAAGAATAGTAGGGCTGCCACCTTCGACGATGGACATAGCCGAGTTGGTTGTTCCGAGATCGATGCCGAGTATTTTAGACATATATTTGAGAATTACTCTAATTAATTGATTTTGTGAGCTAACAGATTATTGATTACTTCACCGCCACTTTAGCTGGTCTGATAATGCGTTCTCCTATTTTGAAGCCATTCTGTAATACCTTGGTAATAATTTGCGAATCGCCACCCCTGTCTTTCGTTTCCTCGTTGGCACCATCATCAACTGTTGTTTGTTCGAGCGCCTCATGCACTGTCGGGTCAAAGACATCACCAACTTTTACCTCAAGAGTTGTCACTCCGTTTTCCATCAAAACTTTCTCCAGCTGCTTCTCAATGTACTGGATACCGGTCACCCACGGACTCGCTCTCTCTGCCTCTGGGACATGCTCCGTTGCCATACGAAAATTATCCATCACCGGTACAATATCCATCACTAGCTTCTCGATAAGATACCCAGCAATTTCTTTCTCTCGTGTTGCCTGACGCTTCTTGAAGTTTTCAAAATCCGCCTGAAGCCTCTGAAGATCATTCAAGTATTCCGAAGCAAGCTCGGCATCAGTCTTTGGAAGAACTTCTTCTTCTGTAGAAACCGAAACCACTTCCTCTTTGGTTTCTTCTCCTTCTTTCTCTCTGATTTCATCATCTTGCGGCATAAATTTTTGTGATCAAATATTTTAATTACGAGTGAATATTTCTTATGATGATTTCGTCATACGCTCCTTAAGAAGTTCAAACTCACGACGTCTTTCTTCTTCCCGTTCTTCTGTGGAGCGTTTTGGGGCAATCTCACTTTTCGCTTCTTCCCTCTCTTGTTCTGTGTAATACATAGGTTATGAAAACGGCACGAGGACAATAATGAATACCGGGAGCGATGAGCCAAGAATCTTTTTCATATACTCAATAAGCGATTTATTCTTGGCATAATCCATACGCTTGGGGCCAATAATCGCAAGAATGCCCTTCCCCTCTTTGGTCTGATACGGTGCTACCACCATCGAACAATTCGCAATTTCCTTGACGGGATTTTCATCCCCGATAAAGATATGTGTTTCACCATCACTAATTTTTGCAAAGATGATATCGAGTTTCTCGTCGAGAGAATCAAGGGTCTCGACAAGACGACAGAGTTCATCCATCCCTTGAAATTCCGGATTGTCCATAAGCCCACCTATACCGAAATCATAGAATTCATCCGTATGCAGCAAGCCAGAAACTGCGAGATTGCCAGAGAGCGCCGAGAGAAGTTTGGTTGTGCTTCGTCCGAGACGAGCTTGCTTTGCTTTCATCATGAGCAGTTCCTTTTGCAGCCGACGCTGATCTTCACGCGAAAGGTCTTCGTCTCCCATCATCTCTTCCACATAGAAACGATACCCAGCATCAGTCGGGATTCGTCCAGCTGAAACATGTGGCTGGTAGAGATATCCTTCCTCTTCGAGCGCCACCATATCATTACGCAAAGTGGCAGAACTCACTGGAAATTGGAAACGATCAATTAATACCTGCGATCCAACTGGAAGCGCGGTCTTGGTATAGAGTTCAACGACCGCTGAAAGGATTTGTCTCTGTCTTGTATTCATGTATACAGTATAAAAAATGATTTAGCACTCGTCAAGTATGAGTGCTAAAAAGGAAGATTTCCTCTCTAATTTGGCAAAGAAAAAAGCCCTGGCGGAAAGCAGCCAGGGCTCTTCAGGAAGGTCCGCATTGAGACTACACGGTTATTCCTTCCGGTTATGCTTCGTACCGCTCACGTTGGCGAATGAGAGACGTGGGTTATTTCCTTATTATTCCGTCGACGGCCACGGCCACGACCTTGAGGAATGATACTCTTCCTCTTCTTTGAGCTTGCGGTCGGCGGATTAGTATTGCCGTCGGAAAGCAGCAGGCCGCGCTCCTCACACTGGAGAAGATTACGACTGCCAGCAGTACGACGCTGGTTGTGACTGGGAGTACCACGTTGTTGCATAGCATGTTCCTTCAAAATGATAC
>JAGOSP010000019.1 GCA_018062205.1 Candidatus Moraniibacteriota bacterium | reverse complement strand
AGCCAGCGGGTATGGCGGTGTCGTGGTACAGCGCTGTTTCCGCGCGCAAGAGCCGATGACGATTATTTATGGGCATCTTCGATTGAAGAGTGTCGAGAAAGTGGTAGGGGAAGAGCTCCTCGCTGGTGAGGCTCTGGGTCTTCTGGGAACGGGAGAGAGTCAAGAAACCGACGGCGAACGCAAACATCTGCATGTGGGAATTCGCTCTGGGAGCGAAGTGGATATTCGCGGCTACGTCGTATCCAAGCCTGAGCTTGAGGAGTGGATTGATCCTTGCCGGCTCTTTAGTTGCGTACGGTAAATGGGGTGCATCAGATGGGCGGAGGGAGGGAGGGAGAGGGAAGTCTGATTTTCTCAATGACTTTTTTTGTGATACACTTAAAGGGAGTTTTACTTACAGAGAGATTTACATGCAAGTATATGGAGCAGCCGTATCTCAGTGTCGTGATTCCATCGTACAAAGAAGGGGAAAGAATTGGAAGGAATCTTCTGGAAATCGACAAATTTTTGAAAGGAAAGTCATTTACGTATGAAATTATCGTCGTCGTGGACGGTTCGCCAGACAATACTGCCGAGGTGGCACAGAATTACAGTTTGCAAGTGGCTAATCTCCGCGTGGTGAACAATACCGAGAATCATGGGAAGGGGTATGTTGTTCGGCAGGGTTTACTTGAAGCGAAGGGGAAGTACCGGTTGTTTCTTGATGCTGACGGTTCAACCTCGATTACACATCTTGATACTTTTCTCCCTCAATTTGAAGAAGGATTTGATGTGGTGATGGGCTCGCGGGATGCAGAAGGTTCTTTTATTCAGGTACATCAGCAGAAATGGCGTGAGGTGTTTGGTGATATGGGGAACTGGGCAATTCGCATTGTACTCGGTCTGTGGCGATATCCTGATACGCAGTGTGGTTTTAAAATGCTTTCTGCTGAGGCTGCTGAGGCGGTGGCAAAGCGTATGGTTGTGGATCGGTTTGGATTTGATTACGAGTTGCTTATTCTGGTAATTAAGCTTGGATACAAGGTGAAACAGATGCCAGTACGTTGGATGAATGAGGAAGGATCAACAGTAAGTCTCCTTGGTCCGAATGGTTATATTCAGGTGTTCATTGATTTGTTTAAGACAAAATGGCGTCTTCTAACAGGCGTCTATCAGATCAAGGAACACAAAAAGAGCGTGGTTGATGTAGTCGTTTAGAGGAAAAATCAGGAAGCAAAAAAGCAAAAAATAAAACATACACATCATGGAGGTGCAAATTGAAAACAAAAAGAGTGCTTCGTACGAATCAGAACTTCGGCAGGACATTGTGACCGGAGACTGGGTGGTTATTGCAACTGGTCGGGCTAAGCGGCCTGATGAGTTCGCTCTTGTGGAGCGGGTACCGGCAGTACAAACAAATGACCCGTTTGCGAATCCAGAAGAGAGTGGGCAAGAGCAAGATGTTTTGATTTATCGACAGTCAGATGGCGAATGGAGTTTGCGGGTATTTCCAAACAAATATCCCGCTTTTTCTCGTGGTAAATCAGTCCGGCAGCTTTCGGAAGGGCCGTATTTTTCGATGAGTGGAGTTGGGTATCATGAGTTATTTGTCACGCGTGATCCTCAGCGACACATCGCGCTTTTGGAAACGTGGCAGGTAGCCGAATTGATTGATGCGTACCAAGAACGTTATCTTACTTTGATGAATCGTAAGAACGTGAACTATATTCAGATTCTTCATAATCATGGCAAAGAAGCAGGCGCAAGTGTGGCACATCCTCATTCGCAGATGATGGCGATTCCAGTTGTGTCACCTTATATTTCGTTAGAGCTTGATGGGGCTGAGCGTTATTACAAGAGTACTCATGCCAATGTTTACACGACGGTCGTGGAATATGAACAGTCAGAGAAAAAACGCCTGGTATTTGAAAATGAGTACTTCTTAGCTTTTTGCCCGTTTGCATCACGGGCAGCCTTTGAAATATGGATTGTTGGGAAGCGCCCTTCTCCATACTTTGAACGCATTAATGATGATGAAAAATTTGCATTAGCTGAGGCATTACAGCGCTCTTTGCAGACTCTTCATAAGGGACTGAAAGATCCTCCTTATAATTTTTATATCCATACCGCGCCTTGTGATGGGCGTGATTACGCGCATTATCAATGGCATATTGAGATATTGCCGCACACCGCTACTTGGGCTGGATTTGAACTTTCTACCGGTATTGAGATATCAACTCTTCAGCCAGAGGAAGCCGCAAAATATCTACGGGCACAACTCGGATAGCTCATATCTTTCTCGTGACAGATTTTCACAAGGACAGCGCTCTGGTCTTGGAAGTATTTTTGTTTTAGAATGAAAATATATGCGGAAAAGATATTTTATTGGGAATTTGAAAATGAATCTCCTGTCTCGAGAGGAAGTCGAGCAGTATCTTTTGGTGATGCGTCGCGAGGCTACGGGCAAACATTTTGGAGACGTTACGGGTGTTATCTGCCCACCTATTATCTATTCTCGAGAGTTTGATCATTTGCCGGCACCATTTCAAAAAGGTGCGCAGAATGTTTTTTGGGAAAAAGAAGGAGCGTTCACTGGGGAAATTTCTCCTATGATGTTAAAGAATGATCGTTGCGAGTATGCCATTATCGGGCATAGTGAACGGCGATTTTATGGCAACGAAACAGATGCGGTGGTGTGCGAGAAAGTGCGCGCGGCACTGAAACATCATTTGATTCCTATTGTGTGTATTGGGGAAACAGGGAAAGAGCGTAAATCAGGGGCAATTGATGTTGTTCTTGCTCAGCAAATGGATGCTATTTTTGGAAATCTTTCTAAGATGCAGGCTGAGAAAATTATTTTGGCCTATGAGCCACGTTGGGCTATTGGGACTGATCAGCTTCCGACAACGCAGGAGATTTTCCAGGTACGGATTATGATTCGGAAATGGCTTATGGAGCGACTTGGGGATGCAACTGAAGCACGAATTTCTGTACTGTATGGAGGATCAGTCAAAGCAAGTTATTTGGGAGCAGTCTCTTGGGAGGCAGAAATGGACGGCGTATTGGTTGGAAGAGAAAGCTTGTTCCCTTTTGAAGTAGTCAAAATGATGCTTCTCCTTGGGGAAGATAAGAATTATAAATCGATTGATACCGAAAAGACTCTATGATACACGGAACAAAGGAACTTCTTGATTTGGCAAAAAGAGATGGCTATGCTGTTGGAGCTTTTAATACCATCAATGCCGAGACGACGCGCGCTATTATTGATGCGGCACTTGAAGAGCGGTCGCCGGTTATTGTGCAGATGACGGAAAAAACTTTTGATTTTGCAGGAGGGAGAGCTATTTTTAGTTATGTGAAAAATGTTGCTGAATTCTACGCTCAGGATATTCCCATTGCTATTCATTTGGATCATGGGAAAAATCTTGAAGTAGTTGAACGCTCTATTGAAATTGGATTTCCCTCTGTCATGTACGATGGGTCTCGAAAAAGTTATGCTGATAATGTCTGTGCTATGAAGAAGGTGGTTGCATTGGCTCAAACAAAGAATGTGTCGGTGCAAGGAGAGCTCGGAAGTGTACCGTATCTTGGCGAAATTTCCATGGAAGACGTTGATTGGAAGGAGTATATGACCGATCCAGAACAAGTGGAAGAATTCGTTCGTGAGACAGGCATCGATACCTTGGCTGTCGCTATTGGGAACGCCCACGGATTTTTCCGTGAACGGAGCGTTCCAGATTATGAACGCCTTTCAGCAATTGCTTCACGAGTATCCTTGCCGCTTGTGTTGCACGGAGCCTCTGATTGGGAGGCCGAACGAGTTACGGAAGTGATTAAGAGGGGGATTTCTTGCTTCAATGTTGATACGGCACTTCGATTGGCTTTTATTGGAGGGTTACGGAAAATTCTTAATTCAGGCAATGAGACAGATTTGCGAAAGATTCTTGGTGCTGCTCGACAAGAAGCGAAAACAGAGGTTCAGAAGAAGATGAGGATGTTTGGAAGCTCAGGGAGGGCTGGTTGATATTACGAGTTCGTTTTCGATGGAGCCGTGTAGAGACGTGTTATTTAGAGAGATAAATAAAAATAGAGTAAAAAATTAAACGAGAGATGTCTATGAAAAAAATTGCTATCAATGGTTTTGGAAGAATTGGGCGTGCAGCATTTAAAATAGCTCTTGAAAAATCAGATTTAGAAGTCGTTGCAATTAATGATTTGGCTGATACAAAAACATTGGCGCATCTTCTGAAATATGATACAGCGTATGGGCATTACCGGTATTCGGTGGTGGCCGAGAAACAGGGAATTCGAGTGAATGGAAAGTTTTTTCCTGTTTTACTTGAGAAGGATCCATTGAATTTGCCCTGGAAAGATTTAGGGGTGGATGTGGTCTTAGAATGCACGGGACGTTTTGTGGACAAGGATAGTTCGTCACAACATATTACTGCTGGTGCGCGTGCAGTTATTCTCTCTGCTCCATCGAAGGGCGGTGCGGATGATGTCAAAACATTTTTGATTGGAGTGAATGATGATGCATATGCTGGTGAGACAGTCATTTCAAATGCCTCTTGTACTACGAATTGTTTGGCCCCTGTAGCAAAGGTGCTTCAGGATACTTTTGGTATTGAGAAGGCTCTTATGACAACAGTGCATTCATATACAGCGGATCAAAATCTTGAAGATAGCCCACATCGAGATCTTCGTCGCGCTCGAGCAGCGAGTCAGAATATTGTGCCAACAACGACTGGGGCGGCGATTGCTGTGACGGAAGTGATACCAGAGCTGGTCGGAAAATTTGATGGATTAGCACTGCGCGTGCCAACACTTGTGGTATCAATTACGGATTTTACTTTTCTTTTGAAACGAAAAACAACAATTGAGGAGGTAAATACTGCTTTGAAAGAAGCGGCAGCAAGCGAGCGGATGCGTAATGTTCTTGCTGTAACTGAAGAGCCATTGGTCTCCTCGGATTTTATTGGAAATCCGTTTTCAAGCATTGTTGACCTTTCGCTCACGAAAGTTGTTGACGGTGATTTTGTGAAGGTTGTGGCGTGGTATGATAACGAATGGGGGTATTCGCAGCGTCTTGTTGAGATGGCTTCTTTGGTTGGTAAGGATAGTTAGAATCAATAAGTATTATCACCAATACAAAATAAAATATGCAGAAAATCTCAGCGCCTCTTGATGAGGAAGGGTACGCACAAAATAAAAGTCGCTTGCAGGCAATAGCTGAAACCACATTCGGGTCTTTGACTGATGAGGTTGTTCTGGAATTTCTTGCGGAGCGTCGATCTTTGATGAAAGAGAATAGCATGTACGAGAGTGTACGTGATGAAGAAGCGAAACGGGCAGCAGCCCTCACCGCAGAAGAACAAGTTCTCGAGCATGAGCTCGAAGAGCTGAATATATCTATTACGCCAGATAAAGATGACGATACTCTTTTGGCTCTGATTCAGCATCGAAGGGAATTAGAAGCAAAGCTTGCAGCGCTAAATGAAGAGGAAGCGAAATTATCCGGAAAAATTTCACAGGAAAAAGATTATTCAGAGGAAGCGCAAGAAAAGGACATTCCGGCTCTTACTCATGATGTACCAGAAGACGAAACCGTTCTTGCTCCTGAAGAGCACGAAGATGGTAGCGAGAAAAAAGAAGACTCATCGAAGACAGAAGACGCTGTTGTGGCATCATTGGAGATAGGAGCATCTGAAGTCGCTTCGCAAGAGGAGTTGGTTTCTTCCACTGAAGAGGTCGTTTCGATAGAAACATCATCGAAGACTGCTGATACATTAATTGGTAACGAGGGGATTAATAAAGAGGCAAATAGCCAGGAAGCAACGGAATATCTCCAATTTCTTCAGTCGAATGCTGAAGAAGCTTTGTCTCGACTCGAGACGATTTCAGAGAGCCTTCGGAAAGATAAAATGTTTATGCTTGAGGTGGCAAAGGTGGATCCGGCCTATGCAATGCATTATGCTGATTCAAAAACCCTGAAAAAGGACGAAGATTTTAATGTTCGTATTGCAGCAATGAAAAATCCTCGTGATTCAGGAAATCCTCTTGCGGAAATGTTGTCGGATATGCGAACCAGTAAAGTTGTCATGACTGCTGTTAAACAAGATTTTCGTAATTTACGGTACGCCACTCGATCAATGGAGGGATATGATGAAATGATAGAAATTGCGAAACGGGAAGCGAGAGAGAAAGTAAAATCTCTCGGCCAAGCTGTTGATGTTCGTGTTTTCTTACCGAAAACACTTCGAGAAGATCATGTATTTCTCAAAGAAATCGAGGAAATTATTGAAAAATTAAAGAGAAAGACTCTTTAGAACGGGAACATTTTTGTGGCTTTGTGTTTTTCAAAAAAAATAAAAAACAAAAATTTCATTAAAACGTGTGTACGATATAGTCATACAAAATGGAACGGTCATTGATGGGAGTGGGAAGCCGATGATTCTCGCTGATATCGCTTTGAAAGAGGGTATTATTGTTGGTGTTGGTGATTTTTCTGCATCCTCAGCAGAACAGGTGATTGATGCAACTGGTTGTTATGTGACTCCTGGATTTATTGATGTCAATAATCATTCAGACACATATTGGGAATTACTTTCGCAGCCAGAACTTGCGGGGATGCTTTGTCAGGGAGTGACGACTATTATTGGAGGAAACTCAGGATCTTCCCTGGCTCCTTTTACGAGCCCATCCGTTATTCGGTCTATCCAGAAATGGACTGACATTGGAAAAATCAATTTTAATTGGCTTTCCATGGAAGGCTTTCTGGATGAGGTAGAACATCGTCGTCCAGGATTAAATTTTGGGACATTGGTAGGGCATGGGACTCTTCGACGCGGAGTGATGCACGATGAAAGTCGGCCGATTCGACCCGAAGAGATTGGTTCTATGGAAAAACTTCTCAGAATGGCGATACACGAAGGTGCTCTGGGTCTTTCGACAGGCCTAGTCTACACACATGCTCATGACACGGGTACGAGAGAATTAATACAGCTTGTTTCGGTTTCTCGTGTTATGGATGGGGTATATGCTACCTATGTGCGTGATGAGGGAATTGGATTAGTCAAAGCGGTTGAAGAAGCAATTAGTGTCGCGCGAGAATCAAAGGCATCTCTCCATATTTCTCACTTGAAAGCTGTTGGTGAAAAGCATTGGCCGCTTATGGATGAGGCGTTTCATCTTATTGAGATTGCATTAGCAAATAACCAGGATATCACTTTTGACGTGTATCCGTATACAGCGACCAGCTCTGTTCTGTATACGTTTTTACCGAAATGGATTACGGAAGGCGGACGAAAAATGATGCTGTATCGCTTGCGCGACCGACAGGTTCGGCAATCAGTTATTCGTGATATGAAGAAAGAATCATGGAACTATGCCACGATGATTTTGTCTTCATCACAACTCAGTCGGATGACAAAGAGGCGGCATATTGTAGAAATAGCGAGAGAACAAGGAAAATCTGCAGAAGAGGTTATTTTGGACATTCTTTTGGCAAGTAATGGACAGGCAACGGTTTCGCTTGAAGTGCTCTCACAGCACAATGTTGATAAGGCTATTTCTCATCCAGCATCCATTGTTTCGAGTAATGGCGTGGGGTATGCTGTGGAGCACAAGCTCACGGGGGATTTGGTGCATCCGAGAAACTTCGGGACCTTTCCAAAAGTATTGGCAGAGTATGTTCGTGAGAAGCAATTGCTGTCATGGGAGGAGGCAATTCATAAGATGACAGGAAAACCAGCCACAAAGTTTATTCTACAAAATCGTGGTTTTTTGCGCGAAGGATATGCTGCCGATATTGTTGTATTTCATCCTGATACGATTGCATCAAGAGCAACAATGGAAAATCCATATCAATATCCAGATGGTATTGAATGGGTGCTCGTCAATGGAGTTGTCGCTTTGGAACGAGGGTACATGACTAAGCGGCGCTCGGGGATGATCCTTCGTCGTGAACATGGTTGGCTCCATTGGTAGTATTTTTTTGAAATGGTGAGCGTTGATGATTTTTGTAAATTCTTTTCAGCCGGAGAATTGGTGAGGTAGGGAAGATGTTGGAAAGACATGCTTACTGATATACTAGGTTTAATGGCTATTTTCATTTCGTTTGTCTATTGAGAATAAGCCATGGGAATTTTTTTGGAGGAGATATTAAGAACGAAGTATGTTTACCCGAGATTTTTTTGCTGGAAAACGAATAACCGTCATGGGGCTTGGATTGAATGATGGAGGCGCCGGGACGGTACGTTTTTTGTCTGAAATGGGGACAAAAGAAATTATTGTTACTGACTTGAAGACCGAGGAGGAATTGCGACCTTCCTTGAAAGCACTGAAGGATATTCGAGGAATACGTTATGTGCTCGGCGGACACCAAGAACGGGATTTTATTGAGACCGATTTAGTGATTAAGAATCCTGGTTTACCTTGGACAAACCAATTTATTCTGATTGCCGAGTCTCATGGAATACCCGTTACTCTTGATGCGGGAATTTTTTTTGATCTGTGCTCGGTGCCGATTATTGGTGTGACTGGAACGAAAGGAAAAACCACCACAGCTTCGCTGATCGCACATCTTTTAGAGGAGAGTGGTCGACAAGTAGTACGGGTTGGGATTAGTCAGATTTCAGTTCTTGGGGAGCTGAAAAAGATACAAGAGGAGAGTGTTGTTGTGTTTGAGCTTTCATCGTGGAGGTTGTCGGTTTTATCACGTATTCAGAAAAGTCCGCTCCTTTCGGTTGTCACTAATATATATCCTGATCATCAAAATTATTACGGCAACATGGAGGAGTATGTGGAAGATAAGAAGAATATTTTCCGATTTCAATCTTCAGGAGCGGTTGTGCTTAATGCGAATAATTCTTGGACGCAAACAATGGCTACTGACGCACCAGCGGGGGTCATTTGGTTTTCTAGAGCAAATCAGGCTTCCTCAGATGGATTTACATTGCTTGGAGATCGGATTATTGAAGCTCAAGCAGGATATCACGAAGAAGTAGCTTGCTTGGCAGGGACTGCTCTTATCGGAGAGCATAATTATGATAATGCTTTGGCGGCAGTGGCTGTTGTGCGGACATTCGGGGTAAAGCCAGCGGCGATACAACAAGGGCTCCTTTCATTTCGAGGCGTTCCACATCGACTTGAGTTGGTTGGAACAAAGAAAGGTGTCCGTTTCTACAATGATTCTGCTGCAACGATACCAGAGGCGGTTGTAGCGGCTCTAGGGAGCTTTCCAGAGCCAGTGTATCTGATTGTTGGGGGGAGCGATAAAGACCTTAACTTTAGCCAATTAGCTGCAGTGATTTTGGACCGGGTAAAGGGAGTAGTCTTTTTGAGAGGTGCGGGAACGGATAAGCTTTTGCTGGAGCTAGAGAATCTTTTCGTTCAAAGAAAAACTGAGAGTCAAAAGTGGATTGTGGTTGAATCAATGGGAAAGGCAGTTGAATTGGCGGCCCGAAATGCGGAAAAAGGAGATGTCGTCTTGCTTTCGCCGGGAGCATCAAGTTTTGGCTTATTTAAGAATGAATTTGACCGAGGAGATCAGTTTCGAGAGCAAGTACAGGTTTTGTCAGATTAAAGTTGGGTATTTCTTGACCGGTAAAGGAAGGAGTTGTAACCTACTTTGTGGGAGTCTTTGTGTTTTCATTAACAAACAGTACAGCGAAGGCCACTGCCATGCTGTTTGGAATAGCAGCATTGAAAACGATATTGTATGCAGATAGGATAGGAAATAAAAAATCGGTGAAATGTATTTGAAGAGATTTTTTGGATGCAATGCTGCGTAATCTTTGAGAGAATAAAGTGATATGAATCCTCTAGAAACTGCTCGTGAACAACTGCGTTCTGCTCAAAAAATAATTCGTATTAATCCAGACATTTTTGAAAGGTTACTTTTGCCTGATCGATTAATCGAAGTGTCGATACCGGTACGAATGGATACTGGAAGAACAAAAGTGTTCACTGGATTTCGTTCGCAGTGGAATGATGCTGCGGGACCCTATAAGGGAGGAATCCGTTTTCATCCCGGTGTAACTCGTGAAGAAGTAATGGCTCTTTCGTCGTGGATGACATGGAAAACGGCTGTTCTCGGATTGCCGCTTGGCGGTGGAAAGGGCGGTGTGGTCGTGGATGTGAAGGGATTTTCGGACCATGAGCTTGAGGCATTATCTCGGGCGTATATTCGCTCAATAGCGCCATTTATTGGAAAGAATAAAGACATACCAGCACCGGATGTTTCGACTGATCCTCGTGTGATGGGGTGGATGCTTGATGAGTATGAAGTTTTGATTGGAGAGAAATCCCCGGGTGTTATTACTGGGAAGCCGTTGAGTATCGGGGGGTCTTTAGTGCGGGATTACGCGACTGCTCAGGGGGCATTTTTTGTCCTCGAAAACGCGGTGAAAAAATTGCACCTCCCAGATCATTCTCGAGTAGCAATCCAGGGATTTGGAAATGGAGGAGGGCATATAGCTCGTTTATTACAAGAGTCCGGATATCGAGTGATTGCAATTTCAGATTCAAAATCAACAGTATATCGAGAGGAAGGATTGGATGTTGCGGAAATTGAAACGCATAAGCGTTCGACTGGATCACTGAAAAAATGCTTGGGGTGTGAATCTCTTCCGAGTGAGGCTCTTTTGACTGTCCCTTGTGATATTCTTATTCCAGCGGCACTGGAGGGCGCAATTTCTTCTCAGAATGTGAAAGACATTCGAGCAAAACTTATTGTGGAGGTTGCGAATGGTCCGGTAACCAGTGAAGCAGATAAATTTCTTTTCGATCGTGGGACAGTTGTAGTCCCAGATATTTTGGCAAATGCTGGAGGAGTGACTGTTTCTTATTTCGAACAAGTTCAGAACGCAATGAATGCTTATTGGACAGAATCAGAGATTAATCAAAAATTGAAAGAGAAAATGCAGGAAGCTTTTGAGGCGGTTTGGGCGTCCCATGAGAAATACAATACGACTCTTCGCATGGGTGCATATATTGTTGCGCTTGAGCGAGTGGCTGCCGCGATGCAGGCACGAGGTCGGATGTAAAAAATGAGAAAAAAAGCTTGTAATAAGGGATAATAAAAAGATATATGGTGTATGACATTGTGGTAATTGGTGGCGGTCCAGGGGGGGTCTCATCTGCTATTTATGCTTCACGAAAACAGCTAAAAACGCTGATGATCACAGAGAGTATCGGTGGACAGTCTTCGGTATCTGCATCAGTAGAAAACTGGATTGGAACAATTTCGATTCCAGGTTGGGACTTGGCACAATCATTAGAAGAGCATCTCCGTGCTCAAGAAGGAATTGAAATTCGAACCGGCGAGCTTGTAGTGGGAGTAGAAGAAAATGAAGGACAATTCTTGGTCAAAGGAAATTCTGGCGAAACATATCAAGCAAAGACAATTATTATTGCTTCTGGTGGAAGGCATCGCTCGCTTGACGTCCCTGGTGAAGAAAAGTTTCGGGGTAAGGGAGTTGTGTATTGTTCAACTTGTGATGCGCCATTTTTTCGCGGAAAAAAAGTTGTCGTTGTTGGTGGCGGAAATTCTGGACTTGAAGCCGTTGAGGACCTTCTTCCGTATGCGAGTGAAATCGTTCTTATGGTACGTTCGGGTGAGTTGAAAGGGGATGCTATTACTCGGGAAAAAATCTTAGCTGATTCGAGAGTGAGTGTTGTCTATTTTGGCTTAACACAAGAGATTCTTGGCGAAGAAGTTGTAACCGGACTTCGTTATAAAGATGCTCAAACCGGAGAAGAAAAAAGCATTGAATCAGAGGGCGTGTTTGTTGAAATTGGTATGATTCCAAACTCAGATTTTGTCGCAGGATTGATTGATCGAAATGAACGAGGAGAGATTGTATTAGACCATCGAACAAAGGCCACTTCTCGGGTGGGTATTTTTGCTACTGGAGATGTAACAGATGCGCCGTATAAACAGAATAATATTTCAGCCGGAGATGGTGTCGTTGCCGCTCTTTCGGCTTATGACTACCTTCGAAAACAGGGGTAGTTTTCTCTGGTGATTCTATTCTAAAATGGACGTTTCTTTGGCGCCCATCTGCTTTGTTTTTCGGGAGTTTTTTGGTATAATTGTAAGGAGATTATGAATGAATTTTACTAGTTTTTCGGGAAAATTAGTGTGGGTATTTTGGAGTAGCTTATTTCTTTCTTTGTGCCGTTTATGGCAGGCGTAGAGCTTGGCGGATCGAATGTTCCATCACCTCTGATGGCAGGGGGAAATCCTGCGAGTGTGAATACGGAGAATGTTTCATGGCCGCCACCTAAAAAAAATAAAAAGAAGTTGATCTGGATACTGATCTTTTTTCTCCTCTTACTTGTGGGAGGGGGGATTTTTTGGTTTTTTCAATCAAAATTAGGGAGTCAAGGATCTCGAGATCAGCCGAAGGAAATTCTTCAGGAAAAGAAACCTGTAGTTCAGACACAACAGGATCAGATGGAAACAGAAAAACCTCTTACTGAAGCTCGCTACCAAAGTGAAAATTTCCGAGCTGAATCAATTGTTATCGGCGGTGAAGCGGAATTATTTGTTCCGGAGGATGATCTTTCTCCTTTGGAAATTACAGATATCCGCGGAGAAGCTTTCACGGAAAAGAATAAGCAAGAAGTTCGGTTGACCGTGACATGGCAAACCAATAAGCTTTCGCAGGCAGAAATTGAATACGCGAAAGGATCGGGGCAAACACCAAAAGTGGCAAGAGAAGAAGGTTTCGGAATTAGCCATAGTATTATTATTCCAGGTCTTGATCAGGCCTCAACCTATGTTTACGTTATTAAGAGTGAGGACCGTTTTGGTAATGCGGTAAGTAGTGAACAGCACGCTGTCTACACGGGATCGAAAACTGTCTCACTTTTTGATTTGATTGCAGATGCGGTTGGAGAGGTATTTGGATGGGCGGTGAAGAAAAAGTAGAGAAAAAAGAAGGTTTTTTGTACAGATAAAATGAGGAGATGGGGTGACTCTTGACAAGGGAGAATCTGCCCAGAAAGAAAGCATAAAAAGCCTTGTTGATAATGGGGTTTCTATGGTAAAATTAAAAGGATATTTCGGGAAAATACATGTCGTTTTATGTAAAAAATAAAAATCGAAAAATAGCATATCTCATCCTGATGATCGCAATGGCGGGAGGGATGTTCGTGGGGTGGTTGAGTGATTCACGACCTGTTTTTGCGCAGTCCATAAGACAAGTTCCGCTTACTATTTCGTTGTTTGATGCAGACAATAAGATTATTACAAACGGATCTTATGATGTTCGTTTTGGAATTTATAGTGCGAATCGAACAGTGAGCGATAGTTATCCATCAAATCTTGACGCTGGATTGCGTATTTGGGAGGAAATTCAGACGGTTGAAGTGAAGAATGGCGTACTGCGTGTTTTTTTGGGAGATGCTACTCCTTTTCCTGCGAATTTGAATTTTAATGAGGGAGCGTATTTCCTTGGTGTGCGTATCGGAACGGATTCAGAAATGATTCCACGCAAACGTCTCGGATCTGTTCCGTCGGCATTGAATGCTGTGAATGCATTGAGCGCAGAATCTTTACGGGGATCTGTTCCGGGAACGCAGAGTGGAAACTTGTTGATTTTGAGTGGCAAAGGATTAGTAGACTTGAAGCAGTTGCCTACGGGTAATGGCGCAAAACAATTGGTACTTGGGAATGATGCTCGTTTGCATAATCAAAATACAGATATCGGAACGGATTCCAGAAGCTTTACGATTGGTGATGGATTGGGAGTGAGCGGGGATTTTGATGTAAGAATTTCTGATGCTGCAAGCGGACCATCTCTTCGTTATAGCGGATCGGCTGGTGCATGGCAGATTTCAAATGACGGGAATACATTTACATCGATTGCCACATCAGTCGTTGGTTCCACGCTTCCTTTGTCTGGAGGGACAATGACTGGAAACATTGTATTTGCACCAACACAGTCATTTACGAACCTTATTAATCTTGGTGCAGATACGGTAGGAAATTATATCGCGACGCTTTCCGGTGGAAATGGTATTTCGGTATCGGGGTCTGGATCAGAGAGTGCAACTCCTGTTGTTTCTCTTGATATTTTGTCTGGTACGGACGGAACTGGATTAACTTCATCTTCATCTGGATTGGAGTTTGCTGGAGCAGGATCTGATCAGCTAGCTTTGCTTCAGGGGTGTGCCAATGGGCAAGGTGTCGCCTGGAATGATGCAAGTAATTTATGGGAGTGTGCGAATTTCGCAGCTGGTTTAACCGGAACAGGTACTCCTGGTTATATTGCATACTGGGGAGGGACAAGCTCCTTGGGATCAGAACAGTACCTTGATGTTTCTCGAGGAGGGACAGGGTTAAGCGGGTCGTCAGCCGCGAATGGAACTCTCTTAATTGGCAACGGAACCGGGTATACCTTGACCACTCTTACTTCAGGAAGCGGTGTCGTTATCACAAATGCTTCAGGGAATGTAACCCTTGCTGTCTCCTCTTCTGTTCCAACGAGTATTGCGAATGACGCAAATGTGACAGGATCTATTTCCGGAAATGTTCTTACTCTTGGTTGGGCTGGTCAGTTAGTCGTTTCTCGTGGGGGAACCGGAGCCGCTACCTTTACCACCAATGGAGTGCTCTATGGAAACGGTACGGGAGCCATCCAAGCGACTGCCGCCGGTACCTCTGCTCAATTCCTCGTTGCCAATGGTTCAGGAGT
>JAGOSP010000018.1 GCA_018062205.1 Candidatus Moraniibacteriota bacterium | reverse complement strand
AGGCCCCGGGTTAAATCGGGGACGACGGTAGGGTTGGTAATAAGGGTGAAGTCGTAACAAGGCATCCGTAGCGGAAGCTGTGGATGAATCACCTCCTTTCTAGGGAGTTAGGTGAGTGATTTCTGGTCCAATTCGTGGACAAGGATCACATCATTCGGTCGACCTCGACGTCATGTCGGGGTGGGAATTCGCCGTCTTTGAGGACTAACCGCAAAATATTGTGAACAACTTTCCTTTCTTTAGAATCAAAAAACCCCGTTTTGAGGGTTTTTTGATTATCTATTCTCTTACATTAGACAAGAAGACATTAGGTATGGTATATATACCTTTCTGTACCGAGTGAACCTTAAAAATCACAGATGTTTTTCCAGAGCAGAAAGTGGCTTCAATAAGGCCTTTCTCTGCTCTGGCACACTCGATATCTCGAGAGCCCGCTAGCATCTACAAAGGAGAGAGACGATGTATGATCATGGTAAATTCTGGCAAGCATGTTTTGCGTAGACGACTCAAAATGGAGTGCACTTGGTAACTCTGTTGCCTGAAGAGTCATCCACTACCCGCATCTGTGTTAACCGCTCTGTCAGATTGGTGACACGCACATACTTGTCACAGGGGCAGAAAGCGCTGCATCCGGAGTTGGAACATACGGGCCCAATTGTCTATGGTTTGGAAGCCATTAGTCTTCGGTTTCATCCCAGGCAGTTATATGGATCTCGTTTTACGATAGGGGGTAACGAGCTTTATGACTATCTGAAAAAACAGAGGCTGCTTAACAGATGCTTATCGCTTCATGATGGCGAAGCGATCCAGAAGAAAGGGCTAGCTGTTTTTGAAAAGTTCTTCGGAGATCAGGTGTGTATTCTCTGGAAATCCCTCGCGCATGGCCATCGTGGCAGCCGGAACGTCCCGTATCTCTACAGGGACAAAAATAGTTCATTAGTGATTGGTTGGAGGTCTCTCGATAGACACTGGGATAACAATAGCCCGGCCCCGCACTTCGCAGTTTAGCATCCCGGACTTCCTTTATACCGCTGGTCTTTACAAACCTTTGTTCTCGAGTTCTTTTGGCCCCGCATTTGTACCTACGTGGTATGGTCCGGGGCTTTTATTTCCCCTGGAAAAGTGAGAAATGGTATACTGGAAAAAACAGCGTGTATAATACAAGAGACGCAAAACACTCAGGAGTTTTGTGCCGGAATAAAAAAGTCGGTTGGGTAGAGCGGCGACAGGTTTAAGTAGAAATTACTTTGGACAGTATGAGAAATGAGGCAAAATTTCTTACGAGACGACAGGTGCCAGAATCAGACGGAGCATATCAATCCGAACGAGCGCTTCAGGGGAAAAGTCTGCCCAGGTATCACTTCGGATCTACTGCTTTAGAGCAGTACGAAAAAGGGAATCCACGATTTTTGCAGAAAGATTTTGAAATCTTACTTTTTCGTCTGCAGTCATTGCTTGAATTTCACGGAGGAGAAAACAGAAAAGCTTTTGTTCAGCAGGAAATGAACAATATGTTTGGTACTCCAGAATTACAGGCTGAATTACGAACGTATTTCCAGGAAGATCTTTCGGATTTTTCTGTATCAAGTTTGCGCTTAAAAATCAAAGAAGGTCTCATTTCTACTGAATTTCTCAGTACTGTTGCTAGGCAACATGCAGTAAACATGGAAAAAAAAGAACATTTTTTACAGGAGGCGGCGCGGGAAATAAAGACGGAATTTGCAGCGGCTCTTCGGGAGGGAGTTTCGAGCGGTTTTCTGCCGGAAATAGTTTTGCAATCACTCTCTCGTATAGAATCAGCGACAACGTATTTGAGGGATACGATGGGAAATACACAGAGTATGCGATCAGGGGAGCTTGCTTCTTGCCAGCCTGTTTCAAGGGAAATAGGAATTTTGAGTGAGCTTGTGCAGGAGTCATCCCGTTCCCACTTAAGGAATGCTTTATTTCACGAATTTCTGCATATCATTTCCGGACAGTCTATTACGATGCAAATAAGTACTCAGGAGAATACCACAAACACATCTATTTTTTTGAAAAAGACGGGAGTGAAGATCGCTGGTTCCACTGATCGATACACCTGGCTAAATGAAGCGATTACTGAGTGGTTAGCTTCGAAACTCTCTGGCTACACAAGTGATCCAGATACAAAGGCTTACAAAGGATCATTAGCTTATATTGGTGAACGAAAAGAATTGGACCGACTCTTAGACTCTGGTTTGGAGGAATCAACGGTGATTGGGGCGTATTTCGAAAATTTTCCGACAAATCAACCCAGAGCTCTTGCTCGGTTGATAAAGAGGATAAACGAGCTTGAGGGAACATTTGGATTTGCTCAACTTGAAAATAAACAAACTATGAATAATATCTTAACCGACTTAGTTGAATTTGAACCGATTCCAATGAATGATCAGTGGTACCAATTAAGAGCAGCGGATCGAAAAGACTTGCGAGCGCTTTGTGTGACGATTTCTGTTGGGGCTCATCGGGAGGCTCTGGTGGAGAGAAAAATAGTCTTTCTTGAAGGACGTGCACAAGTACAAAGTCAATTCGAAGATATTAAAGATGCTTTGGCAGATATTCAAAGTCAATTCGGACGAAGAGTGCGGATTGTTCTTTCTGAAGAATGAGAATGTGAATAGGATCGTGGGGAGTAAGCGTTTCTGGGAGGTATTCTGATTGAGAAAGTAGTTAAATAGTTTTTATTAGTAGCGTACCTATGAATACTTTCTGGAAACAATATCTCGCAACAAAAAATATTTTCCTTGGTATAATGCTTTTCTGTGGAGGACTCCTTCTTGGGGCGATTGTGATTGAATACATGGTAAAGCTTATCCCTTGCCCACTCTGTATCGCCCAGAGAATCTTTTTTGGATTCGTGGGAATAGCAGCCTTGATTGGGTATCTTGGCTGGGGTAAACGTTGTGTTCCTTGGATATCGGAAATTCTGATATTATTTTTTTCGCTCATTGGAGGCGCTATCGCTCTTCGGCAGGTGTGGATACAGCATTTTCCGCCAGCTGGGTTTGATCCAACCAAGTGTGTGGTCTCTTTCGGCTCCTTTGGCGACGCTTTTTTGAAAGCGCTTGGAGGAATGGGTAATTGTGCGATACGAGATTTTACGCTGTTTGGCTTGGCATTACCAGAGTGGTCATTGCTTTGTTTCCTCTTTCTTGCGGGAGTTTCAATCTGGTTGCTATCATTGAAGAAGAATTAGAATGGCACACAAAAAAACTCCCAGACCAAATCGTCTCTAATTGAGGGGAGTTTTTTTTGTGTGCGAGATAAAAGTCTGTCTAAATGTGTCCTCGGCAGGGCTCGAACCTGCGACCCCTTGGTTCGAAGCCAAGTGCTCTAATCCGCTGAGCTACGAGGACGTATACTCTCAGTCAAGGCTACTCTGATAGTAAGTTTTCGTCAATGGATACGCTTGGGTGTATACTGGAAAAGTAACTATTGTTTTTTTTGTATGAATGATGAAATGATGAAAAAAATCATGGTGTTTATTTGGTTACTGTTTGCTTTTGCTGCATTAGGGTATGTCTACCAATATGGACGCTCAGTCAAACAGACCTATCCGGCGCGTTCTTTTATGGTGGATGGTGATGCAAAGATGGCACTCGTACCAGATATCGCCACTTTTTCTGTAGGTGTTGTTTCTGAAGGCACGAAGGTTCCGGAAGTACAAAAAATGAACACAGAAAAAATGAATGCAGTACAAGCTTTTCTGAAAGATCTGGGTGTCGATAAGAAGGATTTGCAGACAACACAATATTCTCTCAGTCCGAGGTATGATTATTCAATGTGCGATGGCGGAGGGAGATGCCCGGCACCAAAAATCTCTGGCTACACATTAACACAAGATTTGACTATTAAAGTTCGCGATGCAGATAAGCTTGGAGATATGCTCTCGGGCGTTACTGATAAAGGAGCGAATACTGTTTCGAGCGTTGTCTTTAGTGTTGATGATGATCAAGAATCTCGTGGTATAGCTCGCGTAGAAGCGATAGCGGAAGCGAGGAAAAAAGCAAAGGATATAGCAAGATCAGGCGGATTCAGTGTCGGAAGACTAGTGTCGATTTCTGAAGATCAGGGAGGATATGATCAGCCGATGTATGCAAATCGCGGGGGTGTCATGATGGATTCCTCAAAATCTTCGGCTGAGATGTCTCCATCTATAGAACCAGGAACAAAAGACTCGGTGGTTCGCGTGATATTGACTTTTGAGATTACTGAGTAGCGTTTAAAACATCGAACAAACAAAGAACATCCTCTTGAGAGGATGTTCTTTGTTTGTGATTTTAGATTACGCAGAGAATCTTACGCAAAGTCTATTCAATGCCCTGTATATTGCGGGCAGCTCGGTCTTGAACGTTTTTAACCGCATCTGTCGCCTTTCCCTTTGCTTCAAAGCCTGTTTCGAGCTGTCCCCCCATATCACCGGTCCCAATTGGTTGATAGGTGCCGACCGAGGTCCCATCTTGATTTTGTGCTTGTGAAGAACCAAGTTTTTGATATCCGAAAGCAAAGAAAAGTATCAGGGCGACGACGATAAGAATGCCAATGAGGCCGAACCCAGGTGTCTTTGATGCTATTTGGTATTTCGTGCAGATTTCCATAGGGGTATTGTAGCGTATTGTGGGAAAAATAACAGATACTCATTTGAATCTGCGTATGCAGACAGGATTTGAGAAGCAAAAACCGCCCATGAAAGAATATGGACGGTTTGTAGGTTTTTGCTTGGAGTGAATCAGAGAGGCTATGGTTTTGGTTCTTTGCACAATCCAGATTGACAACAAGATTCAGTGGTTTTCTTACTTTCTTCCTTGCAGCAAGATTTGGCACTTACACCATCTTTTTTGCAACGCTGGAGGCACTGTTTGCAGGGGCAATGAGCAAACATTATAAGACCACCAATAATGGCAAGATTTTTCAAGAAAGAAGTCATTTGCATCTGGCTATCATCCCCGCTCCAACTCGTGTGGTACATGATAGTTGAGAGTGCCGTGAAAGCAATGAGCATCCAGGCTGCCTGACTTCTTCGATAGTTGAACATGAGCATGAGGCCGCCACCGAGTTTGAGTATAATCGCAATAACAAGAGCAACTGTCGCAATTGACATCGGTAAACCTATATTGCCGAGACCAGTTTCGACATAATCAATCATGCTTTTAAAATTTAGAAGAAACCCAAATCCGCCAATGACAAACAGAAGAGAGAGTAGTACCCGTGGAACATATTGCTTTACAACACAGCCTTTTTCTTGGCACATCATACACGTATCATTACTTATTTAATATCCCTCGCAGGCTGAGAATAGCACAGATGTTTGTTTTTGAGAAAAAAAGAATACCAAAAAAATAGTTTTGTTCTATCTATAAAAACCAAAAATTCAGTTCTCAAAAGAGATAATTTAGAGAAGAAATGCCCAAAGGGGTGGCTACAGGGAATCGAACCCTGATTCATGGTACCACAAACCATTGTCCTACCATTGAACGATAGTCACCCCTTTATTCACTTCTTAACCAGGCAGTCTTCTTGTTTTTTTTTGTGCCCTCGGCAGGAATCGAACCTGCATCAAGGGCTTAGAAGACCCCTGCTCTATCCATTGAGCTACAAGGACTCGAAGAACTCGTTGCTGAATTATTAATGGTGGGTGTAGTAGGGATCGGACCTACGACCGTTGGCTTAAGAGGCCACTGCTCTACCAACTGAGCTATACACCCAAAAACAAACAATACACATCAAAGTGCATTCAAAATGTATCAAAAAAGAGAGAAACCGTCAATCTTTCCACTCTTTAACGCGCATGAGTTTTCTCGTATTCCTCCCATTGGCGCTTTGACCAATCAGCAGGTTTTACTTTGAGAATTTCATCACCTGGGTGAGGAAAAAGAGAGGGGGATTTGTAATTACTCCGGAAGCTGTCTCGGATGAAATTTTGTCCCTCAGCATTACTAACTTCTTGTGTGAAAATTGTGCGCATGCTGCCATCCGGATTGCTTTCGAGAATATGAGGACCATCAACAGCAACTTGTCGTCCGTCTCTGGTTCCGTACATTTGGAAAGTAAGCTTAGTTCCTGAGATGGAAGACTGAAGGAAAATATGTCCAGGAGTATTGTTAATAAATCTTAGATCAGGATTTGGAATATAGATAGTGGCGTCCATACCGTAGGGACGGTAGTAGCTTATTGGATAGGCGTGGTTGCGTCTGGCGGTGATTTTGAGTCCAGCAAAGATAGCTGTGCGGAAGACGGTGCTCGAGACCTGACAAATACCACCTCCAAATTCTGGTTCAGTCCGATTATTTTTAATAACAAGTTCTGGAAGATAACCGCTTTCTTCGTCGACAGGTCCGAGATAGTTGACGAATGAAAATTCTTCCCCGGGTGCAATGAGAACGCCCTGGAACTGTTGTAGGGAACGGTTTATATTAAAAATACGATTTTTTGGTGATCCGGAAAAATTAGTGCTTCCTTCGGCAATAAGGTCTTTGATACCGAGACGCTCAATATCTGATCCCTTCGTGGTTGCCTCAAGGAGTGTTCCTGGGGCATCAAGAGTTACTGTTTCATCGTGAGAGGTAAGGAGAATTGTTCGTACTGCTTCGACTGTTTGTTCGATGTCAACCTGAAAACCTGATTGTTCAGGTTGTTCAATAATCATGGTGTTATCCTTGATGGCGAGGATGGCATTTTGTGGTTTTTCATCGAGTTCTTTCGCAGTTTGCATGACAGAATTTTTGAGGGATTCCTCTCGAATAGTTGTATGATGTGTGATAATCGTGTGAAGACGCGAATTTCTAGAGAGAAAAAAATCACAGGAGATTAAATGATTTCCAGTACACCAATTTGTTTCTTCGATTTCTGAACGAAGAAATCTATCAATTCGTTCAGAAGTATCAACAGTGGTCCACGCATCCATGTCTGCTCTAGTCAAAGAGACAGACTTCGTTTGCGTTTTGAAAATGAAAGTATTTGGAAGTGATTGTGCTGAAGTGAGAGCCGGAAGTGCACACCAAACCATCCCAGTTAGTATGACAATACGTGACAAGGGAAAAGAAGAATAATTTTTTCTTTGGAAAAATCTAAAAGGAAGCATTTACTCATTGTACTCAAATTTGTGAGAAGAAAAAAGCCCAAATAAATCTATTCCGGACTAAACCAAGAATAAATGCTTATTTGAGCTTTTATTTCCAAGAGGGCTTCTTAGAAGCCGCGAACCTGTATCTTCTTTGTTTTGGTGGTATCAGCTTTTGGAAGACGGATAGTGAGGATGCCATTTTTCAGAGAAGCATCGGCTTTTTCAGGAATCACATCCACTGGCAAAAGAACGGATCGGGAAAATCCTCCCCAGTAACATTCTTGATAGTAGTAACTTCCATCTTCAACGACTTCCTCATTTCGGCGCTCACCTTTGACGGTTACCATATCATTGTTGATGCTGACATCAAGGTCTTCTGGTTTAACACCAGCAATAGTGGACTTGATAACAATATCATTTTCAGTTTGGTAGACATCAATAGTCAGTTGTCCTTCTGATCCATCGGCAATCTCTGGTTCGGCGATATGCTCAGTGTGCTGAAATGAAGGCTGCGCCCAGTGAGGAGCTGCCGCCGGCTGAAAGCTTTCACTGGTATCATTCATAGTGATATTTTCTTCTTCGTCTTGGGTAAAAATAGGAACAGATGCTTCGGGATTATCGTGATTGATATTTTGAGCCCCAGTTAATCTTTCAAAGAAAGATGGTTTTTGTTTTAACATACAAGAAAAATAATTATACGTGAGTAACTTTATACTTTTCTATTATAAATCTCGTTTCGGGTTACTGCAAGGAGGCAACAATGAAATTGTAAGTAGTGTGTAGGGAGATGGCTAGTATAAAGCCAAGAGGAAGCATGATAGGAGAGGATTTTTTTAGAATAAGAAAAGAACCAAGAAGAAGCGATGTAAGAATATGGATACTGGTAAGCGAGAGGAGAATACTGATTTTTGGTGGGACAGCTAGTGATATTTCTACCATGGCGAATCCAACACCAAAAAGAGTGAAAAGGAAGAGTTGATAAGGAAGCAATATGGGGACCAAAGGGAGGAATCGTTTTCGCCATTGAAAGAGAAAAATAAATTTCGCACCTTCTTCAAGAATAGCACCAGCGATAAGAACGAGAATGTTTAGTGATAAGCCGGTCAAAAAAAGGCTCTCTAGGAGAAAGGCAGCACCGGCCGCGAGAATGCCGTAAATAAGAGCGGTAAAGAGAAGCATGTTTTTTTGGTTTTTATACTCTCGAATCCCGAGATGAACCTCAATGTTTTTTATCGAATTTGGCGAGGGATTCCCTGAGACGATTGGCGGTTGTAGTCGTTTCGTCGAGGAGCGTTTTGGTTTGAGTAAGAATATGTTCGGGTGCGCGCGAGGAAAATTTTGGATCATCAAGGCGGCTCTGGAGTGATATTGTGTAGCGAGTTTTTTCAGCAAGTTCTGTTTCGAGACGTTGTTTTTCTTTCGCGACATCAACAATGCCATCAAGGTGGAGGAAAACCTGGAGTGGTCCAGCTTGGACGGGGATGGTGTTTTTTGGGGTGATTGCCTTGGTAATCGTGTGTATGGTCTCTATGCGAGCGAGACGTTTAAAGATTGCCTCATTGTCTCTGATCATTCGTTCGGAGGCACCAAAAGCACTGAGAGACATTTTTTTAGCTGGTTCAATGTGGTAGTTTGCGCGAGTGTTTCGGATGGCAACAATGAGTTCTTTGATGAGTTCAAAGCGATTTTGATCGGCAAGAGTTTTGTGTGTGCTCTCAAAAACTGGCCAAGGTGTGACCATGAGAAATTGACTTTTATTAAAGTGAAAAGTTTGGTGTATAGCCTCAGTAACAAATGGCATGAAGGGGTGCCAGAGTCTGAGAATGGTGTCAAAGGTAAAACGAATAAGAGCATCATTTTTTTCAATCTTGTGTACTTCCACATACCAATCAGCAAAATCGCCCCAAGTAAAATCACGTAATTCTTCGGTCGCAAGAGAAAGTTCGTAGTGCTGTTCATCGAGATGGCGGGTGACGCTTGCAGTAATAGTTTCAAGTTTTGCGAGTATAAATCGGTCAGCATCCGACTTGGCTTCAAGGGTCGCTTCGGAGAATTTGGTAACGGTGCCTACATAGCGAGCAAGATTCCAGAGCTTGTTGGTGAAGTTTCGCATGGCGACAATTTTTTCGTCAGAGAGTTTGACATCATTGCCAGGAGTTGCACCAGAGATGAGTGCCAGGCGAAGTGCATCGGCACCGTATTGTTCGGAAACCGTGAGTGGATCAATAACATTGCCGAGACTTTTAGACATCTTGCGACCCTGTTCATCACGGACGAGACCATGGAGATAGACCGTATTGAAGGGATGAGTATTAAGCAAGTATTCACTCATCAAAATCATGCGAGCAACCCAGAAAAAGAGAATGTCATAGCCGGTTTCAAGAAGTGTAGTCGGATGATAATTCGCAAAGTCATTTTCGGGTCCAGGGAGGCCTGCTTTGGCAGTTTTTTCCGTATCCGGCCAACCGAGTGTGGAGAAGGTCCAGAGACCCGAAGAAAACCAGGTATCGAGAGTATCGGGGTCCTGTTCAAAAAAATGATGTCCACATTGTTCGCAGGGATCGAGGACATCCAGAGAAAACGGAGTCGCATTGGAAATTTTCTCAATTTGCATGATAGATTCCGGATCGATATTTTTAATTTTTCGCAAAAGCGCGCGAAGGACTGCGCCATGACTCGCAATCAAGACGTTTTTGTGAGAATGTTTTTCAAGGTGTTCAGAGACAGCTGTCCAGATTCGTTCTTCGGCTTCCGCGTAACTTTCATTGTTCGCTGGTTTTCCGTGATAGGTTTGAACATCGGGAAACTGTTTTTTGACGGCAGTATAAGAGAGCCCTTCAGCATCTCCCATATTCCTTTCTTGTAGACGATCGTCGAGAATGATTTCTGAAATACCGATCTTATCACCAATGATTTGTGCTGTTTCATGGGCGCGAGAAAGGCGTGAACTGAAGATGACATCGATATTCTCACGGAGAAGTTTATCTGCAGCGAGACGAGCTTGCTCTCGTCCGGTTTCATTGAGAGGGATATCGGTAATACCAGCATTAATTTCTTGTTTGTTCCAATCTGTTTCACCATGCCGTACGAAAAACCAACGTGATTTCACTTGATCGCTGATTTTTTCTTTACCACAGGAGAGACAATACCACACCGGGATGCGGTGGCCAAACCAAATTTGTCGGCTAATGCACCAATCACGGAGATTATCAATCCAGTGGAAATAGGTTTTGGAAAAACGAGTAGGAAGTATGCCGACACGGCCAGAAGTAACGGATTCTTGCATGAGTTGCTTGAGAGTCATACTTCGACCATCACGGTCAAATTTTTTGTTGACAGCTACGAACCATTGGCGTTTAATCTGTGGTTCGACAATGCCGCCAGTTCGTTCGGCAGTCGCGATATTATGTGTGTATTTTTCTTCTTTGATGATGAGATTTTTAGCGTGGAGCTTCTCGACAATCAGCGGGCGAGCTTTCGCGATATCCATGCCAGCAAATTCAGCAGCAATAGGAAGGAGTCGGCCTTGCTCATCAATAATTTGTTCTTTGTCGAGATCATGGCGGAGGGCAATCTCAAAGTCGACCACACTATGCCAGGGGGTAATCGTCATAACACCGGTGCCGAATGCCATGTCTATGGAAGTATCTTTGATAACCGTGGCGGTGATGGATCCATTGATCCATTCGGCCTCGAACTTTTGTCCGTGTTGCCATTTCGTATAGCGTTCATCATCGGGGTGCATGACCACATATTTGTCACCAAATTTGGTTTCGGGTCGTGCGGTACTGATGACAAAGGGACCGTATTGAAAATAAAACAGAGTAGTAGGTTCTTCGCGGTAGACGATTTCATCGTCCGAAATAGTCGTTTGACCTTTGGGATCCCAGTTAACGATTCGGTAGCCACGATAAATCAGACCATCGTCGTACATGCGTTTGAAGGCAGTACGAACAGCGAGATTTCGCTTTGCATCAAGCGTGTAGGCCTCGCGTGACCAGTCGAGCGAGGAGCCCATTTTTTTACACTGATTGACAATGGTGTCGTGACTTTCTTTTGCGAATGCCTCAACGCGTTTGAGAAATTCCTCGCGGCCAAGATCAGAACGAGTTTTCTGTTCTTCTTGGAAAATGATTTTTTCGACCTTACTTTGGGTAGCGATAGCGGCATGATCGGTTCCTGGGAGCCAGAGTGTTCGGTCACCTCGCATGCGATGATAACGAATGATTGCATCTTCGATGGCGAGCATAGCGGCATGCCCAGCATGGAGGGTGCCAGTGACATTGGGCGGAGGGAGAACGAGAGAAAAAGCTGGTTTGGTCGCATCGGTAAGGCCAGTTTTTATGCAAGAATCCGGATTGAAAAACCCGCTCTCTTCCCATTGAGTATAGAGCTTGTTTTCCCAGTCTTGGGGCGCGTAGATTTTTGGAATTTCAGTTTCTGGCATAGTACACAACCACTTTAGCACAAAGAAGCCTTCTTTTTCAAGCAAAAAGTTTCATGCAATTGACTTGTTTCTGTATATGGTGCATAATAAATGGTGATGTTTTTTTGTTTGTGGAAATGCGGACGACTCTCTTCGTTGGAGGTGACCGTTGACCGCATAGGCAAGAGACATTTCTTTTTGTGCAACTTAACAATTGGGATAATACCCGTGAGGAGAAAAAAAGTGAAGAAAACAAGTATGACTTGGTCGATAATAATCATCTTTTGCCCGTTATTTTTTTGGGCGCTGATAGGTTATTGGATGCCACTCAGCGAGGTCGATGAGGCCGTTGAGCAATCGGACTCAGATATTGAGCTCAGACTTGCGACCGCCAAGGCGGGAGATGTCTTGGCTTTTCGTGATGGACGATCATGCCAGGTGCTCCAGGATAGGATATTCGGAAATTCGGATATTCAATATGTCTGCAGTAATGAACCACTGGCGGTGCTCAGCACGCCGGTTCAGTCACTCGCTCCGCAATTGGGGCGACCGCCTCAGCCGAGCCAGGCTGGAATACTGGATTGGCTGACGATGCCCTGGGGGAAGGAGATTCCAGTAGTCAGGTTTTAGCACTCGTAGCGCCTATCCGCGGCAGGTACATAGTACCTCGTCCGCGGATTCTTTTTTTAGAGACGCCGAAGAAAACTTTTAGATTTTTCAGTACCGTCTTCATTTATACGTGAGAAAGAGTGAGATTGGCATTGGGATCAAGAGTGCGCCAGGACTGAGTTAACGCATGCCGTGCATCTGGCGAAAGAGCAGCGAAACGAAAGGCGGCTGCCGCACCAATCATAGCTGCATTGTCGAGGGAATATTGGAATTCAGGAGTAAGAAAGGTGGTTTCGGAAAATTCTTGGTTAATAGTGGTTTGGAGTCGTTCGCGGAGTTGTTTGTTGGCTGAAACACCGCCAGCAATCACAAACGTACGAGGCTGGTATTCCCGGAGCGCTTGTGTTGTTTTCCCGACCAAGACATCGACAGCTGCTTCTTGAAATTCATGACAGACTTCACTTATGAAGTCCTCGTTGGCAAGGTCATCCTCGTGTTTTTTGAGAAAATAGAGAACAGAAGTTTTGAGACCAGAGAAAGAAAAATGGAGATCACCGCTCAGGAGCATTGGACGGGGAAATTTGATAGGTGGTGAAGCGTGTTTAATGGCGGATTGCTCGGTTTGGAGTCGAAAGGTATCGGCTCGTTTGGCAACAATAGGACCACCGGGATAGGGGAGCCCGAGAAGACGCGCGGTTTTATCGAAACATTCGCCGACTGCGTCATCTTGGGTTTCTCCGAGAATTTCATACTGAAAGTGATCACGCATAAGCATGAGCTGCGTGTGTCCACCGGAGACTACGAGGGCAAGTAGCGGAAAGAGAGGTGTCTGATTTTCGGTACCAACGGAGGGTAAAGTTTGACGAATGAAGTTCGCGTAGATATGCCCTTCGATATGATGAATGCCAATGAGGGGTTTGTGCCAAAGGAAGGACAGCATTTTGGCCGCAGTGGTACCAACGAGGAGCGCAGGAATGAGTCCTGGCCCCTGAGTAACCGCGATAAGGTTGAGATTAGCGTGATGAATGGAGGCTGACCGAAGAGCGGCTTCGATGACAGGAACGATATTTTTGGCGTGCTCTCGCGCAGCCAAATTAGGAACGACACCGCCATAGGGAGCATGAAGAGCAATTTGCGAGGAAACAACGCTGGAACGCACAAAAACGCCTTCGGCTGTCTGTTCGACCACGGCAGCAGCAGTATCATCGCAGGAAGTTTCGAGAGCGAGAATATACATAGTACTCGTACTCTAGCGAGAGTGAGCAAAAATGACAAGACAAAAAGAAAACAGGGAGTCGAGTTTTTCTCGTTCCCTGTAAAAAGTGGTGGTTCGTACGTTTAGAACCAGAATGTCTGTTGGGGGGTGACTTAGGAGAATGTGCTGTTGCTTTTGAGTACCGAAATGCTGCTCATTCTTGATGCTTCTTTTCGATAGTATCGCCAGGCAGTGCGCAGGTCTCGCAGAAAGGAGACGAAGAGATCGGATCGCGAGTAGAACAGGCTGGGTCCTGGGATGTCTCGGGAATGTGCAATATCCCTTCGCCAGACAAGGTCTTTCATATAGTCCTTTCTGGATGAGATGCCACCGAAAAGCCAGCGGGTGTATTTTGTCGGCCGATCGAGATGTAAAAGCATCGCGTAATCCGTATCGAGGGAACTATGGAATTCATTTTCGCGGACCCAGAGACGATACCAGTGGAGCCGAATCGCGGATCCAGCAAGTGAAGCATGGATATGATACCAGACAGTATTGAGGATTTTTCTCATGATTCTCTCCTTGTGGTTTGATTGTTAAAATGACTGTGTTCATTGGTATAGCATTTCTTCTCCGTCAATGTCAAAGAGGTTTTCGGAGGATTTGTGTTGCGGAGAGGTGTATACTGGGCGTACTACCGAAAAGCGTATGCTCGAGACAAAACAACAGAAAGTCAGTCAAGCTGAAAGTGACGAGGATATTATCCTACGAGTGAGGCAGGGAGAGATCGCTGCTTTTCAGTTTATCGTGTCTCGCTATGAGCGCAAGCTTTCCTTATATCTCACGCATCTCATTGGTAATCGGGATGAAGCGGAAGACCTTTTGCAAGATGTGTTTGTGAAAGCATATCAGCATCTTAAGAATTTTGATGACACTCGTATATTCTCACCGTGGGTATACCGCATTGCTCACAATGAGGCGGTTAACTGGATTCGAAAGCGGAGCCGGCGTCCTATTATTGTTTCATGGGATGATATTGTTGAAGCCACCGGAGAACAGCAGTCTGTTGAGTCGAGAGAGACACTTGAAGAACGTTGGATTCGTCGTGAACTCCGTGATGATGTTCGGGAGGCACTAAGTCGTCTCCCTGAAGAACACCGAGAAGTACTCACTCTCCGTTATTATCTCGACAAGTCATATCGAGAAATCGCAGAAATTATTGGTACCCCCATGAATACCGTTGCAAGCCGAGTGAACCGTGCCAAGAAGAACCTCCTGGAAGCTTTGAGTGGAAAAATAAGTAAGAGAAAAAAAACCCCGCTACAGTAGACCAGTGAGGTCGAGCGGGGGTAAGGCGGGAATATTTCCCAGTAGGGTGGTTATACTATTTTTCGCCCCTTACTTCTGGGCGTAGGGACGACAGACCAAGCGTTTGATCCCGTCCCAGTAGAGGACAGCTTTCCGAGGGACGGGGATGACCGGAGAGGTCTTCCCGTACTGTTCGAGCGCCCCTACCACTCGTTTGCTGACTTCCTGGCTCGCTACTAGCTTTTTTGCTTCAGGGATGTGCTTCTGTCGATGAATCAAGACGAGGTACGCCTTGATTCCGAATGCGATGAGAAGACAGGTCGCAGAGAGAGAAAGGGTGATATGCGCTGGGAAACTGGGGATCATCCAAGCAAATGCGGCGAAAGCCGTACACGACAGTGGATGCAGCCACCACCGCTGCCCCCAATAGCCGAGTTTTTCGTACTGCCATGTGCACCAGAATCCCGACATGTAGGCTGAGAGATGTTTCGAGAATGTTTCCCTCAGAAGGGGGCGTGGATCGCCACCACCAATTAGAAAGTGTCCAATGAGTCCGAGTAAGAAGAGGTAGCAGCGCTTGAGACCCTCCCAGAGAATGAAGGCCGGGATACCCAGAAAAAAAGAAAGGAGAATCTGGGTGCGCCCCACACATTCGTCTTCCTGTCTGTAAACCCCAAAATACCCGAGCCATGCCCGAAGCCATTTCGGCAAGGGTTTCGCGAAAATACCATCAGGTATCTCTACAGTGAGATGCGTGTACGTGATGATGCGATGCGAAGTGTTCACACGGAATGGATCGTTTGAGTTGGCGGCGTTGTTCTCCCACACCCGCCATGATTGTTGGTGAGATGCTCTTAGCTGGAGTTCTTTCTGAAGCCGAGGGTCGCATGCATGAACCAGATATGCGACGAGCTGATGTGTTCCGTGGGTATGAAAAGTCAGGTACCCACACCCGCTGAGGATTGCTTGTATACCATGGATCATAGAGTGCGCGTAGTGCTCCTGCGTTTCTTCTTGCGCGATAATGATCAGTGCCCAATGAGCAGCAGGATTTTCACGCATGGATGTAATCGCCGATAGCTGGAGACGCCACTGGATTGGTACTGTCGGATTGTCGATATTTGTCTCGGGGAACGTGATTTCGATTCCCCCGTAGTTCGGCGTATCTTCCCTGATCAATTCAGCGTAAATCGCGAAATATTTCAGGGTAGTTTCATCGTTATAAGCCGGACACCGATCTTTTAGGATGAACGAAAGTCTATCTCCAACTGAAAGATGGGGAAAAGCACTACTCCTCGTGACAAAAATTGGGGCATCCACACGAATGGATTCTCCGGTAAACAGAGTGATCGATTCTTCATCGATACAGAAGTCTTCACCAATTTGTTCGACAACTCCCTCTATTCTGGTACCGACATAGGGAGAAGTTTCTTGCTTTTTAGACTCAGACATGACAGCCTCCTAGGGGTTTTGCGTAAGGGGAATGAAGATTGTTAAAGAGGAGAAACCGTCTCTTTCGAATCAACACGTTTTCTTATTGAGAGCGTGTCAAAAGCAAAAAGTGACTTTTCACTCTAGTACAAAGAGTGGTTTCTGTCAAATGTCATTTGCCGAGAATAAAGATTCATCGAGGAGCTTGCGCTTTCTGAAATTTCTGTTACCATATCTTTGCAGTTTGG
>JAGOSP010000024.1 GCA_018062205.1 Candidatus Moraniibacteriota bacterium | reverse complement strand
GGATCACAGCTTGGTTGACAGCTCCCCGAGGCTTTTCGCAGCCTCCTACGTCCTTCATCGCTTGCTTCAGTCAAGGCATCCACACCATGCGTTAGTAACCTTCTCTTTTTTCCATTGTCCGCAAGTCCCCGACGAATCGGGCCCTCACGGACAACCGGTTAACGGTGGAAAATATTTGCTTTTCCACCACCTGTTGTTCGTTTCATTGCATTTGACCTTACATACACTGATTATATTGCCATCGTGTTGCTGGCAATATAATTGACTATTTCAGAGCATCAACCGCCGATTCCGCAATACCTGTCGGGAGGAGACACTTGAAAAAGACACATGAGTTGTCAAGGCGCTTCTGCGGAAATGGGAACGTCTGTTCGCTCTGCATTTCAGCACAAGTCATTTTACTCCAACCGCTACCCGATTATATCTTCCGATTTGAGAAACAAAAAAGCCCTTTTCGTGGCAGCAAGATTCATCATAGACAATCAAATGAATCCTGTCAAGAACCGCAGAAGTTACCGAAAAGCAACAGCTAGAGATACGACTCATTTTCAGGAAAAAACACATCAAAAATACCGAAAAAAGTACTCAATTCTGTATCTCTTGGAAAAATACGATTTCCTGTCTTTTATTCTAACCAGAAACTCATTTATTCAAAATCCAAAAAAATCTCCAAACCGAAAAATACTCTCAGGATACGCCCTCTTACCAAAAAGACTCCTTCTCGCACGAGAGGGAGTCTTTTTTTACTTCCTCGGCTCTATGGGGTTGGCCTAGTAAGCGGTGAAGCGTTTGGCTCAGTCGAAGTTGGGAGTGTTGGCGAAAGCGTTGACGGCTGCACGATCTCCGCAGCAGAGCTATCAGCTGCGATATTGCTCTTGCCACTCTGGAGCGTACTCATCAACTTTTCAACCTGTTTGCGCGTCGATTGTATCATCTCGTTCCCATCATCTGGAAGGAAGTCAAGGATTTTTCGATACTGCTCGAGCGCCTGGTCACGCTTATCCCAAGATTCATACAGCAATCCAAGCGACAAGCGAACATCGATTAACTTTTCATTCGCCTTCAAAATATCTTTGAAATTTGTTTCGGCAAGCTCCTTATCGTCCCCCTTGTCACGCACTTGATAGAAAATGCCTAGATTGTACTTGAAATTGGCATTGTTCCGATCGTACTGCAGTGCCGTAGTAATATCTTTGATGGCTCCATCTATATTCTTCAGACGGGCATTGGTCAAAGCAAGATTATAATGGGCTGCTGCTAAGTTTGGCTTCTTTTCTACTGCTTTAGCGAAGAGTTCTCTTGCCTCTTCATACAAAGTATTTTGTTCCGCAGCATCAGCCTTCGGATCTTTCGCATCAGCCAAAAGACGCTTCATTTGACCTTGCTTGATAATTAACAATGGATTGGTTGGCTCTAATTCAGAGGCACGCTTGTAAGCGTCAAATCCGTCTGAAAGCAATATGGCTGCTTCGTCATCTGTTACATACGGAACACCATTTTCTTTGGCGAGTCCAAGAGTTTCAATAGAAAGCACGTCATTTGGCATCCGACGAGTGGCCTCCCTGATACTGTTCACCGCTTGCTGGTACAGAGCTGAGTTGATATCTCTATTCTGATCATCTTGAGATTTTCTCACTTCAACATCAAGGAGAAGACTCAGTTGTTCCTGACCCAAACGAGTATAGTATCGTCCTTCCTGAGGATATTTTGCGATTGCCCCCTGAATGAGCGAGACTGACTCTTTCTGCGGAGCCTGTGCTGACATACGAGCAGCTGTTCCAACTGCGATATCAGCCAAGTACACCTTTCCAATAAAGACGAAGAGGAATGCGACGCCCGCACTCACCAACATGAAAATAAAGGCTAATGCCAAAGCATATTTTGGTGACGCCTTGAATGACAAACTATAATATCGCTCCTCAGAATGGCTCTCCTTCAAAAGAAGTGCCAATGCAAGTGTAGATATAAGCGTTCCAATCAAAATAAGCGTGCCGTTCAGTGGCGAAGTGAAACCCGCAATGAAGAACATGACGCTTCCTGTCCACAGTCCCAGCGAAAGATACTTATTCTTCTCCTTATCACTCGAAAGGAGATACATCCCCATACTGAGATACGAAAGCCACATAATCAAGAAAAGAGCTGTCCCGATAAGACCGATCGTGGTCAATGATTCGAAGAAGACTCCTGTTCCCTGATAGAAACGGATTGAATACAAAGGACCCTCATTATATTCATTTGAACGGTACTGAGAAAAAGCATACCCGTAATTAGCAGGACCAACACCCAAGAAAAAATTTTCTTTCAGAGATTCTCCGGCAACTTGGAAAGAAAACCGCTGATTCGGTGACACCTCAACCGGAAGAGTCGCACGCAGAAGAGAGTTGCTTCCAATCATAAGGAAGGCCAATATGGCTACGAAAACAAACATCGGTACCCAAGTGAGCTGTTCTGGCGGGCGAACAATCTGTGCCAGAATATACACCAGAAAAAAAGATATTCCTCCGAGGGGTACCATCCATGCGAGAGATCCCTTTGCTGGATCAGTATTCAAGAGAAATGGATACAAAGCCAATATGAGATACAGCGTCCCTACCAATCCAAGACCCATAAAACCAAGGAGAATATAGCGCAAACTAGCCTTTATTACTGTACTCTTCCAGACCAAATACAACGCCGTAATAAACAGTGGGATAAGTATCGAAATAAAAATACCCAATGTCGAAACAGTCCCAATCAGGGAAAGCGGTGCGTATGCTTGCATCGCAGTTGGAAGAAAGCTCACACCAGAAACTCCGAGTATACTCCACGCTACTACCAAAAATCCAGCAGCAAGAAATCCTCCAAACATAAGGAAGAACCGCTTCATCGTGAAGTGACTCATGATGAAATAGTACGCAAGTGTAAGCGAAATCAACGATATCATTCCGCGAGAAGGATCTCCGAAAAATCCCCAAAAACTATGCCAACGATCAACAGATAAAAGCGCGGAAACTCCGTACACCACCAAAAAGAGGAGAATAAAGATATCCAGTGCTGTTCTCCTGATATGCATCTCCCCCGTGACGATACCCTTAGAAGCCCAGGCAACGATACCAATCAATAACCAGAAATAAAAATACATCTGCTTTTCAAAAGCAACTCCTTGAAAAGTAAGCCCGGTAAAGAAAATTGGCAACCCAAAGAAAATCGCAAACAGAGAGAATGAGATCAGTACGTCAAAAAAACCAGCTCCCTTGGCACTCTTCGAAGAGACTGCTGCTTCACGAATCGGCATATCCGATGGCGATACCTGTCGTGCTCCATTCGAAACAGCGGGCGTCGATGTCCCAGAAAAATTATGTGCTCCCCCTCCTTTAAAAAATGACGGCTTTTCGGATAGCATACGGTGATATTTCTTACACATGAATTACTCAAACTTTGGAACATCTGCCGAATTTTCTCTGAAATTGTACCATAGGCACATTTTCAAAGCAAAGCACAAAACAACTGTTTTTTTTATACTCAAAAAAAGGCTTAGAAAAGCATGTCGGACCAGCTCCTCCTCAATTTTAGAAGCTTACCCTGAATTTTTCGCAATACTCGTATCCACACAATCGCAAATCTGTTCTTCTCCTTACTTCACACGAAAATCTCCTTTTGCTTTAAAGGTACCTTTGGATTTCATTTGCTGTACACTTTCTTCCGCTTTCGCTTCGGTGATGAAGATGTAGGCGCGGCCGGTTGAAGAAGAATATCCCCAAGCACCAACAGCGAGGTCGGTTTTGCCATCGGCGTTGAAGTCACCAGAAGTGAGGGAAAAGCCGAAAAAGTTGCTCGTTGTTTCACCGGTGATGATCACATCCGCAGTGGCAGCGGTGGTGAGGATGGAGCCGTCGTTGTAGAAGATATAGGTACGGCCAGCAGAAGAAGAATACAAGTAGGCTCCGACAGCGAGGTCAGTTGTGCCATCGGCATTGAAGTCGCCAGAGGTGAGAGAAATACCAAAATAGTTATTTGTTGTTTCACCGGTAACCATCACATCAGCGGTGGCGGCAGTGGTGGGGATGGAGCCATCATTGTAGAAGAGATAGGCACGGCCGGTGTTGGTGGAATAGCCATAAGCTCCGACAGCCAAATCAATTTTGCCATCGGCGTTGAAGTCACCAGAGGTGAGAGAAATACCAAAATAATTGTTGGTGGTTTCACCGGTAATGATCACATCAGCGGTAGCAGCAGTGGTGGGGATACTGCCATCATTGTAGAAGAGATAGGCGCGGCCGG
>JAGOSP010000017.1 GCA_018062205.1 Candidatus Moraniibacteriota bacterium | reverse complement strand
GGGTTCTGCTGGAGCAGATGACAAAGCAAAATCAGCCAAGAAAATGGCAACCTCAGCTATTATCGGTATCACTCTTGCACTCGCTGCATTGATTTTGATTCGACAGGTTACGAGGTTTTTTCTGTAGTATTCAAAAAATATCTATCTTAAAAAAAGAAAGCGGCTTCACGTGTTACGTGTCGCCGCCTTTTAAATCGCTTGCTTGCTACCAGGTGCGAAGAGCACTCAGGAAGCCAGAGTGGAGCCTGATTTTGACGGGGTGTTTCCCTCCATCGATTTCGTAGGCCCTTGCGATACTGGGGGTCAGGTTGAGCCCGACTTGGAAACAACCGTTCTCATCTGCCGAGGTTTTATTCCCAGGCAACGAACCGTTGAGTGCCAACGCCCACCCTTTTGCCATATCTGCGAACGGAAGTGATTCACCATTCGTATCAATAGTTCTTCCGTTGAGATTGGTCTCGGTGAGTGAGCGACCAATCCGATGCCGGACTTGGATCGTTTCTCCGTCCGTGATCGTGAACAGGTAGGACTTCCCTGGCTCGAATCCGCAGAGGGATTCTGGTTTGGTGAGTGAAGTGAGTATATAGTTTGCCACTTCTCCCACAAGAGCGGCTTTCCCTTGTTGAGCCATCGGCCCTTTGCCGTTGGCGATTGCTCGAATCTCTGCCCGTTCATTGGCAGTGAGGGGAGTTCCTCGTTTTGATGCAAGGTTTCTAGCTTCTGCCTTGTTTCTCCTTTCTCGATCTTCGTCCAGTATTCTCTGGGCGAGTTCTTGTTGCGGAGTCACCGAGAAAGACCCAAGAGGGTCAAACCCGAAGACGTTAATTTTCTGCGCTGGAGACATCAGGCTCAGTATCCCGATGATAATGCCGATACCAGCCAGATATGTGGCATATGCTTCATACCACTTGGCGTTTTTCTTGAACGCCCACACTAAAAGTCCGAGGACGACCAGCGCCCCGATGATCAAGAACGCAGCCCCAACGTTCTCACGGATCGGCACAAGACCGAGTGTGAGGAGGTAGAGGGAGGAAAAGAGCGCTATGTGAACACAGAACTTCTCCCATCCCTTGATCCCTTTTTCTATTGGGGATCCAAATGCTTTTGTCGTGACAGCGATGATGCTCAGATACAACGGCTGGAAGCCGAAGTACGCAATCACGAGCACGTTTGGTAGGATCAGCAGGATATTCACCCCTTGCCGACCGGTTGCATTGAGAAACAACGCACCGAGGCCGACGAGAAGAAGAATTCCAACCACTCGGGCGTAGAGTCCGCGGTAGAAACCGTTGACGTCAATCAGCCCAGCGAGGAACCGCGCACGCAGCCCTCGATAGATTATATCTAACATGATGTTTCCTTTCTCCCCTAGAGCCGGGGCAGTGTGTAGATTGTCACAGCCATGTAGATGATGGCTGCGATAATGACTGTGTAGGCAATCATCGTGGCCGGCTTGTCGGTCGGGAACCATCCCAAGAACCCAAGCCTCCGCTTGTGCTTCAGATCGCGCTCCCATTCGGAAACCACCGCATCAAATTTCCTGAGAAAGCCGGCGTAGTCCCTAACCCCTAAGGATTTGAGTATAGCTTGTTGCGCGTCAGAGAAACCTCTCTTGCCGCTTGCGCTCAGCTCACGAAGGACCGTCTTGGCTTGCTCCCACCGAGATTTTTCAAGTATAGCTCCCGAAACCAGGAGCATGTTTTCCCCGTCCTTGAATCCCTTTTTGAAGCCGTTAGAGCGAGTTCCTTTTTTCAGGATGCAAGCACCAAGCTTGTTGAGGAATTGTACGCGCGGATCCTTGTCGGTATATGTTACCGATGAATCAACCGTCACTTTTTCCTCCAGAACATACTGCCCTTGTTGCATCAGGGGCTGCCCAGAAGGATCAAGTACGGGGACCATCCCTTTTTTACTGCCGGGGACCGGTAACTGCATTTTCCCCAGTACCTGCCGCAGCCGATTCTTCTGGCCGCCGATATGCATCAGGAACGCCTCGACAGCGTCATGTGTCTCTCCATCGAGAACATTCATGAGTGTCATCATGATGGCTTCATCATCGAGTGAGAAGCCAAGCCACCCCGTGACTTGTTGTTGAGCGCCGTCTTTCAAGAGGCTGCCCGCAAACTCGAGTGCCTTACCGGCACCAAATGCTTTGCTAATCCAATCAAACATCATGTTCTCCTTTTCAGTTTTCAATGCGCGGGTGTTGCTTATCGCGCGGACTTGGTTGGTGGTGTCTGGAATATTCCTTTCACCGTTTCAATTTGCAACTTTTTATTATAGCAAAAATATATTCAAAAGTCAATAGTAAAATCAAGGAAAAAGTGGCCAGTTGGAGTCCAGAGAAGAAGAAATGGTACAATAAAGCCATAGTATGTTATACTGGCTTATATAAGCATTTATTTCTCTCATTGTATGACAGCCACACTCATCATAAAAGAGCTCAATCAAGCTTCAGATAAGGGGAAATCAGTCATTTTGTCTCGCTTCTTTAAAACAGGACCAGGAGAATACGGCGAAGGAGATCGGTTTCTTGGGGTGACGGTGCCAAAACAGCGTGTTATAGCCAAAAAATATCAGCATATATCCTTTCGAGAAGTGGAAAAGCTGTTGATAAGCCAAATTCATGAATATCGATTGACCGGGTTGCTCATCTTGACCTATCGATTCCCTTTTTCAGATAAGGCTCAACAGAAGGAAATATTTGATTTTTATCTTGCTCATACGACCTATATCAATAATTGGGACTTGGTTGATGTGACTGCTCCAAATATTGTCGGAGCGTATCTCTTTCAGCAAGGAAGAGCAGGAAACACGCTTCGCCGATTGGCACGCTCAGCATCTTTATGGGAACGACGCATTGCCATTGTTTCGACTTTTTCCTGGATTAAAAAAGGTAAACACCAGGAATGCTTTGAAATAGCCGAAATACTCATTCATGACTCGC
This sequence comes from Candidatus Moraniibacteriota bacterium, assembly GCA_018062205.1. GTDB lineage: Bacteria > Patescibacteriota > Minisyncoccia > Moranbacterales > UBA1568 > JAGOSP01. The sequence continues at coordinate 15,881 of JAGOSP010000017.1, read as the reverse complement.
ACGATTTGATTCACAAAGCAGTTGGGTGGATGTTGCGTGAGGTAGGTAAACGTTGTGGCGAAGGAGCGTTGATTGATTTTTTGGATCGCTTTGCTGGGGAAATGCCGCGGACGATGTTGCGTTATGCTATAGAAAGATTTCCAGAAACTTTGCGTCAGAAGTATCTTCATAAGAAAAGAGTATTTCAGGCATAAAGTATTGCTTTTTGGCTGAGAATCTGCTATAATAGAAGTATCAATAAGAAAGCGGGTGACCCGATAGAGAGGGTTCCCGCTTTTTCTTTTGTTCCTGCCGGTAAGACACAAACATGAAAAAATTAAAAAATAACAGACTAAAAACGAAAAATCTTTTGTTAAGCGAACATACGCTCATTTCCACGGATTTTTTCTTTTCGGTAGTTGTTTCTGTTGGTCTTGGGATGGCATGGCTTTTGATCGCTAATGCACAATTGATTGTCAAAGAGTCTATGATACGTGAGCAGTCACATGTTGCCAAAGGAGGGGATATTTTATTGGAACGACGTGTCAAAAATCTTGCAAAGGGATTTCCACTTGAACATATGGCCTCGTATATTTCAGAGCAAAATGAGGATACAGCAGCCTTTCTCGTCGGGATTGCGAAAAAAGAGAGTAATTGGGGGAAGCGAGTGCCTCAGAAAGAAGGAAAAGATTGTTACAATTATTGGGGGTATCGAGGGAAGGGTGAAAATCTGACTTGGGACGGATACACCTGTTTTCATACTCCTAAAGAAGCAATACGGACCGTTGGGAAGCGTATTGATACATTGGTATTGGAACATAAACTTGAGACACCGCGTGAAATGGTGGTATGGAAATGCGGTTGGAACTGTGATGGACACGGAGGCGCTAGTGTGGAGAAATGGATTCAAGATGTTGAGTATTATTATCGAAAAATAAAGAAAGAGGGTCGTTCATAAATAGAAAGCTCTCTTGCAAAAGCAAAAAGCGGCATCAAAGAGGAGTCGCTTTTTCGCTTTTGGGGAAGGAGTGAAAAATATTTATCTTCAAAACGAGGAAACATTCGGTATTTGGAAAGCTCTGAGCGATTGAATATGAGAAGAGCGAAGAAATCTGTCTAAAATAATCTAAAATAAATTGGAAAAAAAGAAAAGCCAGAGGCGATGAAGCGTGGCTTTTGTTTTTGTTTGGTCTTTGAGTCGGGCTGATTTTTTTACAGCAACCCAACCTGACCGAAAAAGGTGAGCACGACCAAGGGCATCAGTGCTAAGAGGAAGGCAAAGGAAGTCTCATGACTCTCTGCTTCTTCCTGTGCGCGTTGCGCACAATGAGTACAACTTTCTCCGGCGGGAGTATCCTCGCTGGAGGCTTCTATGCGGATTTCCGTCATAGTATTTTTATTACTGATTACTTTTGTTGGGAAAAAGAAAAAGCGGGGGTGAGTCACCCGCGCTTTCGCATCTCAACAACTTCAGTATAGCAAAAAAAAATGCTTTGGTCAAGATGGCAGAGAAAGAGTCTGTAAAAGGAATGCATTCTCTTTTCTCTGAGAAGCTCTTTTTTGTGGATTTCTTGAAGAGATTTGGATACAGACAAAAGAGAGAAATCTGATATACTAAAAAAGTTGTGCTTATTTGTATTGGGAATACGTATGAAATTGAAATTCGGAATGTTGTGCGGATGCGTGCTTTTGGCAGGGTGTACTTTCGAGACTCCTTCAGTAAAACAGGAGAATGCCGAGAAGGATCCTTCGCAAGCCGTGCAATTTGGGAGCCGATCTCGGGATTTGGAAGAGGGCATGAAACAGGAGAAGCGGCAATCAACAGAGCAGAAGAAGCCGCTTCAATCACAGACTAATCAAACAATAGAAACTCCTATGAATACAAGCAAGAAGTCTTATACAGCAGCACCAGCCCTACAAATTGATGGCACAAAGCAGTATACAGCTACCCTAAAGACGGCTTTGGGAGATATTGAAATCAAGCTATATGCCAAAGAGATGCCTGTGACAGTCAATAATTTTGTTTTTCTAGCCCAAGAGAAGTTTTATGACAATGTGATTTTTCATCGAACGATTAAGGGATTTATGATCCAGGGTGGCGATCCGACAGGTACGGGTATGGGTGGGCCTGGATATAAGTTTAATGACGAGCCGTTTACGGGTGAATACAAGAGGGGCATTGTGGCGATGGCAAATTCTGGTCTGAATACGAATGGGAGTCAATTTTTTATCATGCATGCGGATGCGGCGCTCCCAAAGAACTATGTAATTTTTGGAGAGGTAACGAAAGGAATGGAAGTCGTAGACAAAATTGCTGAGGCCCCAACACAACCTGGCGGTGAAGGCTCTAAACCAGTGACTCCTATCGAGATGCGCACGGTGAGTATCACTGAAATGCCATGAGGGGGTTCTTTTTGAAAAACGTCCGCTTGTGTAAGCGGGCGTTTTTTTATTCGTAAGTACGGGGGGGGCTTTTTTTCGTGTGTTCATTCTCATGAAATGTGGTAATGCGATTTATATTTCCCCTCTCAAGAGGGAAAGGTGTATACTGGAGCGGTAAAAGACTAAAGAAAGAGAGCGTGTATGAAAGGATTCATGGATTTTATTCGGAAACAGGGAGTAATTGGTTTGGCAGTAGGTTTTCTCCTCGGGGGAGCCGTTTCGCGAGTAGTGGCAGCTTTGGTGACGGATATTGTCAATCCGATGTTAAGCATTGTTCTTGGCATCACCGATGGATTAAAGGAGGCAAAAATTGAGATTGGTTCAGCATCGATACTGTGGGGAGATTTTGTGGCCGTACTGATCGACTTTGTCGTGATTGCAGCGGTGGTGTACTATGGGGTACGAATATTGGGAATAGAAGAGCTTGAAAAGAAATTAGATAAGAAGAAATAAGATCATGACTATTCAAAAAGCAGCAGTAAAGGACAAAAAAAATCAGCAAAAAAAAAGGAAAAACACAGTGCTTCCAGCAAAGAAGAAATGGAAAGCAGTTGAAGATATCGCACCTCAGGCTCTTCGGATCCACAAGGCTTTGAGAGGGAAAATCAGTGTCGTTCCAAAGGCTAAGGTGTCGAACAAAGTTGATTTGAGCGTGTATTATACACCGGGTGTAGGAGCAGTCTCTTCTTTTTTAGCGAAGAATAAAGAGAAGACACGCGAATATACTATGAAGTCTAACATGGTCGCAGTGGTGTCGGATGGTTCGGCAGTACTCGGACTTGGAAATATAGGACCAGAGGCTGCGTTACCAGTAATGGAAGGCAAAGCGATGCTTTTCAAGGCACTTGGAGGCGTAGACGCCTTTCCTCTTGTTTTGGCAACACAGGATACCGAGGCTATTATTGCGACGGTCAAAAATATCGCCCCAGGTTTTGGAGGGATTAATCTGGAAGATATTGCGGCACCGCGTTGTTTTGAAATTGAGTCTCGATTAAAGGCAGAGCTTGATATTCCGGTGATGCATGATGATCAGCATGGGACCGCGCTCGTGGTTGTGGCTGGCTTGATTAATGCGCTCAAGGTGGTGAAAAAGCATCCTCATCAGATACGCATTGTCATAGCAGGTGCCGGAGCAGCTGGACAGGCTATTGCAAAACTCCTTCTCCTTTTTGGTGTGGGCGATATATTGATGGTCGATAGTAAGGGCATTCTTTCTCCGATACGGTTAGACCTTGACAGACATAAGCTTGAAATGGTGAAACTAACCAATAAAGAAAATCGATCAGGGACGCTTCAGGACGCATTTGTGAGTTCAGATGTTTTCATTGGTGTTTCTCGGGGAGGTACGGTAAAGAAAGACGATATCGCCCGTATGAGTCAATCTCCTATTGTTTTTTCTCTTGCGAATCCAATACCAGAAATCATGCCAGAGGAAGCAAAAGCCGGAGGGGCCGCCGTCATTGCGACAGGACGTTCTGATTTTGAGAATCAAATCAATAACTCACTCGGGTTTCCGGGAATATTTCGCGGGGCACTTGATCATGGTGTACGAGATATCACTGATAATATGTTGCTTGCTGCCGCCAAAAAGCTCGCCGCATTGGTAAGCCGGCCTACAGCCAAACAAATTATTCCAAGTACTTTTGACCCTCGTGTTGCCAAGGCTGTTGCCTCAGCTATCCGGTAAGAAGAATTTTGTTGGACAAAGAAAAGAATGGCGTTTTATGTGCCGTTCTTTTTTGGTGACAGCATGATATACTAAAAGAAGAAAGTGTTGTGCAAACAAAAAAGAAAATATTTTATGGAAGAAAAAGAGTCCTTGTCGGAAACTAGAGCAGAGGAAGTGTTGTCTCAGAGAGCATCTGCCAAAAAAACCTCAAAAGAGAGCTGGTATGGCACCTCTATTTTGATTGTTTTTGGCGGAGCAATTTGTGTTCTTTTTGGGTCAATTGGTTGGTGGGGTTATAGTCGAGTATATCTTCCTCTCCAGCAAGAAAAAACTTCCATTAGCAGTCTTGATCAAGAAGTATTTGAGTCAGATAAGGAATCGGTAGTAATAGAAGAGCCTCTTCCGGAGCCAAAAAAAGAAACACCAACCGAGGTTGTTTTGGACATTACTCAAGAGTCAATTCTTGTTTTGAACGGTGGTGGAGCGAAGGGAAGTGCTGGGGAGGTAGCCACTTTACTGAAAAAAGAAGGATATAACAAGGCATCTTTTGGAAATACAGAGAAGAATTATACAGGAACAACGCTCTACTTTGCTTCTCAAAAGGAGAGCGTTGCCAGTGAAGTCAAAAAAATATTACTGAAACAATATCCGAAAGCAGTAAGCCAGAAGGCGAATGAGAGTGACAAAGAAACCACGGGAGCCCCGATAGTCATTATTCTTGGAAAATAAATACCAAAGAAATGAGGGTGGTTTTTGTAAGAAGAGGAGCAAAATAAGATGATATGAAGTTACGCGCGAAAGTATTTTTGATTGTGAGCACTGCTATTGTGGTGCTCCTTTCGGGTTTTTTTGGGATTATTTATACGAAACTCAAGCGCGAGTTTGATGCTGCGCAGCGCGATGATGCTGCCTCTCAAATAGAAACATCCCTGAGTATTCTTAATCGTGATACGCAGTTTTTTGCAGTGAAGCTGGTGGATTGGGCTCAGTGGGATGATACGTATGATTTTATGGAGAGCCGTGATCAATCTTATATTGATTCAAATCTGAATGATGAGTCTCTTCGGTCGCTTGGAATACAACTCGTTCTTTTTTTTAATAATGATGGACAAGTTTTTTTTCAAAAGCAAATAACAACAACCAATGAAACAGAGACAACGGAAACGGCGCTTTCCCAATATTTCCAAAAAGAAGCGCACCTACAGGATCAAACAAAACCTCTTTCCGGTTTTATTTCTGTTGATGGTGATATCTTTCTCTTGGCAACTCATCCAATTGTAAAAAGCGATGGATCAGGGATGCCCCGAGGAACGCTTTACTTTGTTCAACGGCTCCAGCAGGAGTATTTCGATGAAATTGGAAGGATTTCACGCGTTCAATTTCGGGTGCAATCGAGCGGACATGTTTCGGGGATGAACTCAGAGGAAGATAACTTACTGAAAGGACTTTCCCGTGAGCAAGCGGCGGTACTCTTCATCGATACACAACAAAAGGTGTTTATTGCAAGATATTTTCCGGACATTTTCGAAGAGTCCACATTGGTTGCTCTTTTGCATTACGATGGTCATATTGTGAAGCGCGGTCTCAGCACTTTGATTTTGTTTGGAAAAATAGGGATATTTTTGTCGGTCATATTTGTCATCATTGTTTTTCTTTTAACGGAATCGTTGATATTGAGAAAATTACTTCGTTTGGAAAAAGAAGTAAAGCGCGTGGCTGATGCGGACAGTATAGCTGCTCGGGTGACCATAGAAGGATCGGACGAGTTCGCATCTCTTGGAAAGAGGATTAATGAGATGCTTATGGCGTTTCGAACTATGACAGAGCGTACCATACGAAGTGAATCTCGTTTTGATGTCATCGCTAATTTGGCTCCAGTGATGATTTGGATGACGAATGCAGATGGAGAATATATATACACAAATAAGAGCGCGCAAAAATTTCTTTCTCAGGTTGTAGGAAAAAAGAATTGGAAAGAAGGTGTTTTTATTGAAGATTTAGGTATGCGTAAGGCCTTGATTGAGGAGGCGCAATCAAAGAAACGAGCATTCCGTCTGGAATACCGTATGCAAAAACAGCCGAATGGATATATTTGGGTTTCCGAATCAGCGGTGCCGCACATCACATCAGATGGGAGATTGGAGGGATACCTGGGTGTTGTTATGGATATTCACAAGGAAAAAGAAATTCAAATTCAATCGAAAGTTTTCACCCGAGAACTGGAAGAGATGAATGATATATTTGTGATGAGAGAAGAAAAAATGGCTGCTCTAAAGGAAGAAGTGAATCGTTTGAAAAAAATTCAAGAAGAGAAAATATGAGTGAGAACCGAGAGCCTTCCCGGGAGGCATCCCTAGAGGTCAACAATCAGGCTTTGATTCAAAAAAAATTTCCAGATAAGGAGATGGATTTTTTGGAGCCACTTTCACGCGAAGAGGAATTGTTGGCTTTGCTCGAAGAGCGGAATCGTTTCTTGGAACGAAATAAGCGAGCGGTCACGAATATCTTAGAAGATATACAGGAATCAGAAAAGGAGCTGCGTACGCAAAGAGAAGAACTGAACAAGTTCAAGCTGGCTGTCGATAGTAGCTTCAATCATATTGTTATTACCGATATTAAGGGCATTATCCTCTATGCGAATAATGCTGCTGAGTCAGTGACTGGTTTTTCTTTTCAGGAAATGCAGGGAAAAACACCGGCATTGTGGGGAAGACAAATGTCAGCTGATTTCTATAAGACTTTTTGGCATGTTATTAAGGAAGAGAAACGGGTATATTCTGGAGAAATTACCAATCGACATAAAAATGGGCAGCAATATTTAGCAAGCATCTCTGTTTCACCAATTCTCAATGCGCAGGGAAATGTGTCGTTTTTTGTCGGGATTGAGCGTGATATTACTGAAGAACGAAAACGGCAAGAATTCATTGAGAATCACGCCCATGAATTAGAAGTAGCTAATATTCAAATTCGAACGGAAAAAGAGCGAGCAGAGGGGATTTTGCGGTTTCTTGAGTCTATAGGAGAGTCAGTTTATGTGACAGATGCTGAACGAAAAATTATTTTTATCAACAAAACGGCAGCTGAGTATGTCGGGAAGTCACAAGAATCAATTGTAGGAACACATACCTCTGAACACTTTATCTTTGAGGTTGGGAACGAAAATGATTCAGATCGGCAGCTTCCTATACGAATGGTACTTGAGACTCACGAGACATTTGTATTTCCGAATCACATGTTTGTGGTCAAAGATGGAATCCGGTTGCCAATTACTGGAACAGCTGCCCCGATTTTTGATGAACAAAAGCAATTTCTTGGGGTGATCATCATTTTTCAGGATATTACCGAAAAGTATGCATTGGAACAAATGAAAGATCGATTTCTGTCAGTGGCGGCTCATCAACTCCGTACCCCTATTGGGAGTATGCGTTGGAGTATGGAACTGTTAAAGAACGGAGATTTTGGGGAAATTTCCTCGGAAGCAAACAAAGCGATTCAAGATTTGTATGAGAACAGCACTCGTCTCTTGGCTCTTATTAATAGTCTTTTGGATGTTTCTCGTATTGATCAAGGGAGAGCGAATGAAGAGAATGCGTGGGTAGATATTGGTTCGGTGATTCAGGAAGTTATAGCGACTTTGTCTGGTGAAGCACAGAAGAGAAAAATACTTCTTATTTTTGAGGAACCAAAAGTAGCTTTTCCGAAGGTATTCGTCGCACGGGGGCATATATTTGAAGCGATTGAAAATCTGATTTCAAACGCATTACGATATAACCGTTCCGATGGAAAGGTATCTATTCTTGTTGATGTGAAGAATGACAACCTTGAAATCCGAATCACTGATACGGGCATCGGGATTCCTCAGGAGGATCAGTCAAAAATTTTCTCGAAATTTTTCCGAGCTTCTAATGCTGTGCGTTCCTTTACTGATGGTAGTGGCCTTGGCCTCTCTGTGGTAAAGTCCTATGTAGAAGAGAGTGGAGGAACCGTCCGTTTTGAAAGTCAGGAAAATATTGGAACGACGTTTATTATGAGTCTTCCTATTACAGAGGAAAATTAAAGAGAATTTTTTATTAAGTCGTGTAAATAAGGAAAAGAAATATGGGTGAAGAGAAATACGTCTTAATCGTTGAGGATGACCCATTTTATTCGAGTATTTACAAAACGAAGGTAGAGAAAGAAGGGATCAGCTCTGTTTTAGTTCATGACGGGGAAGCGGCCCTGAAAGCGATACGGGAAAAAAGACCAGCGGTGATCGTTCTTGATTTGATTATGCCCGGCAAAGATGGTTTTCAAGTGCTCGAAGAATTGAAAGCAAGTGGTCTTCTGAAAGATATTGTCGTCCTTGTTCTCTCTAATTTGAGCCAGAATGAAGATATCAAACGTGTGATGGATTTGGGGGCCACAGAATACCTTATCAAATCGAATGTTCCTCTACAGGAAGTCGTTGCGAAGATCCGATCTTACATTTCTTAGGAATTTCTTATTTTTACTCGGACAAGAAAGAGGAATAAAAAATTTCTTGGTAGAATGAGATTTAGCGACCGGAAAAATCATTAACATGACGACCGATGTGGAGATTGAAAAAAAAAAGTGATAATGCGGTATTTTTTGGGACATACGTATTCTTGTGCTACAAGCAAAGAATAGAGGATGTTGAGGGTTGGATTGGCGGAATTATCAGAGTCCACAAACGAAGAACATTCGAGAGAAAGGTGTTTTGGAAAATATTTTTGAGTAGCCATTGGTATTATTTGAAATTATGACGGGAAGGTTTTTTTGCATTGTCTCGCTGTATGAATATAAGGTACAATGGTATTGATTAAATGTGTAATATGTATGACAAAAATAAAGATAGAAGAAAGTGAAGAGGATGTTTCGTCGGAGCCGAGACGTTTACGATTAGTAGTTGTTCTTTTTTCTGTTTTGCTTTGTATATTTGCTGGTGCGGCTGGATATTTTTACTATAAATACAAGAAGGCAGCACAAATTACTAATACAAAAGATGAGATAGCGCAATTAGTAGAGACGCTTGACGTTATGCTGGATTTGCCAGCTGATGAAACACCAACTTTAGCGACGGTTACCGATAAAGAAAAGCTGACCGGTTATCCATTTTTTCGGAAGTCAGAAAATGGTGATAAAGTGCTTATTTATACGAATGCAGGACGGGCTATTTTGTACCGTCCATCAATAGGAAAGATTGTTGATATTATCGCAATCAATATTCAGGATGATCAAGTAGCCAAAACGGAAACTAGAGAGGAAGAAGAAAAAATGACTGAATCGGAATCTACCTCAGTGTCGGAAGTTATTCTTGATGGACCAGCTAAAGTAGCATTTTTAAATGGATCGACCAAAATTGGGGTAACTCAGGAAGCAGAAGAGAAGATTTTGGCTGCATTCCCTGATGGAGTAGTCGTAGTCGGAAAAGAAAAAGCTTCTAGGAGTACTTATCAAGGAATAACCGTGACGGATATCTCCGGTAGAGCATCGGCTCGGGCGAGCGAAATTGCGACGACTCTTGGTGGGGTAATCGGTACTTTTCCCGCTGAAGAGATTATTCTTGGAGAGGCGGATATTATTGTCATTATTGGAAATACCGGTACAGTCATGAGCGCTGATACAGCTTCGAAACCAAATACAAAGGATGCTGTCTTTCAGAGCATTGATATGGCTCCTCAGGAAGGAACAGCAGTACAGCAGTAGTCTTTCTTTTACTAATCTCTGGGGAAATCCTTGTTTGCAAGGAGGATTTTTGTCGTGACGATACTGGTATTTTGTGCTAGTGTCTGGAGATACAAGAGGTTTTTTGAATAGCTATGCAATCTCCAGCCGAAGAAATCAAAGCCCGTCTCAATATTGTCGATGTGGTGGCAAGTTACGTCAAACTCGACAAATCTGGGAGTCACTGGAAGGCGTGTTGCCCCTTTCATCGGGAGCGCTCGCCGTCTTTTATGGTGAATGAAGAGCGACAAATGTGGCATTGCTTTGGCTGTAATAAAGGTGGAGATGTATTTGCTTTTGTGATGGAAATGGAGGGAATGGGGTTTCGGGATGCATTGGCGGTATTGGCAGAACGAGCGAATGTCGAATTGCCTCAGTACAGCAAAGAAGCGCAAGAACACTTCCAAGAGGAACGAGATGAAAAAACGCGTCTGTATGAAATTCATGAACTCGCTACGAAATTTTATGAAAAGCAACTCTGGGAAGGAGTAGGGAAAGAGCAGGTGCTTGGATATTTGCGTGCTCGTGGACTATCAGATGAGAGTATTCAAAAATTTCGCCTTGGATTTGCGCCCTCTGGATGGCGAAATTTGTATGATTTTTTGGTGAAGTCAGGATTTCACGCACAGGAGTTAGCTCAAGCGGGTATGGTGCTCAAAAAAGAACAAGGAGACGGATATTACGATCGTTTTCGTGAGCGCATTCTCTTTCCGATTACCGATACGATTGGTCGGGTGATTGGTTATTCGGCGCGCGTGGCCCCTGGTGCTGATGAGTCGCAGGCAAAATACATCAACACCTCAGAAACACCCATTTACAAGAAAAGTCAGGTATTGTATGGACTTTCCTTTGCGCGACAAGCGATAAAACAAAAGGGATATACTGTATTGGTGGAAGGGAATATGGATGTGATTGCTTGCTATCAGGCAGGTATTGAAAATACCGTAGCAGTGTCCGGGACAGCATTGACCGAGGAACAGCTGACAATCTTGCGTCGTTACGGAAAAGAAATTCGATTTTTCTTTGATATGGATGATGCGGGGCAGAAAGCTGCGCGAAGAAGTACCGAAATTGCCTTGTCGCAAGATATTGAAGCGCTGATTATCTCGATTCCTGAGGGAAAAGATGCTGCCGATCTTGCAAAAGAACATCCGGAAGCGCTCAGAGAAGCCATCGAAAATCCAAAACCAGCCTTGGCGTATTTTTTGAATCAAATACTGAAGCGCTTTGATATTGAAACTCCAAGTGGGAAAAAGGAAGTATTAGCAGAATTTGTTCCGCTGATTGCTGCAGCAAAAAATGAAATTGACCGAACGTATTGGATCAAAGAGCTGTCTCAAGTGACACGAGTGGAAGAAAAATACGTGTATGGTGTAGTACAGAGTACGCGAGTCGAGCTTGAAAAACGAACGCAAAATTTGCCTCCGTCTCAGCAAAATCCATTTAAGGATACTGGCGTTTTGTTTACGAAGCGCAGCGAACGACTTCGAGAGGAATTAATTGGTCTCATGCTAGCTTTTTCTGGAGTGCGTTCTTTGGGGAGCGGGATTGCGGATGAGGTTGTTTTGCGCTCACTTGAGAAGCACCCGCTGTATTTTTTCATCATTCAGGCTGGAAGTGAGGGAAATCCAATTGATCTCATACAGGAGAAGGAATTGCAAATCATTGCGAGCAGACTCCTTTTCCGTATCCTTGATGGACCAGATTTCTCGTCTCTTTTGGATGAGGAACGAGCTGAAAAAGCGCTTCATGTTGCAGAAAAACTGTTAACTGATATGAAACGAGAGATTATCCGCGGCGAAGAATTGATACGCCTTGAGCAGGCACTGAAAACAGCCCGTCAGGAAGGGCAAAAGGAAAAGGAACAAGAGCTTCTCGCGCAGTTCGTGTTGCTCTCTCGTGAAAATCGCTAAGAATAGCCCCCTTTTGTTTTTGAAGCATATCTGGTATGCTTTTCTCTTGCTTGGTTGCTTGGGTTCATGAGCGTAGACAGCGTATTTTTATCCAAATATAAGTAAATTTAAGGCGGATATATTATGACACAGAAGAAGATCTCAAAGAAGGAAGTCAAAAAAGGAGCGAAGAAGGTACTGAAGAAGCCGACAAAATCGGTGGTGAAAAAAATCCCGAAAAAAACAGCCAAGCCTCTCGCAAAGAACAAGCAAGTTATTTATAAGAAAAAAAGCGTGAAAGTATCTCAGAAATCCCCCGTGAAAAAAGGAGCGAAGAAACCGGTGACCACTTCAAAAAAGTCTCCTGCTCAAAAAGGAAAAGAAGTTCGTAAACCAACTGCCTCTCATCAAAAATCATCAGCTTCGTCATCTGCGAAAAAATCATTAGTGAAGCCTGTGGCAAAAGGAGCGGCTCAATCAGCCACAAAAAAACCGGCACACAAAAAAGAACTGTCACCCAAGCAAGCAGTAAAGGCCACAGCGAAAAAAAATGCTGTAGAAGAACTCTTGCTTCGTGGCAAACAGCGCGGTTTTGTCACGGAAGACGAAATTATTCATATTTTGCCAGATGTAGAAGAGGATCTCGAGGGGCTTGAGCTGTTGTATGAAAAATTAGAAAACGGTGGAATTCGCATCATTGGATCGGAGGAAATTCTGAAAATTGAGACAGTCAAAGAGGGGGAGAAGTTTAGCGCAAGTGATAAAGAAGCAGCCAAAGTGAAAGCGCGTTTGATTGATATGGGTGAAGATGAGGTCTCAGCTGATTTGGTGCAGATGTATTTGAAAGAAATTGGCCGAGTAGCTCTTCTGACGGGTGAAGATGAAGTGAAGCTCGCTAAGGCTATCGAAAAGGGTGATTTGAATGCCAAGCAACGCCTTACTGAAGCCAATTTACGATTGGTTGTTTCGATTGCGAAGAAATATGTCGGTCGCTCTCATAATCTCTCATTGCTTGATTTGATTCAGGAGGGGAACATTGGTCTTTTTCGCGCAGTGGAAAAGTTTGATTATCAGAAAGGATTCAAGTTTTCGACGTATGCGACGTGGTGGATTCGTCAGGCAATTACTCGTGCATTGGCCGATCAATCGCGTACGATTCGTATTCCGGTGCACATGGTGGAAACCATCAATAAATATGCTCAGGTAACACGTCGTTTGGTGCAGGAGCTTGGTCGCGAACCACTGGCTGAAGAAATTGCGGCTGAAATGAATATTGAGGTAGACAAAATCCGTCACATTCAGAAAATTTCTCAAGAAACGGTTTCTCTTGAAACGAGTGTTGGCGATAGTGAAGATGATTCTGTGCTCGGAGATTTTATCGAAGATACCGAGACAATTATGCCGCATCAGTCTGCTTCACGGAAACTGTTGAAACAGCATATCTCTGATATCTTGAGCGAACTGACACCACGCGAACAGAAAATTCTTCGTATTCGTTTTGGGTTAGAAGATGGAGTGACACACACGCTTGAGGAAGTTGGACAGGAATTTGGTGTCACACGCGAACGTATTCGTCAGATTGAGGCCAAGGCTTTGGAAAAAATCCGCGAGCATGCTCATTTGAAAAAACTGCGAGATTACTAATGTTTTTTCGTGTGAGGGCCTATGCGTCGAAGCGAAAAAATCCAAAGATTTCTTGAAAATCATCCACGAGCAACAGAACGAGACCTTCAAGACAAGTTTGATCTCACTCGAAAAGAGGCGAGAGCCTTGCTTCAGAAGGATAAGCATGTTGTTGATCAGGTGCCTCAGTCATCGTGGCGGCATGTTGGGTACGCTTTTTTTCAAAGCATATTTCTTTCTGAGAAGAAATTCTTGCTTTTTTTGGTGAGCGTTGCTGTGGTGATTCGTCTGGCCTATATATCTTTTTTGGTTCAGTATGAATTTTTGCGGCTGCCGATATTGGATGCGGAATACTATCTTGAATGGGCTCGAGCCATAGTGAGCCATGGTTTTTTGGGGGACAAGATATTTTTTACCGAACCATTCTATGCATATGGATTAGCGATTTTTCTCAAGATATTTGGGGAGTCATTTTTTTCTTCAGCTGTACTTGGTGTACAATTTGTGTTGGGAGCTTTTTTTCCGGTACTGTTGTTTTTGCTAGGTAAGCGTCTATTGACGAAAAATATTGGCATGGTGGCTGGGCTATTGGCTGCTCTCTATGGGCCGTTTGTGTTTTATGAGGGATTGCTCCTGAAGACCAGCTTGGAAGTATACAGTCTGCCGCTTTTTCTCTTCATGTTGTTTGGTGTTTTGGAAAAACCGCGTTTGTGGCATTTTTTTCTCCTAGGAATTTTTCTTGGCTGTATCGGACTCATCAAGGGCAATACGATAATTTTCGTTCCAATTGTTTGGGCGCTCATTTTTCTCTTCCATCGTGGGCGAGCACAAAGAGAAAAAATAGTGTTTTCAGTTTGTTTTGTGGCAGGAGTTTTGCTGTGTATTCTTCCCATCACCGTTCGGAATTATATCGTAGGACACGATATCGTACCGACCAATTATTCGATTGGTCTGGTATTGTATCAGGGAAATTGGTGGGGAGGAGATGGTTCTACCGCACGCGTTCCAGACTTCCTTCGGCCACATCCTCGTTATGAAGAATCGGATGCCGTCGGTATGGCTGAGGCCTACGAGGAAAGAGCGTTGTTTCCCTCGGAAGTTTCTCGATTTTGGATGCGAAAATCACTTTCAGAAATTATTGCTTCGCCTGGGCATTTTCTTTCTACGTTGGGACACAAGGTATTACTCCTCATTAATTATCGGGAATACAGCGATAATTATAGCTACGCATTTTATCGTTCCCAGATTCCATTTCTCTGGGTATTGCCAGGGTATTTCCTCGTAATTGTGTTGGGAATAACTGGCTTGGCCGTTCTTTTTTCTCGGACATTTGAACGGGTGCTGATTGGCGAAAAAAATACAGCAGCACTGATTCGTTTTCGCCGTGCTCGCTTGATGCTTATGCTCTGTTTCGGGGCGTATGTCGCGGTACTCCTGATGACCACTATTAATTCGCGTTACCGTATGCCGCTCATTCCTTTTCTGATTCTTTTCTCAGCAAGTGGACTCTCTTTTCTTTGGGAACGATTTCGTGAGCGTTCATTTGTGGGTGTACAAAAAATGGTGGTTGTAGGAGGAGTGACGTGTATACTCGCCATATTGCCACTCGCTCTCTTTAAACATCTGAGTTTGGCGGATGCCTATCAGAATATAGGGTCTTGGTATCTAAAACAGGGAGATACCGAGAAAGCGGAAATATATTTTCGAGATGCGGTGGTAGAAGATGATGAGTATGCCTGGGCTTATCAGAATCTTGCTCATATTGCTCTTCAGAAAGGGAATCTTGATGAAGCTGAAGCATTTATTAAACGACTAATTGTCATTCGGCCAGATGATTTGAGCAATTATGCCGAAGTTCGGGTGCTCAAGAAGATGCAGGCACTTTCTCCAGAAGAGGCACAGAGAGAATTAACTCGATTTTTGCAGAATGTTGAAGTACCTACGAAATATGACCCGGATTTTTTTGAAGCCTCGCGCTTTCTCGAGTCTGGGGATGATAATCAGGCAGAGAAATTTCTTCTGCGTTCTCTCGAGCGACAAGAGGATTCTCCTTCTACCTTGATTGCATTAGCTGCACTTCGAAGTAAGCATGACGATGCGTTTGCAGCCAAGCGGTACTTGCGGCAGGTGCTCGAAAAGAATCCGTATGTCTTTCCGGCTCGGTATAATTTGGCAAACATATATATACGTGAAGAAAATTATCAGGAAGTAGTTGATTTGCTCGCTCCAGTCTACCAATTTTCTCCAGAACTTGGGGAAGTATGGTACAACTACGCAGTCGCTTTGATTAAAATAGGAAAGTCCGCTGAGGCAACCTTGGTAGTACGGGGGTATATTGAGCGTTACACTGGAGATGTCTCTCGGGCTGAAAAGGTGAAGAAATTTGAGGAGGCACTCAAACCAAAGAACCAATCACTCGATGAGATGGTGAAGAATTTGAAGCAATAGATGTCAAATAGAGAAAATTGGTATACGAAAAACTTTTTTGGAGCTAATCTGAGCCTTCAGTCTTGCCAGGGTTGGGTTTTTGAGATACAGTGTGATGGTATTCT
>JAGOSP010000016.1 GCA_018062205.1 Candidatus Moraniibacteriota bacterium | reverse complement strand
CATTGTTCGCACCGTTAAAACTCAAAGCCTGGCCGATTCTGCCAGGAGTGACGGTCGGGCCATTGGTAAGCGTACCGTTGTTGCCCTGCCCGCTCCGGTCATAGGCTGAAACACCTGAAATATCAGCGCCATTGAAAGACCACAGGCCAACCAATCCATTCGCGAATAGAGTATTTTCTGAAACATTTACCGTTGTTTTTTTTACTGCTGAGTTTGCCACGGTATCATTGGTATTCGTTATGTTCTGCAACTCTGTATCAGAGAGAGCGTGTTTCCAAATATTCACTTTTTTAATCGTGATATTTTGATCCGGACTCGAAGTCCCTGCACTCCCAATAAAAATGCGGGAGGGAGAGCCGGCCCAACTCGATGACTTTGCACTGGAAGCAACATTACTCGTGGTGTATTTCACCCCATTTTTGAACGTGGCAGTCGTTTGTAAGTCATTATCCAAACGAAAGCCAACTCTCAGCGGAACCCCATAGGTGAGAGTCCCTGCTGAGGTATTCAAGCTCCATGTACTCCCAAAATTTGCAAGCGTAGAAACAATTGTAGCACTATAATTCCCGATAACGACATTCGCATTCACATTATAAGTACCAATAGCCAATGGTGCACGATATGCAGATCCGCCACTCACGTTATTCCATCGAACAAATTCCATCGAGGTCGAGAACGCCTGTTCGGAAATGTTTCCTGTTGTCGGATAGGATAAAAGGTCACCTCCCCGAGCAACACTGGTCGTTGTTGTTGGAATATACGAAGACGTAAAATTGGCCTGCTCCAACTGGGCTCCCCAGAGATAAACACCCGATGTTCCATCACCGGTAAATGACTCTGCACCATTGTAGAGATAATTCATCATCACATATGATCCGCCACTCACGGTTGTGAGAGTCAAGGATACTCGATACCAGCTGTTCGGAAGAGAGGCGACTGAACTCGAGACATATTCCGTGCCGGTCGTGCTAATAACTCCACCCGTATCAAGATTCACTGAAACTCCAGCAAATCCACCAGCACTCCAAATTTTCATATGATAATCATAGCCTGCCTTCTTCACATAGACCGTTCCGGTATACGTCGTCGCTGCAGTAAAAGTCAGGGTTTGCTTCACGCGGTGCTGTGCAGCATTTGTATTAGATACAAATTTGTCGGCAGTTAATCGTCCATCAGGAGCAACGGCAACATCCGAAGCAATAGAACCGTCATCACTTGTCCAAGAAGTACCAAAACTCTCACTTTGTAAAAGGAGGTTCGTCCGAACGCCCTCTGCTTTATATCCATACATCGTTGCATCGGGAATAGCGTTTCCTTGAGCGTCGGTCACGATATTCCCAGTTACCGTATTGCCATTCTGAGTAGGAAAATATTTTACCCCATCTACTCCGGCACCATGATACGGAAAAGCCGTTTTCACATTCATTGATACATATTCACTCGGATTCTGATTTGCTTGTCCGGTTACTTCTTCAAACATCGGGAAAGCAAGATCAAGCGTCTCGCCAGTGGCAAAATATGATCCACCCCACATCCGCATAGCAAGAGTTGTAGTTAGAGCGGGAGCTGTCCCAATAATCGAGTACCGAGTCCATGCAGATGGCACAGAGTTCGTCTGATAGTCACTTCCAGAAATAATACTTCCATTCGCAAGAAGAACCATACGAAGTGTTGATGAAGGATCCGTTCCTGGATTCCGCACCCACACCGTAAACCGATATACCCGGGCTTCCGAACTCACAACCGTTGCAGAATCCATATAACCATTCGCGCCAGTCGAAGCTATTCGTACTGCTGATGTTCCTCCAAGCGGATCAGCAATACCAGTCGTAATACTCAATGCACTTTGAGTCGGCCAAGAAGTACCGTCATATGTCTCCGATTTCAAAAGGAGGTTCTCTACTCGTCGCACACCTTCAAAACGAGCTTCACCATCTTTAGCCGATCGAATAATACCCTCGAAATCGGTTAGCGTCGCCCGATGATCAGCACCATCGGAACGCGAATACGTCGCCGTACCTTGGCCAGCCGAGAGTTCAAGGGAACTCGTCAATGGTGCTTCAAAACTTGGCCGATTATCGGTCACTTGTTGCCCTGCTCGTGCCTGTTTCCAATACCAATATCCTCCTCCTGCCAAAGTGCAGAGAACAATAATGACCATATACTGTATGACACGATGTGTAGTCAAAGACATAGGACTGAAATAACCGAACGAAACAATGCAGTATCAATTTCAGTATACCAGAAAATCCCTCCAAATCTTCA
Organism: Candidatus Moraniibacteriota bacterium; assembly: GCA_018062205.1. Taxonomy (GTDB): domain Bacteria; phylum Patescibacteriota; class Minisyncoccia; order Moranbacterales; family UBA1568; genus JAGOSP01. The sequence goes on along the minus strand of JAGOSP010000016.1, from coordinate 18,834 downwards.
TCGTAGTCTGACTTCCCATAGACTTTTTCTTACCACGCGCTCTTTCCGTTTGCCAGACCAGCGACTCCGCTAGCGGAGGAGAGGAATATGATGCACACATTGTTTCTTAGGCGAAGGAGTGCCCCTGCATTTTCCTTGCGACGTGTTCGGAGACACCAGCATCAGAAAAGGCAGAGGCGCTCCCTCATACATATGTCCGATAGCGGTTCAACCGCTCTTTTTGTTTAATTTGAAAGCTTTTTTCGAAGTAAGGTCGCGACCACTTCCGGATTCGCCTTACCCTTAGTTTCCTTCATCACTTGGCCAACGAGATACTGAAAAGCATTCTCTTTTCCTGTTTGAAAGTCTGCAACCGATTTCGCATTGGCCGCCAGCATACCGTCAACAATCACGTCTAATTCTCCGGTATCGCTCACCTGAAGAAGATTTAGGCGCTCGACAATATGTGATGGGTCATTGTCACCCCCCTGATACATTTCAGTCAGTACCACTTGCGCTGCGCTAGAATTAATTTTTTTGTCTGCAATCAGTGCAATAAATTCGGCATAATTCTCCGGAGTAAAAGGAATGTCTTTTGCTTTTTCATTGCGTTCTGAAAGGTGTTTTCGAATTTCAGTCAACATATAATTCGCGGCGAGCTTCACGGCGCGAGTCACTTCTGCCTGCATTTCGCCACTCGCTTTCTTATCTGCCAACTCACTGGCTACTTCTTCAAAATACGCCGAAAAATCTTTTTCTTCAGTCAAAATCACGACATCAGCCACTGGTAACTGATACTCCTCTGTAAAGCGCTCTGCCTTCGCATCTGGCAACTCAGGCAGCGTCCGCCGCAATCCTTCAATATATGCTTCCGAAAAATCAAAAGGTGGGATATCTGGCTCTGGGAAATAGCGATAATCATGCGCTGATTCCTTCTTGCGCTGCGAGATTGTCTCTCCACGAGTTTCATCCCAACCCCGGGTTTCCTGAATCACTTTTTGTCCTGCCGCCAAAACTTCCGTTTGACGCTTGATCTCAAACTCAATCGCTCGTTCAACGGTTTTGAAAGAGTTCAAATTTTTCACCTCAACTTTTGTACCAGACAAACAATCGGCACCATCTGGATACAATGACAGATTCACTTCACAGCGCATCTGCCCCTTCTCCATATCAGCATCCGATGCATCCAAATATCGAAGAGTTTGTCGCAGTTTCTGGCAAAATGCCCGCGTATCTTTGCTGTTTTCAAAATCCGCTTCTGTCACCAATTCCATGAGCGCCACACCAGCTCGATTAAAATCGACGAGTGTATACTCCGCACCAGCCGGATGCAGTGATTTTCCGGTATCCTCTTCAAGATGAATACGGGTAATACGAAATGATTTTCCGTTTACCAGTATGGTCCCGTGCTCACAGAACGGCTCATCATACTGAGAAATCTGATACCCTTTCGGAATATCTGGGTAGAAATAATTCTTCCGATCAAATTTAGAGTGCTGGTTAATCGTACACTGAAGTGCCAATCCAATGCGTTGCACCATTTCAATTGCCTGTCGATTCGGCACGGGAAGCGTCCCCGGTTGACCGGTGCATACCGGACAAATATGCACGTTTGGTTCCTGCTCCAGCCCAAGACTATTCTTACATGCGCAAAACATTTTGGACTCAGTCTTGAGTTCTGCATGTACCTCCATCCCGATGGTGACATTGTATTTCATACTTTTTTTCATTGTCTAATAAGTCCCCGTACTTCCAAACCCAGTGTCTTTCCGTTCGCTCTCTGGTAGCTCCGACACCTCTTCTATAAAAGGCTGTTCGATTTTTTGAATCAAAAGCTGGGCCACCTTTTCACCGACCGAAAAAACAATAACTTCATCTGAAAGATTCTGCGCGATGACGACAATCTCTCCGCGGTATCCCGCATCAATCACGCCTCCCATTGTTTTGAGACCTTTTTTGATAGCCAGTCCCGATTTGTCCCATATCAAACCGACCGAGCCTTGCGGAATCGCAAATGCTAAGCCAGTAAGAATACCCTTCCTTTCGCCGGGCGCCAGTATAACCGGCTCGCTGGCACACAAATCAAGCCCCGCATCATGTGCCAAGGCACGCCGAGGTATCTTGGCATCCGGATGCAATTTTTTTATCAAAAGTTTCATCTTATTTCTTCAATAGTCGACTCACTAGTTCCTGAATATCCGTGGCGACTGCCTCGATATCCTGACGCGCATTCACCTTCTCCCATCCAAAGCGTTCCCCAAGAAGTCGCAGAAAGCTTTGGCAGATCCGTATCCGCTCACCGTCCATCTCGTTTCGGTGGTGCTTTTCCACAGCTGTTTCGAAACGCTTTCCATCCATGAGAATTGCGCAATCAGGCAGATGAAGTCCCGCATTGATCTCTTCCAAATATTCCAGATTCCCTCCCCACGTCAGTCCCCATGCGATACCGGTGCCTACGTAGTCCTCCGCCACAATCCATTCTCCTGATGCCAATCTTTGTTTCAGTTCGGGCTCGTATCGTCGACGATTCTCAGCATACTTCAATTGCAATTCTTCAGTCGATTGCGGATGATTATTTCGAAAGTTTTCATCTCTTAAATACTGGTAAAGAAACGGGCCTTCTGGCTCGATATCATATACTGGATATTTCACTCGACTTACCTTGTTCCCCGTGTGTACGCGCAAAAATTCAACTAAGAGCTCCGCTTGCGTTGTCTTACCAATACCATTCACGCCATACAAAGCGATCATTCGTCCTTGAAGCATACAAAATTCTCTAGTGATTATTTGGTTGCTCGTTCTCGTAATTCTCCGACCATCTTGTCAATTTGAGCATGTAATTCCTCAAGCGTTCCGTCGTTGTTAATCACAAAATCTGCACGCTCCTTCAAGTCATGTATCCCCATCTCTGTTTCCAGTTGGGCATCCTTTTCAAACTGTACCGCTGTTTTGGATGCATCATCGGTATTCTGACGGCGATGCGTTAATCGCTCAAAGCGTTTCTCTGGAGTTGCATCAACGTAGCAAAAATAAAAATGCTCATCTGTTTCCATATGAATCATATCAGGCAAGCGTCGAATACCATCCACCACCACAAATTCGGCATCACTCCCCTCGGCTTCAGAAAGAATCACTCGCGAAAGAATATCCTCTCCGAAAGCCTTTCGAAGATGCATGGATAATCGAGCCATATTTTCTCGGTTCTGATCAAGACCAAGCCGATCCAAGGTGTCTCTGAGCGGCTGAGAAAAACGTAATTTCAACGCTCCGTATGTCACTGCAAGATAATCCCCAACTGTGTCTTTTCCCGATGCAATTTCACCCGATATGCCGAGAACCACCTTTTGCATTGCCATAGCGCTATCTATTAGAAGTATCTCCAAATTAACTTTTCTCTAGAATACCAAAAGTGAACCAATATGTCCCGTCCCTCCTCGCTCTTATTTCTTCTGAATGTCCTGAAGGCCTCGCCGTATGTCCCAATCATCGGCATCGAGATCGCTATACAAACGCACTTTTGGAAATACTTTCTGAATTTCTCTGTGTAAAGTATGCGCAATCGGACGAAGAGTCGGGTGCACAGACTTGCCTGATCGAAGCTCAACAAAATAAATAAGTGCTGGAAGGTCAAATACAAATCGACACGCTACCCGAAAACCTAAAGGAATAAAATATTGACGATCTTCTTCTGTCACCCGGAGTTGTTCTATAGCTCCCGCTTGTTTTTCTATCAATTGAAGAGCTTTTTTCTTCAAGCTTACTGGTAACTGCTCAATATACCACTCGTGAAAACCATACCGGGTTGTGAGGAGCGGCATTTGATGAATGCTTGCGCGATGTCTTTGCATATCTCGAAATGAACCAAAATCCAACAAAAAATCACAAGTAAATGTCCCCAGACCTCGCATAAAAAATGGCAGATTGGTTTTTATTGGTCGCTGATCTAAAAGATCACGGTAGGGTGCAAGTGAATTTTTCGCAAAAGTATGTGTGACACGAAAATGCCGAGAAAATTTCTTTGGATTGAAGTACGTATGCTTCTGAAGAGCTCCTTTACGATATGCCTCCTGATCTTCAAATAATTCATGACTAAAGCTATGAGGATACCGCTCTTTTAATTTTCCCCAGAGAGTATCTGCGACCTCTCTTACCTCAGACAGAGGGTGGTGCCGCAAAACGGAAACCCTATCCCATGCCTGACGAAGATTGGTGTGCCATGAAAGTTGAGTAGTGATACCAGCTGGCAAAAATCCTCTCAATATATCAAATGAACGCGCCTTAATAGCCTTACCGTATACCTTTTCATCTTCCCCTGGATGAAGAGGGTATTTCTCTCTCAAATGTGCCTCTACTTCTGGTCCGGATGTACTATAAAAATCCATCCATCGCTTGAGAATTGTTTGCGAAGCCCGTGTGTTCGCTGGATCATATACGGGCTGCTTACACATATCAATATAGCGAGTGCTCGTCTCTTGACCAGAATATAAAGGCCAATCCTGAATCGCCTTATCACAGAGAATGCTGACGTTTTCAATAAAAAGCGTCGTACTCCCGCAATCAGCAATACTCGCGTGCCCATATCCGACATAGAAGCTCTCCATAAATTTCCCCGATCCTGTTTCTCGGACTTTTTCTACATGCTCTTCGACACTTTTCGAACTCCGAGAATAAAGCGCTTGCATCATCGCTATGTCTTCTGGACTATATTCATCATACAGAAAAACCTTTGCCATACTTATTTTTTTCGAAAATTAAGATGCATCTTTGAAGCTATCGGTTTTGTATCGCCAGCGTATTTGCTGTTCAATCCCTTTGATCCATACGGACGTTTACATGGTGACGAAAGATATTCAAATGCCATCTGACCAATAGGCATCCGATAATATAATTTAATCGGTAGTCGACCAGCATTATACAATTCCAATGTCATCTTGAGAGAGTTCCCCGGATCAAGATATCCCGCTGTTGTATGAATAATCAGTCCTAATCGCCCAAGAGAACTCTTTCCTTCAAGCCGCCCGACTAAACGATCTGAAACACCGGTCTCTTCATAGATAAGTCCCAAAGCAAATTCTCCGGGATGAAGAATAAAAGCATCGTTTATTCCAATCTCAACTGGCTTCATTAAATCTTGACTCGGCACTTTTGGATCAACAACAAAATGCCTCAGCGTATCAAAAACAAGAAAGTGCCGATCTAAATGAAGATCAACACTTGCTGGTTGAACATATTCTTTCTTGAACGGTTTAAAAATAATTTCGCCCGCCTTTATCTCTTTTACAATATCGCCATCAGAAAGAATCATATATGGTTCTGTTATATTCTCACCCACTAAGATATTACCAGCTTCTTCATGAGTATATTGCAGAAAATACCTTTTATCAAGCTATTTTCATCACATTTCAGAAAAAATTCAAGTACAGAAAATACATTTTTTCTCTTTTTTCAACTCCAATTTTAGACAAAGAATGACTCTTAATCTCAATAAGAAAACCGCCCGAGTGCCTCCTTGGCCCCGGACGGATTTCACGCACAAGCACTCGAAAACATAACTACACCTTGAGTCTCAGGCTTGGACCCATGGTTGAACACAAAGAAATAGTTTCGATCAATTTCCCTTTGTGGGTTTCCGATTTCGCCTTGTTGACGGTTTCAACGAAAACAGCGAAGTTTTCCGCCAACTGTTCAGCGGTAAACGAAATTTTTCCAATAGAAACATGGACATTAGAGGAATCATCGTTCTTGAAGCTTGCTTTCTTGCCTTTTTTCAGCGCCTCAACCGTTTCGGCAATTTTTGGTGTCACCGTTTCGGTTTTTGGAGATGGCATCAAACCCTTTGGACCAAGAATTTTGGCGATAAGCGCCAATTTTGGCATCATTTCCGGTGTAGCAACCAACACATCAAAGTCCTTGCCTGCGTTGACCTTTCCTTCTTTGATATCCGCAACCAAATCCTCACCCCCCACCATATCGGCCTTGGCATCCTTGGCTTCTTTCTCTTTGGTTGAGGTCACAACCGCGACCCGCAGTGAACGCCCGGTACCGTGTGGCAAAATAACCGTCGCGCGAACGGCCTCATCTGATTTCTTTGGGTTGATAGAAAGATGCATGTGTACTTCAACCGATTCATCAAATTTCGCCAGTTTGTGCGATTTGATAAAAGCGATAGCTTCCTCTGGAGTGTACGTCTTCTTCGCATCAATAGCGTCAAAAGCTGCTCGATAATTCTTGCCTCTATTCATATCATTTGTCGTGGTACAAACCCCTCCTTCTCAACCAAAGAAAGGTCCCACAAAAATTATGGATAATTAATTCTTGAACTTTAATTCTCTATTTTGATTCCCATTGAACGAGCGGTCCCAGCGATAATCTTCATCGCGGCCTCAACATCATTCGCTGACAAATCAACAATTTTTTTCTCAGCAATTTCGCGCAACTGGACTTCAGAAATGCTCCCTACTTTCGTTTTGAGAGGATTGGCTGATCCTTTTTCTGCCTTTGCAGCCTTCTTGAGCAAGTCTGATGCTGGAGGGGTCTTCAAAACAAAGGTGAAGGTTCGATCCTCGTATACAGTGATTTCGGCTGGATAGATATCCCCTATCTTGTCTTTTGTTTGCTCATTAAATTTTGAGCAAAAATCCTGAATATTCAGACCGTGCTGTCCGAGGGCTGGTCCGACTGGTGGAGCTGGATTCGCTTTCCCTGCTGGAATCTGAAGTTTGATAACAGTTTTGATTGCCTTAGCCATAATATATCGATTAATGGATTTGTGAATTGAGAGTTGGACAGGATATTATGATTTTCTTACCTGCAAGAAATCAAGTTCCACTGGTGTGTCGCGACCAAAAATAGAGACTAATACTTTGACTTTGCCCTTAGCTTCGTCGGTTCCTTCAATCTTCCCTTCGAAGTTCTTGAATGGTCCATCGACAATTTTGACCGTATCACCAGCGTGGACATCCATTTTGTATTTTGGTTCATCAACTCCCATACGCTTCTTCAGGGTTTCGATTTCTTTCGGATCAATCGGGGTTGGTGTTGTACCAAGTCCGATAAAACCAGTCACATTCGGTGTATTACGCACAACATACCAAGAGGCATCAGTCACGATCATGTCCACCAAAACATATCCTGGATAGATACGCTCTTCAATAGTCACCCGTTTTCCAGCCTTAATCTTGATCTTCTTTTCTTTTGGAACGAGTACATCGAAAATATGATCCTGCATATCCATCGAATCAATACGCTGTTTCATATTACGCGCCACATTGTCCTCATACCCAGAATAGGTATGAATCACATACCAAGCACGTCCATGATGTTGTGTCTGCTTTGCCATAACCCTATTTCAAAAAAATATTTTAGACACCTTGCAAAAGATATTTCTCGACAAGCCAACTAAACGATGCGTCAAGAGCGCCAAGAAGGATGGCTACAAACAAGCTGATACCAAGAACCATCAGCGTATAACGAATAACCTCCTTGCGATTTGGCCAATTGACCCGCAAAAGTTCTGACTTCGCTTCTCGGAAAAACCCCATGAGAGCACCCATAGTTTTTTCTATTTAAAAAAGCCCCAAGGGCCTTGCACTAAAGAGAGTATCAGTTTTCCAGCTGAATGTCAATGTTGGAAATAAGCCAAAAGTACTCATTGGATCAAAAAAGTTCCACTTCATCGAAAAACCGCTTGTATTTCCCTAAAGTTACCTCGGCCTCTTCTCGACTGAGCTGATACTGTGGGTCAAGAATAATCAAATTGCGCACCTGATGTGCCTCGAGAAGCGCTGGACGAGATTCAAGCTGGGCATCGGTTACCGCCCCAAGGCGCTGTTCAATGTGTTCACCTTTCCAGCCAATTCCTGTCAAAATTTCTTCCGCCAATGCCTCAGCTTCGAGTATCGCTACTTTATACTGTGAGATATTTGCTCCCTCGAGACGCTCCCGTATTTTTTCCCAACGCACAATCATCTGATTCCGAGAAATCAATGGTCTATCGGTTCCGTGAAGAGTTGCCCGCAAGTCTCCAGACACACCACGATTCACCAAGAGGAGAATGATATCAATAAAAAGCACGACAACATACACCAGCAAAAAAGCTCGCAGTGCTGAGAATAAAAAGGAGTGTCGTAAAAAATCCATGGTCACTGCCAGCCATCCAGCTCCGATATCATACATGGCGAACGGACTGACATCCATACTTTTTTATTTATTGAATGACTTCAGGACAACTGCTCGTATTGATGCGCCAATGCCAATAAACCTTCTTCGTCAAACCACTTCCCTTGAAGCTGACCCCCGAGAGGAAGCAATTTCCCTTCTTTTTCAATGGTTCCAATAGGAAATGACACCGCGGGAACACCAGCCAAGTTTGCGGTCACCGTATAAATATCAGAAAGATACATTGTTAATGGATCATCAGTCTTTGCCCCAAACTGAAAAGCAGCTTCTGGTGCTGTCGGGGAAAAAATAAAATCCACTTTCTTGTAAGCATGTTCAAAATCCTGACGAATCAACTGACGCACCTTTTGAGCCTTCTGATAATAAGCATCGTAGTACCCAGCGGAAAGCGTATAGGTACCAAGCATAATACGTCGCTTTACCTCTGCTCCCAATCCATAGGCGCGACTATCCAAATAGGTTTCAAGCAAGCTCCCTGTCTGTGCCAAGCGATTCTTCTCGTCATTGATGCGCAAACCATATTTAATCCCATCAAATCGCGCGAGGTTTGAGCTCACCTCAGCGGGCATAATAATATAGTAAACCGGAAGCGAAAAAGCAGCATGCGGCAAAGAGATCTCTTCTACCGAAATACCGAGAGATTTAAAACGCTCCAGTGCTTCCAGGGCAACTGCGCGGACATCCTTATCGAGCGACTCCGAAAAATATTCTCGCGGAATACCGACTTTCTTCCCCCGAAGATCCATGTCTAAAAAATCTTCAAAGAGTTTTCCTTTTGATTCTGCTGTTGTGGCGTCCATTCGATCGAATCCTGCAATACGCGAAAAAACAATCGCCGCATCTTCGACTGTTTTTGTGAGTGGTCCGATTTGATCTAAACTCGAAGCCATAGCCAATAGCCCAAAACGAGACACCCTCCCATATGTCGGCTTCAGTCCGACCAGGCCACAAAATGATGCCGGCTGACGTATCGAACCACCGGTATCTGATCCAAGCGCCCATACGGCCATATCGGCCGCCACTGCTGCTGCCGAACCACCTGATGAACCACCTGGCACACGCTCTGTATCCAAAGGGTTCTTGGTTTTTTGATAGGCACTATTTTCTGTAGAAGAACCCATGGCAAATTCGTCCATATTGGTCTTTCCGATTATGACGGTATCAGCACCGCGTAATCGCTCAACCACAGTTGCGTCATACGGCGCGATATAATTGTCCAGCATTTTCGATCCAGCTGTCGTTCTTTCCCCAGCAAGACACATATTGTCTTTCAGTGCCCCGGGAATACCTGCCAACAGATCCGTCTCTTCGCCACGCGAAATTTTCTGGTCAACCATTTCTGCTTCACGCAGCGCTTGCTCTCGACGTACATCGAGAAATGCCTGAATTTCAGTGTCCCTCGTTTCAATCGTCTGCAAGTACCGCTCGACTAATTCAACAGCAGAAATTTCTTTTCTCTTCAATTGTGTATGCAATTCCCGAATCATAATATATGCGCTAAAAAACCGATTTTACTTTCAAATACCCATCTTTCTGCTCTGGAAAATCCGCGATAATACCATCTCTCACTGAGCTCTCCACTCGTCTGACCTGATCTCCTCTAGCGACATCACTTCGTCCGGTGATATGCCCAATGGGAGTAACATCGCTTGTATCAGCTTCGGCAAGCTTTTCAAACCATGCCAAAACCGTTGAGAGGTCTTTCCCATATTGCAAAACTTCCTCTTCCGAAAGTCCAATGCGAGCGAGAAGCGCGATATGTTTTACTTCTTCTTGAGTCATCATATACGTATATTTTTTGAATACTCATTCTCCCCCCAAAAGGGTCCTCAACTCTGCTTCATCCAGAATGGTGATGCCGAGTTCTTTAGCTTTGTCGTATTTACTCCCCGGATGCTCTCCGGAAACCACATAGTCTGTCTTTTGGCTCACCGAGGAAGATACCGCTCCACCCTGCCTTCGTATCATATCTTTCGCTTCATCACGTGTAAAGGAGGAAAGCCCTCCTGTCAAAACAAATGTCTTCCCCAGCAGCGGCTGTCGCTCCGTTTGTATCTCGGGCAAGATAATCATTATTCCTTGTTTCTGCAGGCGAGAAAGCATCTCTTGATGTTTTGTATCAGCAAACCATGTGCGCAAACTTTCCGCACTCTTTGCCCCGATACCCTTTAGGGTGGCCCAATCTTCCTCGGTTTTTTGTCTCAGAAAATCCGCTATTTCTTGTACCGTCTTCGGGGATCCAATTGCCTCTTGATACTCACCCCTCAGATGATCAGCAATCAAACGAGCTGTTTCTTCACCGACATGAAGAATACCCAGTGCAAACAAAAATTTCTCCAAAGAAAGAGTCCTCGCATCACGAATTGATTGCACTAATTTTTCTGCCTTACGATCAGCAAAGCGTTCAAGTGGTTCAAGATCTCCAACTGACAAATCAAAAACGTCCGCCAAATCAGAAACTAATCCCTCATTCATCAATTGTTCAATAATTTTTTCTCCCAAACCAACAATATCCAATCCCTTACGTCCAACGGCATGAACAATACGTTCGCGTTCGATAGCAAAACACACTGGATTCGTACAATAAACAGCAACACTTGCTTCTGTGCGGCCCTGCTTATCTCGCTCTTCTCTCCGTGTCACCGGACTCTGGCAGATAGGACAGTATGTCGGCAACAGATAGACCTGCTCTTTCCCCGTTCGAAGTGCTGGCAAAACGGCTACTACTTCCGGAATAATATCCCCCGCCTTCTCAAGAATTACCGTATCTCCGATACGAACATCCAGTCGTGCAATTTCATCGGCATTATGCAGCGTAGCTCGACTTACCGTTGAACCTGCTATTCTTACTGGTCGTAAATGTGCAACTGGTGTCAAAACACCTGTTCGTCCGACTTGCACTGTAATATTTTCCACAACCGTCGTCGCTTGCTCGGCTGGAAATTTGTAGGCGATGCCAAAACGGGGCGCCTTGCCCGTATACCCAAGTGCTTCCTGAAAACGTCGACTATTCACTTTAATAACAATGCCATCAAGTCCATAGGAAAGCCCATGTCGTTGCTTTGCCCATTCTTGATAATAAGCTTCTACCTCCTGAATAGTGTCACATCGTCGATATTTTGTATTCACTTTAAACCCGAGTGTTCGTAAAAGTTGTAGCTCTTCTTCTTGTGTCTTTGTTTGATTTCTTTTTTCAGATGCATCTATCTTGTCAATATCATACACAAACGCATCTAATTTTCGCTTGGCAACTACTTTTGAATCAAGCTGCCGAATCGATCCAGCAGCAGCATTGCGCGGATTCGCAAAAACTGGATCTCCATCTGCGATTCGCTCTGCATTGATACGTTGCAGTTCGCTTGCAGCCAACCAGACTTCTCCCACCACAATGATATCCAGCGGTTCATTCAAACGGAGAGGGACACTTTGTATTGTTCGAAGATTTTGTGTGACATTTTCACCCACGGTACCATCCCCTCGCGTCGCTCCCTGAATAAGGATGCCTTCGTGATACGTCAGAATCATTTTAAGACCATCAATCTTTAACTCACAACAGTATTCGATATTTTCATTTTCATCCAAAGAAATTCCCTGTTGTGTCAGAAGTTTTTTCACTTTGCTATCCCAGGCTCGTAATTCCTCAAAATCAAAAATATCATCAAAGGACCACTGGGCTACTTCATGTTGTATTTTTTCAAAAGCAACTAATGGCTCGGCTCCGACCCGCTGCGTCGGACTCTCTGGCACAACGAAGTGTGGATATTCTTGTTCGAGTACAACTAGTTCGTTATAAAGCGCATCGTACGCCTCGTCAGATATCTCTGGCTGATCCAAAGCATGATATGCCATCCGATGCCGATCGATTTCCGCTCGTAAAGCACGTATTCTCACCAATATACTCTGTTCTGAAGCGTGGTGCATAGCATTTTCCCTCTCATCAACATAATTCTCTTTTTTTAGTATACCAGGAATTTCCCCTATCGATAGACTGTTTTGATGCCAAAAACAAAAAAGAGCCAGGGGAGAGTCTCCCCCGTGCCCACCAAAGCCATCCTCCTAAACCAATAAACAGAAATCTTTTCCAAAAATCATCTCCTCTAAAGGACACGCTCCGAACACCCATCCTCGAGCGCTTTTTTTCCAAAATACATGAATGGCGAAAAGTGCTCCCGTTCTTTTTGATGGCTTCACCATCACAAGAGGATACCCATCGGTTATGACGGCTCCGGGTTCACCGTATGGCTGTTTGGCTAATAACGCAAATAGGTGCCCCAAAGCAGTATAGTATCGTGTGCAAACCTGCACAAACTCATTGCCGTGTATCAGATCTGTTACTCGATAAATTCGAACCATTTCCGACCGAACATTCATTTCAACACTCCCAGCGATATGCGTCTGAAAGGTTGCTCCCATTTGGTGAATCTGTAGAGGCATCAGTCGTAATGTATCGAGACAAAAATGCCGCCTCTCAGGAAGTCTTTGCTTGTGTATCTCTTCCAAACAAGATCCAACCTGTTGAAAGTTTTCCATGATATCAGCTCTCCTTTCTTTCAAAAAGTGTAAAAAACTTCTCAGGAAAAACAAATATTTTTTTAAGGAACCTGCACTTCTTCTCCATTCAAAAATACGCTCAAAAACCCAACCGAATATTATTTATCCACGCCAATGGCTTCTTGTATATTCCGATAGCCATCGCGTTTCAACAAATCAACCAGTCCGGCATTAATCGCTCCAATCAGCTGTGGTCCCTCAAAAACCATTCCAGTAATAAGCTGCACAAGCGACGCGCCTTTGCGAATTTTCCGATACGCATCTTCAGCTGAAAAAATACCCCCAACACCAATGATAATGAATTCTTTTTGGGTTTTCTTGAAAATATACTCAATCAGGCGGTCTGATAAATCATCCACTACTTTGCCACTCATCCCCCCGTACTCAGGGAAGTTGGTATCCAAAATCCGTGGGTTTTCTCGAGGCTTCGTGAGATTCGAACACACAAACCCATCCAACTTGAAGCGCCGTGCCAGCGCGATAATGTCATCAATTTCCTGATTCGTCAGATCGGGAGACAATTTAATAAATACTGGCTTCGTCTTCGGAATCGTTGCTAATTGGGTTAAGAGATATTCAAGATTCTCACGATCGGTAAACGGGCACCCTCCGTAGGCATTCGGACAACTAATATTAATCGTCACATAGTCACCAACATTTCCCATTTCTCGATACGCCCGCACATAATCAGCCGTGCCAGCTTTCCGCTCCACTGTCTCCTGGTTATTTGTCTTGGCGATATTGATTCCAACCGGAATACGAAACTTTTTTCCACTCAGTTTTCTTGCGATAGAACGAGCGCCAGCATTATTCAAACCATAGTGCACCAAAAGACTTCGTGATTTTTTCAGTCGCCACATCCGCGGCTTCGGATTCCCTTCGCATTTTTCACCGGTAATCGATCCGATTTCCATAAAGCCAAATCCTACCTCTGGCAAAATATCAGTGAGTCTTCCGTTTTTATCAAAACCACCTGACAGTCCGACTGGATTTCGAAAATCAATCCCTCGTATCCGTTGGGCAAGCATCGGATGCTGATAATCGAACAACATCGCAGTCACCTTTTTCACTACAGCATACTTCCCAAGCGACTCGCCAAAAGCAACCATAATATCATGGATTTTCTCTGGATCAATCTGAAACACGATCGCCTTAAAAAAATACCGATACAAAAAATGTATCAGTGTTTCTTGTTGACGTGTACGGTATTTCATAATTCTCTCAAAATTTCACCAAATAAATCCCTGGCTCATTTCCTATTCTAGACTATTTTGAACCAAAATGAAACTCTGATCTCAACGATCAAGACTCTGGTGTGTTGGTGATTCGTCGCAATTCAGATTCGTATTGCGGGCTTTGTCGGTGAACTCGAATATTGTCGATCAAACGCTGATTTTTCGTTTCTGCGAAATTTCCTGCCGGCACAATCAAACCCATTTGATACAAAACTTCATCAAAATACCCCGGAAGGACTGTCTTCCAAGTCAACGGAAACCTTACCTCGGAAATATCTTCGACTCGCCTCGTCAGAGCATTAGTACAATTGTAAGTCAGGGTATTATACATACGTGGCTGGCGAAAGATACCATTCACATCTTCTGCTATCTGATAAAAAAGCGCTCGTGCTTGTTCTGGAGAAGCCACTGTTTGATACAAATACACCCGTTCGTCTCGAATATCCGTCCGCAGCCCAACGATATCTTGTTCTGATCCAACAACAAAAATAATTTCGAATTGTCGAAGTACCCCCAAGAACGGTGAAAATTTCTCTCCAACTTCGCGTCGCGTCTCCAAAGAAACTACCACATGCCGTCCATCCGAAAAACGAAATGACAGGAAAATATGTGCCAAACCCTCAAATGCATCAAAGTGTGAAATAAAAACATCAACTCCGGAAATAGTATCCAAATCAAATCCACGTGTTTCATAACGAACGTCTGCAGCACCCTCACCTTTCCACTGAAAATTCCGGAAATTTTCAATAGTGACCCGATTCCCCTGAAAGAGAAACAGGGGAAGCTGTTCCTGCCCAAGCTCCCAGTCACGATTATGCGATGGTCGAAAGGCAATCAGAAGTACCACATATGCCACCAAAAAAATCAAAGCGAGTGTGCTTATTCGTTTGAGAGTTTTTTTCCCGCGCACACATGAATGTTTCATATATAGAGCCGCAAGTTGAAAGAAATTTCCAGCAGGCTACTTCTATTTTAGCAAAACAAAAACCCCTGGTCACTACGTGGTAGTTTCCAAGGGTCTTTTGCCGAAGTGGCGAAAGGGTCAGAGTGCCGCGTTGCCGGGGCAGAGAACCTGGAAGTCAGCACCCCACCGGCCATACCCGTCATGTACACATATATTACTGATGCAGCACCGGTGATTCCAGAGGTTTCACCGGTATGATGAAGACCGCGAAGATACATACCAAGATACCAGGTGCAAACACGGTAAACACCGTCACAAAAGTCCACAGCAATCGAAGAATCACCGGGTCAATGGAAGCAAAGAACTTCCTGACATCGCATTTGAGCGCCCACACAGTCCGAGTATGGTTGTGGGAAGCCTTGCGAGCGAAGATTCGGAAGCGGTCGAGGGCTTTATGGATTCCTTTATCATTTCGGCAGGAGTATGAGTCAGCGATAAACAGCCGGTCGAAAAAGGGATAAAGGATACGGTAGATAGCACGATGCGCTACTCTGTCTTTCACTCGCGCCTTATGGATATTTCTTGGCTTTGGGTCGGAGATATTGAAAGCCTCGTAGCGAGAATGACGATAGGTTTTAGCTACGAGGTCTCGGTGCAATGCCAAGATATTGCCCATAAGGTGCAATTCAAACTCCTGTACATCTTTTTTCTTTTGTTTTCCTTTCAAAAAATCCTTCCAGGCGAGAAGCAAATTATCGAGAGAAATGATATTATCATAAGTGGCGGCACATCTTTTCTTTACATATGAACTCTTCTTTAAACACACCCCCCCCCCGAAGCTCTTACCTCTTTTGCAGAAATTGAAGGAAGGATACACATTGTGGTATAGCTATCTTTTTACTTTGCCAAAAATTCATCGGCATTCTCTCGGGCAGAAAATTGATAGTCTCTTTGTAGAAGCTATCGAAGCCGTCGCTGCGGCCAGTTTTTCTTCAGGCACGGACAAACTTCCCTACATACGCCACGCTATCAAAAAGATGGATACCCTGAAACTTCTCTTGATGATTCTGTGGGAATTAAAGTCGCTGGATAATAAAAAGTATCTGGCACTTTCAGTAAGGCTTGATGAAATAGGCCGGATGCTCGGGGGTTGGCAGGGGCAACTCTTGAAAAAACAAAACTCCTCTATCCAGTGAGAGGAGAAAAGAAGAGAATAGCGAAGCGCAGAGCGGGGTTGTTGTCGTTCCAGTTGTTGTCGAGCCAGTTCCAGTTCACCACCACCTCGTCGTCATCCTCGTAGAGATACGGGACGTTGAGGTTACCGTTGCGGTTCTGCACGAACGTATAAAATGCCACCTGTGCCACCACCCTTTGAATACTCTCGGGGCTGTATCGAATCCGGCATCTTAAATGCCTTAGCATCTTATACCAAGTATCTTCATTTTTAGTGAAGTGTCTACATACACCACTCTATCTGAAGCCGTGGCCGCAGATACTCTCGATGTATGGATACTGGATTCGGCCGCTGGCAACCGTAGTCGCCTGCAAGATTCGCCTACTACCAATTTCAGTATATCAAAAGATAAAAAATTGAGAAAATGAAAACCCCGCACAGATACCACGTGGGTAAAATGCGGGGTCAAAGGACTAAGCATCAAGGGTCTAAGAGACCCAAGGTACAGAGTCCGAAGTGCTAACTTGCGAAGCGCAGAGCGGGGAAGCTGCCGCCCCAGTCGTGGCCGAGCCAGTCCCAGAGCACCACCACCCCGCCGTCACCCTCGCAGAGAAACGGGACGCTGAGGCTACCGCTGCGGCCCTGCACGACGGATTTCCAGAGAAATACCGCTTTGCCTTGGAAGAACTTCCGGAAAACGGCCAGGCCTTTCTTTTGGATTTCCTCGCCATCGCGCAGCGACAGGCAGCTCTCGAGCATCTTCTTTTCTTTCAGATACTCGTAGAGCCTGTGGCCTTCCATGTAACGGCCATTCTTCTGACCGTCGTGGAGCCAGGGGTCGATGGTGCCGAGGTCATATTCGACCGGGCCGGTGGGCTCCAGTTCCGGGTGCATCACCGTCTTCATCCAGTCGGGATAGACGGGTCGGATGGAACGGTCGACACGGATGAGGGTGTCAAGCGGTGCTTCAGGTGACAGAGTCACCGGCTTCACTCCTTCGCGAAGCACTTCAGCGAAACGTGTCCGCCAGAGTTCGCCATCGGCACTGCCGACCTTGTTGATAGTGTCGAACAGAACTCCCAGTCGCTCTTGCGGCACACCCACGAGGGCACGAACGATGGGGGCGAGCATGTCATTTTTGGACATGGTCTATCTCCTTTGCAGGCGCTAGTGGGCTCTCGAGAAATCGAGTTTGCCATAGCAGAGAAAGGCTTCATTAAAGCCACTTTCTGCTATGGCAAAGAATCTGTGATTTTTAAGGTTCGATATAATATTATACACCTGTTTAGACTTGGTGTCAATACAGAAAAGAGGCTCTAAAAAGCCTCATTTCGTGTTTTGTGGACTACATCCTACTCAGTTGGAACTCAATTATAGCAGAATTGAAAGCGTGGCAGGAACTCGGGAAGGCTATTGGGAAAATTTCAACGCCAAGAGTAGAAACTTAAACTTTTACGAAATAACAAAGCCAGTTGTTTTTCCCTTCAACATAAGTGGCGAATTTCAAAATAGAAAAACCATTTTCTTCGAGAATTCTCTTAAACTCATCCTGAGTATAAAAAGAAAAGTACCTGCTGATTCCTCCATATTTATCTTCATCAACCATCCCTTCATCCATTTCACGCTTTTCTTTCATTGATATAAAACCAACCCCTCCTACTTTCGTAACCCTCTTTGCTTCCCACAAAACAGTATGGACATCCTTTTTTGGTACATGTATGAAACTCGCTGCCGCCCAAAAACCATCAAATGCTCCTGCCGCACAGTTAACTTTACTAAAATCGGCCTGTTGAAACACCCCGCCCGAAACTCTCTCCCGTGCTATTTGTAACATTCCCTCAGAAATATCTACCCCCGTATAATCAAAACCATTTTGAATAAAAATAATTGCATCGCGTCCTTCTCCACACCCAAAATCAATCACTTTGTTTCCATCAAAAATACTCTTGAAAAAATCAAACTCATCGACCCAAAAGTGAGCAACACGGGTATTGCTATATAATGACGCAATTTTGTCGTATGTTTCAGCGGTTTTTCTCTTGATATCCATAAGAAATATTGTGGACTACATACTACTCAATTGGAACTATCTTATCAAGGAGTTGCAGGAGTGGCAATCACTTGGGATGGCTATTGAACAGGCTCAGGTGGCGTAAAATGCAATGTAGCCTCAATTCTTTTTCGTATCTTATAGCCATTTCCGTGCTTCATCAGTCCAAGATAGGACTGCACTACCTCCTCCTTACCTTCTTTCTCACGGATATTTCGGAAAGCTCTGTTTTTGGTAACCGTGCGCAATACTCGATGGTCTGGAAAGTGTGTCCATCCAAGAAAGTCCACCCCCGAAGCTACCGTTTTGATGAACACTTTACCCGGATGGAGCTTCAGACCAAGACAAAACTCAAGGAAATCACTTATCTGCAAAAGAGTTGTTTTCAGTTGTTCCTTATTATCTGAAAATATCACAAAGTCATCAGCATAGCGGATATAGTATTTGGCCTTCGCCTGATGCTTCATAAACTGATCAAACTCATTCATATAGACGTTTACCAGAAGTTGAGAGGTGAGATTGCCGAGTGGCAAGCCTTTGCCTTCCTCTGTGTGAAAGCTCGCGATGATTTCTGAAAGGAGATTAAGTATATCTTGGTCAGGAATGTGCTTTTCGAGAATCCTCAAGAGAACATCCTGGTCAATAGAAGCAAAGAACTTCCTAACATCACATTTGAGCGCCCACACAGTCCGGGTATGGTTGCGAGAAGTCTTGCGAGCGAAGCTTCGGAAGCGGTCGAGGGCTTTATGGATTCCTTTATCAT
>JAGOSP010000005.1:58330-70420 GCA_018062205.1 Candidatus Moraniibacteriota bacterium | reverse complement strand
GGTGCTTCTAGCGGAGTGGGTCCACCCGATCCCATCCCGAACTCGGCAGTTAAGCGCTCCAGCGCCGATGGTACCTCGCGCGAGCGGGGGAGAGTAGGTCAGTGCCGAGAACAGCGTCTTTCAAAATATTTTCAAGTCCCGGCGTCCTGCGCTGGGGTTTTTTGTTTGTGGTGAAAGGCCTTTCTATTTGACTTATTTATGGGGGGGGTATTATTGATAGGTAAGTTGTAAATAGATATATTTTCGTATGGAAAATTTTAATCCGGCGCTTCCTAGATATCAAAAAAAAGAGGATATTCCGTCGTCAGAACAGAAAAACTTTCGGGATGATACCGAATCGGGAGTTGGGTTTGTCAGGAAAGAAGCGTGGGATTTTTGGCGGCAAATGAAACATTACCAGAAGTTAATTGATGAGAGTGGTGATGCCGCCGAAGGTTTGATTGAGCCAGGAACTGTTTCGGAGCTTATGGAGGATTGTGCGAAAGAGGACGAGCTCAGGTTGGCGCATATCGAGCTCACCGACGAAGAGCGCGCGGCGCTCGCATCTTCTTTGCAAGAAAAAAACTTCACATATTCGGTCATTAGGCGTTTTGCCGGGCGAGGTATGACTGCCTATATTGATGGTAGCACCTTGACTCATGATGGCAGTCATGGGAATAAAGAGGGCGATAGCTACGTTGAAAAAGGGGATGTATGGAGGGCTGGCCGCAGGGACGAATTTACGGAAGTCGGTAGTATTAAGGACTTGGTAGACAGAGGAAGTTTAAAATACGGTTTGAATGATGTTGCTTTCTCGGTTATTGAGAAGGAATTTGGTATTGAAAATATCACCAAGATGGAGCACTACTTTCTCGATAGGACATTGGATAGTGTGGTGGTTTATCCTAAAGGTAAGGAAGAAGGAGTACTTATTTATTCTCAAAACGGAAATATTAAGACGAGGTTTGTAAGTTTTTGCGAATTGATGTATGGAGAGCATGATAATAATGAATAATAGAGCTGGGATTCCCCAAGATATGAATTGTTGATGCCATATAGGTCAAGAGACCACCCCCCAGCATCTTCTGCTGGGGTTTTTCGTTTGTGGTATACTTGGGGAGAAGAAAGGAGTCTTGAGTATTCTTTCATCGTATGGCAAGTTCTCGGACGCTTAAACAAAGTATAATAGCAGCAGGATATATCGTCTTTTTGAGTACGATTTTTTTTGGTGTGTATGATCTGTTTATTCGGGTTGCCCCGACTTGCAGTGATGGAAAACAAAATCAAAATGAAGCAGGTATCGATTGTGGGGGGATATGTGCCATGCAATGTGAGCCGCCACTCAATGCGAAGGATATTATTACTCGTGAAGCAGCATTCGTGTTCACTGGTACGAATAGTTATGATGTTTTGGCAAAAATCTATAATCCGAATGATATAGCAGGAGCTTCACAATTTTCTTATACATTAGCTCTCCGAGATGCGGCAGGAACTCTTCTTGCGAAACAGTCAGGCACTTCGTTTATTCTTCCTCAGGAAACCAAATATTTATTCGAGTTTCACCTTGCTACTCCAGTAAGGCCAACTCAAGCAACACTTGAGATTTCTCAGGTTAGCTGGGAACGTTTTCGTGGATACACAGAGCGGCCACGTGTGATGGTAGTGCAGCAAGCATATAATCGGATTCAATCTGGTCCGGGCTATGGAGCCGCGACGGGTCTTGTCGTGAATGAGAGTCCATATGATTTTCGTTCATTGTTGGTGAAAGTGGTTTTGCGTGATGCGAGTGGTAAGCCGTTAGCTATCAATTCGACTGAAATGTCGACTATGCCATCCAAAGGACAGCGAGATTTTCGTCTTGTTTGGCCGACGATTTTTCCTGGTGAGGTGAAAAACGTGGAAATGCTTGTTGATGCCGATATCTACCATTCGGAGAATTTTATTAAGCAGTCTTCATCAACGACGCCGTTCTGATTCTGTATCTGAAATCCTCCCGTGTTTTTAGATGGTATTATGCTGGTTAGGCGATAAAAAGAGACTCGCAATTCTCAAATAAGTTTGCATAAACTAAAGAGCGTATGAGTCGAAAGAAATTTTTTTATTTAAGCGCAGCGGTCTTTCTTTTGATTGGTGTTATCGGATCGGGACTTATCTCGATATTTCTCGGGATAGAACATATCCGCACTCTTTTTTTGGTGGTATTGATTTGGTCGCTTTTCGGTGTGCCATCCATGCTGTTTCTCATACTTGCTCTTTTCGCTCATTCGGCCGAGCCATTTGTTGATAAAAGTAAGACATCATTCTCTTCTTCATTCATCGCTGCACTTGGGCTTATTGGTATCATCGCTCTTCTTATTCATTTCTCAACACTTTTTTTCTCGTAAATGTCCAGACGTCTTTTTCAGTTTGATTGGATACTTTTTGCCGCAATGCTTCTGCTTATTGGGATAAGTTTACTTATCCTTTCAAGCCTTTCTTCTTCTGGCGGAACGAATTACTTCTTAAAACAGGGAATTTTTTCGATACTGGGTATTGGAGTCATGTTTTTTGTTGCTTTTTTGGATTATCGCCATATTGAACGCGCTAGTACCCCTTTGTATTTTTTAATGCTGGGGATTCTCGGGATGTTACTCATATTTGGCTCTACGGTACGCGGGACATCTGGTTGGTTGTCACTTGGAACTTTTCAGGTACAACCAGTTGAGTTTGCAAAAATTGTTCTCATCCTTTTCTTGTCGAGTTTTATTCGAAAGAAGACGACCGAGCTCGGTGAGTGGACGCGTATTATTGCCTCGCTGTTTCTGTCAGCAGCAATGATTTTTCTGGTTCTGAAGCAGCCAGATCTTGGGTCAAGCCTCGTTTTGATGGCGATCTGGATAGGAATGATTCTTGTTTCTGGACTGCGGTTTTCTCATATGCTCACGCTTGCAGTCCTGGGAAGCTGTTTGGTTATCGGTGCCTGGTTCCTTCTAGCTCCATATCAGAAAGACCGTATTAACACTTTTTTGCACCCAGAACGTGATCCGAAGGGGAGTGGATACAATGTTCTCCAGTCCATGGTGGCAGTTGGGTCTGGGGGTATTTTTGGAAAAGGGGTTGGGCATGGCTCTCAATCACAACTCGCATTTCTTCCTGAAAGGCACACAGACTTCATTTATGCGGTTGTAGCTGAAGAACTCGGATTAGTTGGCTCTTGGTTGGTTCTCGTGTTGTACGGAATTATACTGTATCGGATTCGTCGAATTACCGATTTGGCGAGTGACAACGCTGGATATTTGCTTTCCGTTGGTGCGCTCATTCTTTTTGTCACTCACATTGCTATTAATATTGGTATGAATATAGGTATGCTACCGGTAACTGGATTGCCAGCGCCACTACTCTCCTATGGAGGGAGTTCACTTCTCGCATTTTGCGTGATGATTGGACTTTTGCAAAGTGTTTATCGCCACCAACGAGACTTATCTGGTGGACGTATTTCTTTGGAGAGAAGTCTTCTTGAGCGGTAAGAGAAGAAATTTTATTTATGGAATGGTCAATACACAGATTCTAAAAAATAAAATTGACCAATCATTTCACAGAGAGGTTCATTCAGAGGTGAAAAACAAAAATCATTCTGACGATGAGAAGAAAAAAACTGCGCAACGGAAGACTTTCTGACCATTTACATAGGATAAATTATAACATATATATTATTAAATAGCAATAGATTCTGGTTGACGACCTGTCTTTTTTTTGGTATCTTTTATGAAGCTTTAAAACGGCTTTTTCTTTTTATGAGATATTTACTCATCACGCAGGCAGTCATCTCACTCCTTTTGGTTGTATCCATTCTTCTCCAAAATCGTGGATCAGGACTCGGTTCAGCATTTGGATCTGATTTTGGTGGATATTATACAAAGCGAGGCATCGAAAAGTTTCTTTTTTACGCTACAACAGTGTTGGCCACTGCTTTTCTTGCCATTTCGGCAACGAACGTATATTTTGCATCTGGAATAGGCAATTGATCTATTTTGAAGGGATTTCCTAAGGAAAGATGATTGATAATTGGTAATACGACGAGTATCTCACTTTTTACGAACATGCAGAGAGTGTTTCGTCAGGGCATGAGAAATGTTTTTCGTGCACTGGGTTTCTGGGAAAAAACACTTATTGTTTTAGTATTGCTTATCGCAGGCGGCGCTTTTTTCTATTGGATGAGCGCAATTTATGTCGCAAATACCAGAGAAATTCCTGAATACGGGGGCCGATATCGAGAAGGTATTGCCGGACAACCGCGTTATATCAATCCAATTCTTTCTCAAACAAGCGATGCTGATGCAGATTTGGTGCGACTCGTTTTTTCGGGTTTGTACACATATGACAATGAAGGGAAATTGAAACCAAAAATAGCAGAGTCATCAGAGATATCTGAGGATGGGAAAATGTACACTATCAGACTGAGAGAGGGAGTGCTTTTTCATGATGGAACCGAGGTGACCGCAGATGATATTGCCTTTACCGTTCAGGCTATACAAAATCCAGCCAACAAAAGTCCTTTGCGGCAAAATTGGCAGACGGTGAGTGTTCGCGTGACTGATAAGTATACGATTGTATTTGAACTTCGAAAACCTTATTTTGGTTTTCTTGAGAATTTAACTGTTGGCATCCTTCCAAAGCATCTTTGGTCGGAGATTAGCCCGGACCGGTTTCTTTTGGCTGATTATAATCTCGCGCCAATCGGCTGTGGTCCATATCGATATGTCGGCGTGACAAAGGATTCCAGCGGAGACATCCTTGAATACGAGCTTCGTGCTTTTGAGAAATTTTTTGATGGAGTACCCTATATTTCACAACTTGTTCTCTATTTCTATTCGAATGAAGAATCGTTGATTGATGCGTATCTTCGTAAAGAGGTGTCTGGTATGCAGGGTGTTTCATTCGAAGGAACATCGCGATTGAGTGAGCGTAAGCGCACGGTAATACGAGAAATTAAAACCCCACGATCCTTCGCCGTTTTTTTTAATCAAACAAGCAGTATTGCATTGGCTTTCAGTGAAGTTCGAGAGGCTCTTAATTGGGGTACGAATCGGCAGATGATTGTTGCGGATATCCTTGGGGGAAGGGGAACTGAAGTTGTAGGGCCATTTCTTCCTTTTATGGATGAGTATGCCGCGGATCTTGCATGGCCAACGTATGATCAAGAACACGCGAACCGTTTATTGGAAGAGAAAGGATGGATTCGAAATTCCGAAGGCATTCGTGAAAAGAACGGGGTTATTTTGAATATCGATTTAGTGGCTCCCGATTGGCCGGAGCTTGTAAAGACGGCCGAGCTTCTTAAGGTGCAGTGGCAGTCTCTGGGGGTTGCTTTATTGGTTACCATAATGAGTCCGGGTGACCTTCAGCGCAACGTAGTACAGACACGAGAATATCAGGCTCTTCTGTATGGAGAACAGCCAATGCTTGATCAAGATCCGTATTCTTTTTGGCATTCAAGCCAAAAGCGTGAGTTGGGACTTAATCTCGCACTTTTTGAGAATGCTCACGTTGATGAAGCTTTGTCCAAAGCGCGTGAAACATCAGAGAGAGAGCAACGGCATTCTCTCTATTATGATTTCCAGAAAATTTATCTTTCTGAAATGCCAGCACTGTTTCTGTTTAGTCCGGCGTATCTTTCTGTAACAGATGGGAGTATCCATGGTATGGGTATCGAGAAGATGAATGCCTCAAGTGAGCGTTTTGGCGATATCAATCAGTGGTATATAAAAACCAAGAGGACTTGGAAATAAGAGAATGTACCCAAGTGTTTTTTTGTAGACATCTTTCCCTAATGGGGGATATAGAGTATATTTTGGGAGGTTCTGAACCTTAGACAAGGGACAAGTGATACGTTACAATAAAAAAAGAGTAAAGAATACAAGGGAGTATTTTCATATGACACATCCACTAGATACATACAATTTTCGACAGATGATACTTGACAGTCCTGACCAATTCATGGTAGGATTGAAAATCGCTCAGGATATTAAACTTCCTGGTACGTTCAAGTCAGTGATGATTTCGGGGATGGGTGGCTCGGCTTTGCCGGGTAATCTTTTTCGAGTATACCTCAGTGATCTTGCTCGACGAGAAAAAATAGCCGGACAAAGAGTTGGTATATTTCAGAATCGTTTCTACGGTCTCCCGTATGAAAGTTTTGATGATTGTCTCAATTTTATTTGTTCCTATTCAGGAAATACCGAGGAAACGATCGCTGCTTTTGAAGAGGCTATCGAGCATAATCTCCCTTGTGTTGGGTTTTCGAGTGGAGGTAAGGTTGAGTCGTTGTGCCAAGCGCATCATATTCCTCATGTGAATATGCCGATTCCCGTAGAAGGGTTTCAGCCACGCATGGGAACTGGGTATTTTATCGGAGCGATGTATCGGGTATTGGTGAATCAGGGCATGGTGCCAGATACCACAACGGAGATGTTGCAGTATGCCGAATCACTCAAGGCGAAGCTTGCAGAATACGAAACAATGGGGCAGGCTCTTGCAAAAAAACTTATTGGAACCACACCAGTTATTTATAGTACGGTTCGCTACAAGAGTGTGGCCATGATTTGGAAAATCAAGATAAACGAGAATGCCAAAACACCAGCTTTTTGGAATTTTTTCCCCGAATTGAATCACAATGAAATGGTCGGGTTTACTCTTCCACAGGCAAAATTTACAGTAGTGATGCTTCGTGACTCAGATGATCATCCGAAGAATAAGAAGCGATTTGAGGTGACAGCTGGATTATTGCAGGAAAAGGGTGTTGCGGTGGAAATAGTAGAAATGCCAGGAGAAACAGTTTTTGAAAAGATGTTTGGTTCAATTCTTATTGCTGATTTTACATCGTATTATCTCGCACTCGAGTATGGTCAGGATCCAACACCTGTCAATATGGTGGAACAGCTAAAGAAGATGTTATAGGTATTTGTTTCAAAACAAACAAGAAAAGCACGAGGGGAGAGACTTTTGAGGAGAACGATTTTCCTTTTTCGGGGATATGGTGGAATTGGTAGACACGCTAGCTTCAGGTGCTAGTGGTAGCAATACTGTGAGAGTTCGAGTCTCTCTATCCCCACAATGCATTTGTCGAAGCGTTCATTTTGGGACGTAAAACAATCTACAAGAGCATATATAATATTTTTTACTTCGCGTGATATCACTCGCAGTCGGAATACCGATTGAGGTGCTGTCAAGCATAAATTAAGAGTGTATGGTACCAAGTACCCCAAACAATCGCGGGCAAAAATTTGTCCCACGTGGCGCGTCGTTTCAAAACAATGCATCAAAGCAACGACCAGTGAGTCCGGGTCGTCAGAATGGACTTCCGGGTAAGACAGAGGCGGTGATCGGATCTTTCGAGGGTATTATTGCTCGAGAACAATCAAGTCGCGAACGATCAGGTCATTATCATCCGTCTGAAAATAATCAATCAAATAGTACTGGGGCGCCACGCTTGCCACGGGTATATCATGCTGCTCCAGCACGTCCAAAAACGGCACCAGCAGCTCCTTTGACGAGTTCTCCGCAGCAACCACAAAAGCAGGGAGTCAATCGGGTGCCACAGCAGGATCAAAAACAGGCAAAAAAACCTGTTCAGGCACGGCAGAACGGAGGAAATCGACGGTCAGGTGGGCGTGGATTTCGTAATCCCGAACCACAGTTCATGAAAAAGCGCGAAGGAGGAAATGTTCCTGCTATTGATCCGCGAATATTGCGTATCATTCCGCTCGGTGGTCAGGAAGAGGTTGGTCGTAATATGACTGTATTTGAATACGGAGATGATATTGTTATCATCGACATGGGAATGCAGTTTCCTGAAGAAGATATGCCGGGAATCGACTATATTGTACCTAATGTCGACTACCTCAAGGGAAAAGAACACAAGATTCGGGGTGTATTGTTTACACATGGACATCTTGATCACATCGGAGCCGCACCAATTCTTCTGAAGCAACTCAAATACCCGACAGTTATTGGACGCGATTTTACGCTGGCGCTTCTCCAACGAAAAGTGGAGGATCAAGATAAAGGTGCTGCCAAACAACTTAAAATGATTCGGGTAAAATCACTTGATGATAAGCTAAAGCTCGGAGTATTCGAAGTGCGATTCTTCGAAGTAGAGCACTCGATTATGGATGCTATGGGTATTGCCCTGGTAACCCCAAACGGCTCTATTATTCATCTTGGGGACTGGACGATTACGAATGAACCCGTTGATCCTGAGGCAAGTGATATTAGCTACAATCATCTTGAAAATCTTCCGAAGCCGACCATTTTGATGCTGGAAAGTCTTGGCGCAACCAAAAAAGGTCTGCCTCCTTCAGAAACAGAGGTACATACAAATCTTCAGAATCTGATTCGGAGTGCTCCTGGACGGGTGATTATTGGAACATTTTCTTCGCAAGTGAGACGCATTGCTTATCTCATTGAGTATGCTGAACGCATTGGTAAGCGGGTTGCCCTTGAAGGGTACAGTATGAAAATGAATATCGAAGTAGCTAAAGAGCTGGGATATCTGAAAGCCAAACCGGAGACACTGATCACCGTGAATGATATTCACAAATATCCAGACAATCAAGTTGTTATCATCTGCACCGGTGCGCAAGGGGAGTCCAATGCAGTTTTGTCACGCATTGTGACAGACAATCATCGTTTCATTAAGCTGCAAAAGAATGATACAATTGTGTTTTCCTCCTCAGTTATTCCTGGAAACGAACGGAGCATCCAGAGACTGAAGGACAATCTTTATCGGAAATGCGATAACGTCATTCACTCTGATGTCATGGAAATCCATATTGGTGGACATGGAACTATTTGGGAAATTGAAAAGATTCTGCGGGCGGCTAAGGCTGATTATGTTATGCCTGTCTATGCGAACCATTATTTTTTGGTTGAAGCAGCGAAAATTGCTGAACGTATCGGATATTCTGAAAAGCAGGTTTTCGTGCTTGATAATGGACATATTCTTGAAGTACCAGAGAAAGAGAGTGGTCTGCCTTTTATTCGTAAAGAGAAAGCGGATGCAAACTATGTTTTTGTGGATGGGCTTGGAATAGGAGATATCGGACACGTCGTTTTGCGTGATCGACAGATGCTTTCGGAAGACGGTATGGTGGTTATCATTGTTCTTATTGAAAATAAGAGTAAAAAAGTGCTTGGGAATATCCAAATTATTTCACGTGGGTTTATCCATGTGAAGGAGAATTTTGACTTAGTCAACGAGACAAAACGAAAGGTGCAAGATATTATCAAAAAGAATACTGCGGTTGGCATGCAGTTGGACTGGGAAAATGTTCGGAGCCAAATTCAAGATAATATTGGACAATTTCTTTTCACAAAGACTGAGCGGCGCCCAATGGTTTTGCCAGTAGTGACAGAGGTATAGTACAAGAAATACTCTATGTGGGGCATTGATTTTACTCAATGGAGAAAGAAACATACCCGGATTGAAAAGCCATCAGTTTTTGTTGAACAACAGCGATTGAATTCTCGGGATCAGCAGCGGATGTTTGCTTTTGTCCGCACGATTCTGAAGAGTTCAAATCAATGTTTGAATGAGAGAGAAAAAACCACAGCGGATATTGCTTTGTCAGATGATAATCGTCTAGTGACTCTTTCTGTCGCTTTCTGGATTGGCGGGATACTACGAGGCTGTAGTGTTCTTTATCAAGAGCCCCTGAAAGAAGCTTTGAGACAGGCCGCTTTTCAAGCAACTCACGACTCCCGCTTCAAACCTGTTCGGGAAGAAGAATTAGCAGATGCAAGAATTGAAATCACCCTGCTTACCCCATGGAAGACAATGTCCGTGCATCAATTAAGGAGGCAAAAGGACATTGATGCAGAGAAATGTTATCGAATTTTCTTTCAAAACCAACAAGGGTGGTTACTGCCGGGAGTGTTTAATTGTCTTCGTTTTCAAAATACAGATGATTTTCTTCGGACGTTAATTACTGAGAAAGCGGGTCTTCGTATAGATAGGCAATTTTTAAAAGAGGCAAAAATAGAGATTTTTCAGGGAGAAGATTTTATTGAATCAGAGGCGGGCAGGCGAATACTCTCGCTTTCTGGTCCGATTGTCAGGCAGAATCAGCAGTATACATCTTTTGATAAACAGTGTATTGGGGATCTGACGACGCTACTCCATCGATCTGCGGCACAGTTGCTTCGTATTCAGGAGGGGGACGGAAATATCCCATCAATTATAGATCCTCTTTCAGGGAAGATGCGTCAAATTGATTGGGTTCGCTTGGCTTTTTCGGCGACTGCGCTGGTAGCGTTTGGAAAAGTGAGTAAAACAGAGGAATATTTTGTCGCTGCTGAGAAAATAGGGAGGTATATCTGGAAATATGGATATAATCACCCGTCTCTTGATATATATACAAAGACACTTTGTCGTGTGTATTATGGCGAGTATCTTTGGTTTGCCGGAAGAATGGATGAGGCAAAGAGTACTGCTTGGGAGGTATTGAGGCATGAGGAATCCATCCGCTTTGAACCGATTTTTTTGCTCAAATTAGCATCATTTTTGCTTCTCTTTCGGGAGAATGATTTTTTGAAACGATCAGAAGCCATTTTTGAATTAGTGTGGTCTAATTTTCTTGAGAAACGGAAAAGCGGCGAAAGTATTGAGCTGGCTCAATTTCCAGAGCTAATTGTTGTTGCAGAGAAATTGTTTACAATCACGAGAGAGCCTCAGTATCAAGAAAAGGGTGTCGAAATAACCAGCTGGCTTATCAAGCAGCAACAAGCCGATGGTTCTTTTCCGAGTACAACAGCGAGGATTTTGTCGTGTACTCGAGGAACGGGGAAAATATTTGAGGTATTTGCTCTCCATCCTCGTGAGAATTGCGCAAGCATCCTTCGAACTTTTGAGTGGCTACAGAACATGCAGTATAACGAAGAAAATACTTTCTTCGTGAAACCAGAGCATCGTGAAAAAATACTGGGTGGATTTCGGCACGACGTGTTTAATCAGGAAGTTTGGATTGACTCATCGGCCCATGTGCTTCTTGGCGGTGCAAGGATTTTAGAAGGATTGAAGCAGGAAAGATAGAGACATTCGTATCTTACAACTTAAAACAAACAATTCCTGACGTACATCAGGAATTGTTTGTTTTAAGTGAAGATTGACGGAACTAAGGAGTAGCTTCTCGCCAGTTGTAGTTACACTTTCTGGTACCAGGACAGATAAGAGTTAATCCATCGCATCCCGTAGGAACACCAGTATCCTGGGTTACTTCTGGACAATAGGTATCAGTAACAGCCTTAGCCGGGGCTATCGAACAGGTATTTGGAATACAAACTACCGTTACCTGTGGAGACTTTGTCACTCCGAGATAAGAGACATTAAAGATTTCATTCCCATTCACATAACGGGCATTGAGTACGCCTGTTGGAGAAAAATACATGGCATCTTTCGGAGTATTCGTTTCTGTCCAGGCAGCAGATGCGGTGACATTTACTCCACTTGCACAAGCAGGTGTTCCTGCTTGATAGAAACAGGCCCTCAAAGTCGTATTTGGCGGTCCAGAAGCCACAGTGAAATTTCCGGTTCGATCAAGCGTACTCGTACAATTATTTTTACAAACAGCAAGATCACAGAGAGCATTTGATGGGGCAGTGGTTGAGCTACAGCCAGTACAAGTCGTTGTTCCTGCGATTGTCATACCACAGGCATTGGCAGGTCCTTGGCAGACTAACCCGAGTGCGATATCAGCGGGAGCTACTGCAGGACAACCGGTACAGCCACCAATTCCAGAGGTTGTAGATCCGCAATTGTTTGCTGGAGAGGTACAAGCAACTCCATATCCAGCTGGCAGAGCTGGAGCGCTCACGTTGCAGATACCAGAACAGGGGTATGTTCCTGTGTTGGAGACCCCACAGATATTCGTCATGGTGCAACTAACTCCAAGATACCAGGGATCAGCCATAGCAGGAGCGCTGCAACCAGCACAACCTATGGTTCCAGCATTAGCCCATCCGCAAGAGTTTGCTGGTCCTGCGCAACCCCAGCCATATCCAGCTGGCATAGCTGGAGCGCTCACGTTGCAGATACCAGAACAGGGGTATGTTCCTACATTAGAGGCCCCACAGGCA
>JAGOSP010000005.1:0-58230 GCA_018062205.1 Candidatus Moraniibacteriota bacterium | reverse complement strand
CTAACTCCAAGATACCAGGGATCAGCCATAGCAGGAGCGCTGCAACCAGCGCAACCTATGGTTCCAGTATTAGCCCATCCGCAAGAGTTTGCTGGTCCTGCGCAACCCCAGCCATATCCAGCTGGCATAGCTGGAGCGCTCACGTTGCAGATACCAGAACAGGGGTATGTTCCTACATTAGAGGCCCCACAGGCATTCGTCATGGTGCAACTAACTCCAAGATACCAGGGATCAGCCATAGCAGGAGCGCTGCAACCAGCGCAACCTATGGTTCCAGTATTAGCCCATCCGCAAGAGTTTGCTGGTCCTGCGCAACCCCAGCCATATCCAGCTGGCAGAGCAGGGGTAACCGCATTGCAGTCTCCTGCGCAACTGATAGTTCCTGCACCTATTGATCCGCAAGCATTCGCTGTTGATGAGCAGCCCCAACCAACAGTAGATACACAGCAAGCAGATGCAGTTGGATCGAAATAGGGATCATAACTGAAAAATGGTCTCCCTGGGCACATTGTTAAGCAATCTCCCGGGAAGTGACTCCCTGATGGTGTCCAAGCGCCGGTTTCCGGGGCAACGTACATCTCACTCCAATACCGACTATCACAGCTTGCGGGAATAACAGATCCTGCTGATTCTCCACCGGGAGAATATTCGTTGTAGGTAAGTTCAGATGAGAGAGGAGTTGTTCCCTTCGTGACAAAAAATATGACAGGGAAAAGAAGAAATAAAAAAATGAACAATCCAAATGAAACAAAATATTTTCGAAAGGAATCTTTCCGAATAAAATCTCCAAGAGAAACCATATTTAATTTCATAGCTTATTTTTCTTTTTAAAAATCAAATTCAGTATAGCATAGATTTTTTAAGTAGCAAAAATATTTAATTAAGGTTTTTTTCGTTGATGATACGTAAATTTTGCGTAGCAGAATCTTTCATTGCTTGGAGTCCCTCTCCATATATACGAGGATCGTTTCCTGGATATGCATGACCCCAGTCTTGGGGGGTCATTTTGTCAGCGAGATCTTTTGCGAGGGTGCAGACAGTCAGCGCTTCTTCGTGACGGTCTGGTTTATTAATGAGTAAAGCGCAGTACGTATTTTGTACCCAAGGAGTTTTTGGATACTGCTTGATAATTGGTTGTATCGTTTCGAGTGCTCCATCTACATCACCAATACGAAATTGAAGCCAAGCTTTATCATTTCTCCCAGCCCATGTTTGTGGATTTGCTTCAATATAGAGAGAGAAGGCATCAATTGCCTCATACGTTTGGTTCATATAGCCGTGAGTAAGACCAAGTATGTAGTAAGCCTTTGTATTATTCGGATATATCCGAAGTTCCTCATGCGCTTCTTCAAGTGTGTCACTGAGTTTTCCTTGGATGAAATAGGTGCGGGATAACTGGTAATGAGCGTAGTTCGGAGATTGTACTGGGAGAATTGGATACGCAGCATGCTTGAAGAGTAATTGCGCAAGTCGTACATTGTATACTTGGCTGATGCCACCGAAAAAGATATTTCCAAGAGCGAGAGAAAGGAAAGGATAGAAAAAGAGTATTAAAATGAAAATGAATATGATTACAAGAGTGATTTTTTGTATGAATCGAAAAAAAGAGATTTTTTGAAAACAATGAATCATTTTATTAAGAAAAAGAATGATATAATTGTAATATAACCCATATAGATATGGTTATCAATATTATAGATTGGGTCTGGTGATATGCGGGTGTGATGATGGATTCTTGTATGCATTCCACGCAGAAACAGGAACTATTATATGGAAATTTCGAACTAAAGGTGCTATAAAATATGGGGTAGCTATAGATGAGGGTGGCGGGAGGGTTGTTTTTGGAAGTATGGATGGAGGTATCTATGTCTTGCGAATACAAACAAAAACATTAGAACAGGTGTTTCAGGCACGTTTTGGGATATATTCAACGCCAGTTATTATCTGTAACCGTGTACTCATGGGTTCGCTTGACAAGAAAGTCTATTGTTTTCATCTCTTTCTTCGAAAGAAGGAATGGGCTTTCGAGACATCCGGACGTATTTTTGCGAATCCAGCAGTAGATAAGGAGAGTCTTTTTATTGGGAGTAATGATGGACGATTGTATGAGTTAGATATTGCAACCGGAGCTGTTCTGTCTCGTCTTCAATTCACAGAAAGGAGAGTGAATAAAACACAAATAGCGCACGATTCCAACGGGGAGAGACTTTCGTATGTTCCAGCACATACTTGTAAATTATATCGAATGAGAGAACCGTAATCTTCGTTACCATGTATTTAGAAAAATTAGAGAATACCTCGTATGTCAAACCCATCATTTCTGTACGCTTTTTTTCATAACGAAACCGTTGATCGATCAGAAAAAGGTCTCGTTAATGTTCCTAAGGATCCTCGTGATTGGCCAGAGGAATGGAAAAAAATTGAATATAAAACCTATCACTTATTTCAACCAGTAGCGCTTCCTCAAGAAACCGAGTGTGGATTGTGGGATCTATTACTGAAGCGTCGTTCGAGTACAGCCCACTTCGGTAATAATGTGTGGACAATTGAAAAACTCTCTTCTGTGTTGCGGTGTGGATATGGACTTCAGGGTGATTCAAGATTAGGAAAACGACAAGAACATAGAACTGTGCCATCAGCTGGTAAACGGTATCCCTTGGAGATTTACGTTTTTCTTTTTAAGCCTATTGGAAGTGTGCGGGCAGGCATCTATCATTATGGTGTCAAAAAACACGCCTTAGAAATCCTCGTTCAACGGACGTTTTCAAAAGAAGAAATAGCGGCCATTTCACCGCAAGAATTTTTATACGAATCATGGGGGATGATTTGTATGACGGGTTTGTTTAAGCGGACAACAAGTAAATATGGGAGCCGCGGTTATCGATTCGTGTTACTTGAAGCAGGGCATGTTGCTCAGAATATGTTGTTGGCTGGTACAGAAAAAGGAGTGAATCTTATTCCTGTTGGGGGAACGAACGAAAACGTTATTGAGGGCATGATGGGATTGGGTACCCTTGAAGAAAGAATAGTCTATACATTGTTCTTGTAATGAAATAGGCGCAGAGTATGAATGATCCGTCCAAACTTTTTTGTTGGCTAGGGTATATTTCTTTGAAGGAGTATCTTGAGGATATCCGTTCTATGCAGCAACATGGACTATAGAGGTTACCTCTTGGGAGAATGGAGCGTTTTCCTTTTGCTGAAAAATCCATCAAGGGAATTGGTCGTGTTCGGAATCTTGAGTTCTGGGTATCTTTGAAGTGTGAACAGATGCGGGAGATTGTTTTTCAAACTGTGATATGCTGACCGGATTTTCTTGTGCGTGTAGTGCCAGTGTTTTCCATCACTTTCGAGAGTCTTTTCTCGAAGGAAATCCTCCCATCGTCCGAACCACTCATCGAGGAGTTTCCCGAAAGCCTTCTCACGAACGAAGGCGAGCGTTCTCCTGATGGCAAGCAGTTCTTGTCTTGCGAGAAGTTTCGGTTTCAGTGTGAGATACTGTCTCAGGAGGGCTTTCTGATGGAAGTGGCACATTTGGATGGGAATGTCCGAAAACACTGCTCTCGCACCTCTCCTGCCATCAAGAACGATGACGAGGAAGATAAAACTTTGCTCTTCGAGCTCTCTTCTCGCGTCCCGGTACATCGTCGGATTCTCTCCCTGAACGAATCGCCACAGGAGAGTCCTCTTCAGTCTCGGAGACCGGAACACGAGCATGCCATTACCACGGGAGAAAAAGGAGACATCGGCAACGAAGACGAGAGACTGAGGATCGATGCGATCTTGTTCGAGAACAACCAATCCGAGCTGCTTTTGAATACAAGGGAGGCTTCGCTGATACTTCTCGGCAAACTGTACGAGTGACTGCTTATCCCAGACATATTGCTTCCAAAGATCCGAATATCTCCTCTTCGGCTGTTTTACGTTTTGAAAACGTTTATCGCAGACGAGACATTTGTACCGTTGAATATTTCTTTGTTTTCCGTCCTTCTTGTTGTGAGAGGAACCGCATTCCAGACACTTTTTTTACAAGCCAGACTCAGCGTATTGAGTTAAAGGTTACCTTATTGGCTTGAGTACTGCATGGATCGGAGTTTTTAACACCTCATTTTTTTAATTCACTCGATTTATTAGAAACAAAAAAAACACGGGGTCAAAAGCAGCCCCGTGTTGACCATCCATCCTCTAAATCCTTTCAAGGATGGCCCGATTCCCAGAGGCTCCATCCCCGGGGAATATAGCGTTAAAGTGGATATCCTCCCCGCTTCGTTCGAAGCGGCAATCGGTATTGGGGGATATCATCCCACAATGGAATGACAGTACGCCATTGTGTATCGCCCCATTCCTCAGCTCTTCTTCTCGTGGCGGATTTTCATCCGACTGGAGAGCTGCTCTCACCTTGCAATCCTGGGTAACGTCCGTTACCCAGAGCCATTTCAGCGACGTTGATCCGCGGGCGAGTCGCCCGCGAAATGCGCCGAAAAAAAGAGCACATTCTTGTGGTACGCCGGACACCACAAGCTCATTCACGAACTTTTCTGCCGCAGCTGTCGTTTGACCTTTGGGTAGGGTACTGCATCCCGCTATGAGAGTAGGGATCAACGCGATTCCAATAAGATACTTTTTCATTTTGCCGTCTCCTGTGGTGTAGGTGTAAAAGATCTACTTTATAAAAATTGGTCTTTGAGCCAACTGTACTTCGAAAATATCACAGATATGTTTTATTGTCAATAGTCGATTTATTTGGTATTCTACTCTGATGGTGTTGACCTTAATTCCATCGAAAGTCTTCGTTTTTTCTCTTCAGAATTATGTCGGATATTTTATTTAAGATACTCAGAGATAAAGTGTACAAGGAAGATGAGATACGAGCCATCTCTCTCGCTTCAACTGGTAAGATGGAAAAATGGATTTTTGATTTTAAAGGACAATGTCTGTCAAAGTTTTTTTTACAAGAATACGCAGAATATTTTTGGAAAACCTTTCGATATCAGTACCCAGGGCGATTGCAAATAGGTGGCATGGAGGTTGGAGCGATACCTTTGGTAGCGGGAGTTTTATTGCAGGCGGAAGGCGGAATTGTAGCGAGTGGTTTTTATATAAGAAAGTCTCGCAAGAAGGGTGATTTGGCAAATATGATTGAGGGGGAGCTTTCCCCTGATTTTCCAATTATTCTTGTTGACGATATTTTGAACTCCGGTACAACTATGCGGAAGCAAATAAAAATTTTGGAAGATCTCGGGCTTAAGGTTGCGGCTGTTTTCGTCTGTCTTCGGTATAGGAATAAAGCATACTATCAAGATTTGATTGACCAAGGGATATCTGTCGTCAGTATTTTCGATTTGGATGACTTCAAACACGTCTTACCGGTGAGTAATCTTGTGGATCGGGCTGTATTTCCAAATAAAAAATATGCGATTAACTATAAGGTAAGACTCACGGACAAGCCAAATTTATATTCTGTTGAATCAAAATCAAACGCTCTTGTTGTGGAAGGATACGTATACATAGGATCAGATGATGGCTTTTTGTATTGCTTACGAGCAGATAATGGTGATGTCGTGTGGAAGTACAAAGTACTTTTTGGTTTTCGTGGGAAACAAATTTTTTCGTCCCCAGCAATAGACAAAGATAGTGTGGTGTTTGGGGCATATGATGGAAATGTCTATTGTTTAGACCGATTTTCAGGAAAGCGTATCTGGGTGTACATGGATGCTGACTGGGTTGGCTCATCACCATGTATCGATAATACACAAGGAGTGGTTTATATAGGGCTTGAGTTTTCTCTTCCCTCAAAACAAGGTGGGATTGTTGCTCTGGATGTGAGAACCGGAGAGGTGCTCTGGAAAAACTATGAGATAGTAGGGAAAATATCTGCTTCCCCAGTGATAGATAAGAAAAGCGAATTGGTGTTTTGTGGTTGTGATGATAAGTGTTTCTATGCTTTTAACAAAAGAAAAGGAAATATTTCTTGGGTTTTTAAAACTGACGGAATGATAAAGCAAGGAGCAGCTTTTGATTCAAAGCGAAATCTTATTCTATTTGGGAGTATGGATGGCGGCTTATACGTTCTTCATGCGAGTAACGGGAAGCTTTTTTATAAATTTGAGGCGCGATTTGGATTCTATTCGACCCCTCTTATTAAGGACGAATATGTGGTGAGTGGATCGATGGATAAGAATGTGTATTGTTTTAACCTTATCACCAAGAAAACTGAGTGGATATTTGAGACTGCTGGTCGGATTTTTGCAAGTCCGACATTGAGTTCCGAGAGTGTGTTTATTGGAAGCAATGATGGAAGACTCTACGAATTAGATCTCTATACAGGTAAGTTGCTCTCCCAGATTCAGCTTACCGAAAGAATTGTGAATAGGGTGTCTATAGAGTATTTGACCGAGGGAAAGAGGACTCTTTACATTTCTACGCATGTGTGTGAACTTTATAGAATAGATGAAATGCAGAATTGAGCGTGAGTATTTTTTACAATACTCGATTTGATTAAAAAATCAGAATAACAACACTATGTCCCTGTTTTTTCTCTTCAATTTTTTTCATCATGAGACTAATGATAAATTAGAAAAAGGTGCGGTAAAAATACCCAAGGATCCTCAGGATTGGCCGGAAGCATGGAAGCGGATTGAATATAAAAGGTATCATCTGTTGAAGCCAGTTTCTTTGCCACAAACAAGCGGGGTATTTTTTGAAAGTATGCTTTCAAAGCGTCGTTCGAGTGTAGAATATTTTTCTGATAATAAGCCTGCGGCGTCCACGCTACCGATGCTTTCCTATGTTCTCCGTTGTGGGTATGGTTTACAAGGATGTTCAAAAAAAGAATCATATCGAAAGGAAAATAGGACTGTCCCATCAGCTGGGAAGAGATATCCTCTTGAAATGTACGTATTTCTTTTTAAGCCGGTAGATTCGCTCCAGACAGGCATTTATCATTACGGGATACAGGAGCATACCCTTGAACCTGTTGTTCGTAGAGAATTCACATTAGAGGATAGATCAAGTATTAATCCTCGGAAATATTTGCGTGGTGCGACGGGGATGATTTGCATGACAAGCGTTTTTGAAAGGACTACAGATAAATACGGAAGTCGTGGATATCGCTATATTTTGCTTGAAGCTGGTCATGTAGCTCAAAATATGCTATTGGCAGGAACGGAGAAATGTATTAATATTATTCCGATTGGAGGTACCAATGAGAGCGTGACTGAGCGCATGATGGGACTTGGGACTTTGGATGAAAAAGTTGTTTACACGCTATTTTTTTAAGGAAGAGCACATTGTTTTATGTCGAAGAAGTATACTCATTCAGAATTATTTCATAGACCCGGATATCTCTCAGTTCGGGAATACTTGGAAGATATTAATTCCATGAGAAAGAGTGGAAAGTGGAAGCTTCCTCTTGGGATTATTGATCGTGTACATTTTTTTTTCCTCTCTTACTTTGTACGATTCTCTCGATTTTCAGCGTCTCTCTTTATTCTTCATTCGAAAGATACAAGTCCAGCGTACTCTGTATTACTCGAATACCTTCGAAGGAAACAGTTTTTTGATGTCGCAACCGAAAGAGATTTGCATTATCCCGGCTACTATTTTTATTTTTCAACAAAAAAAATATCTTTTAAGAATCGTACTTTGCTTATTTGGGGACAGGGCGTAGCAAATGATAAATCAGTAGCTCTTTCAAAAGCACTTGGAGAAATAATTGAGAGGGTGATATCGGGGATTTATGATAAAAATACGTTTGTAGTAAATGCTTCACCAGAAGAGGTGATGGAGAAATTTCCTGTTATATACCCACCAAAATACCATCGTTTTTTGGATCAACAAAAAGAGAGGTTTCCTGAATTACGCTACAGTCAAACAGACGTATTAACGTGGGTGACAGGAAGAAACTTAATTACCCAAGAAAGAACATATATTCCGATTAATATTACCTCTTGGTGTTCCCAGTTGCAGCCGAGAGGAGTTGGGGATAAAATTATTGTTCACGCGACAACCAATGGTTCTGCTGGCTATTTTACAAAGGAGGGGGCAGTATTGCGGGGATTACTTGAGGTAGTACAGAGAGATGCATTTCTCGTGCATTGGCTCACAACGATTCCACCAGAAATTATTTTACAGGAGAGTCTCCCAGATTCTTTGAGGCACCAGATACAGGTCTTTGAGTCTATTGGGATATCTCTCTTTATTTTACACACAACTACCCTTTCAATACCCTCTGTTCTTGTCGCGGCAGTGAATGCAGAGTCAGAGACTCCAGGAGTCACGATAACAGCTGCCTCAGCGATGACTTTAGAAGAGGCGATACAAGATGCGTTGAGAGAAATGATTATCGGTATTGAAATTTTTTACTACAAAGATCCGGTTGAGAGGCAAAAATATGCAGAAGCCGAATTTGAGCCATTTGTTTCTCGTTTAGATAAGATATCACGACAATTTTATTGGCACGGAAAAGAGAGAGTGGATCGTTTTCAATGGTTTTGTTCCGGGAAATGTGTATCATACGCAGAGGCCTGTCGATATGATCTCAGGTGTATTCAGGATGATAAAAATCGATTGAAGACGTGCCTTAAGGTATTAAAAAAACTCGGGAGCGATTATTACCCAGTAGTATATTATCCAAAGAATAGTATTCAGGAGACACTCGGGTTCTTTGTAGCGCAGGTGTATATTCCGAAAGCATTTCCATTGTATTTATTTGAAGGATACGGAACATTCAAGAGCGAGAGACTTCAAGAGTTCGCAGAATCGCGGAATGTTTCTGATTGGAAGTTGAACCCATTGCCTCATGGATTTTCTTAAATATGCAGAAATAAGTTACAAAATTCTTGACAATTGATATGCGAATTGCGATAATAAATTTGACTAAAATTGCTAAGTATTAAATTGATAATAATCTATAATATATATGGTTTTTAAAGTAAAAAAGAAGATCTTGTTTCTCCTAGGTATTTTTGTTGCTGGATTCGCAGGAGTTATCAGCGGATATTTTAAGGGGGGTGACTTGAAAGAGGACTCTTTGCTTACCCCAACTGCACATGCGGATGTAGCCGCGTGGGAATGGGGTCCTACTGGAGGGGACTCGGGGGGGTGTTCTGGGTGATTCGGGTTAAGTCGGTTCTAAAATGAGCGAATCTTGTTTTCTTATTTTGTAAGTTTTTGCATGATAATTATGGAGGAAAAAATAAAAATCAGTAGAAGAAAAAAAATACTACAAATTATTCTTGGTGTTTTTTTGGTCGTTATTTTGTTTTGTGGAATTTTCTATTACTTTATTTTTATTCCAAGAGAGCAGGAAAAGGAAGCTGAACGGGCAAGGGAGAGTAAAGAGGCTTGGATACAGAGTACGCTGCATAATAATCCAGAGGCGATACAAAACTTTTTTGCGGACGATATACAAAATGGTACGAATGATCAGCATACGAAAGCTGATGCCTACTGGATTGTACATAGATATTCGGACACGCGTGGGAATGTGTATGAAATATACGATTATATTCAGAGTCGTCCACACCTAGCTTTTATTCAAGCTGAGGCAGATTTAATTTATCCAGACGTTTTTGAGGGAATTAGAAATCGTACCGTTGAGGTGGGAACCGATTACACGCGTTATGCGTACTTGGCGTATATTGAGGTTCTTAAAAATCATGGTTATATAGATATCGCAGGTTTGGGGACAGCGTCAAATCAATATGCAAAAACAGCTTATTTCAATACGGTAATTTTGAGTGAAATGGCACAAGATGATAAGACTGCCCTTGCTGTTTCGAAGTACATTTCTCGTGATATAGAGAAATCTATTCAGTTCGCAGATTACGCCAAGGACGATGTGGTAAGAATAATGAATGGGGAATTAACTGATAAGGATCTTCCCGCCAGAGATATTTTGGTTGGATTGAACCAGTATGCAGCCGCGCTTCGATATCGACAATCAGTTGGCGCTGACTATAGTTCTCCGAAGACTGCTGATGAAGTTTTTGATTTTGCAACAGAATATGCTCGTAATAATGTTCCCCAATTAGTGTATTTCACCGGTATATTGAATGCTTCAACTCTAGTTATCCTGAATCCAGAAGATCCTCAAAAAATAAAAGAAGCTTTGTACCCATTTCTGAACTTTACTAAGAAAAAAGACGAAATCTCAGACGGGAGCATCCTCCATTATATTATTGATGCACGATTTCAAGATCGGAAAGCAATAGATATTTATAGTAAACGAAATGTTGCAAGACTTGCAAGTAGGGTGCACGCGTTTAGATTGTGGTTAATAGGATACGGATGGACGGAGGAGGATTTTCGTTGAAGAGTCTCTGTCTCATAAGAGTACCTGTTTTGTCCTAGTGTGAATGTTTTTTCCTGTCTAAAAACCGAAAGATTTTTACGAGGCGAGTCTTGTTTTTCGTATTTTTTTTCTTACGTTTTTCATTACGAATGTATTCTTAGAAGGAAATTGTATCGAAAGAATAGAGCTTTTGTCTGTTGATGATAATGTTGCAAGAAGTTTTTTTGTAGATGATGTAAAAAACAACATAAGTCATTAGTACACAAAATAAGGTGCCTATTTTGTTTTTCAAAATACAGTAACAGCGGAAATATTTATGAATTGTATGACTATGTAAATAGTCATACAGAGTTGGTTTTTTTAAAAGAAGCTGAGATTTTGCGTCCGAAAGATTTTGAAATGGTTAGAAAGAAAAAACCCATTTCATTATACAGTTCAGGGGCTGTATATTTATCTGGCTTATCTAGAGATTCTGGAAAAGAATGGGTATGCAAATGAATCTATCCTTGCTTCTTTGTCGTACCGATATGCACAAATGGCGTATTGCAATAGAATGATTACTGAAGATAAGCTGCGAGGAGAATCACTCGATTATCCTAATTATACGATAGACACAAGAATGTATGATACCGAGAGAGCGGTATTTTTTGCAAAAAAGCAGACGATGCAATACGAAGAGCCGTTAATGTCGAAGGAGAGATGATTGTAGTAATTTGTCGCCTGATCTTTTGGGGAGCGCTGTTCAATATGCTTCTGCGTTGAGATATTTTGAATCATTAGAAGTTAGCTTTACTTCATCGGAGACGTCGGGAGAGCTTTTTAAGGATGCGATGTCTTGCTCTTATGAATTTATCCCAAACTTATATCTTGTAACAGCGCTTGCTAGCGCTGCAACACTTTTGTTGGTTCCATCGAGCGATGCGTTTGAGATGCGAAATGCTGCAGCATTTCCCTTTTTAGATTATCGGGTGGCAAAAAACGGTTCACTTCCAGTTATAGGAAGGATGTTAAGATCAAGAGTTGAGGCCGACCGTATTCGTTTTATGAGTACGAGTATATACGGTAAATACATGATGAGATTTTATCATCGAAAGTGTTATGGGATTTAAAAAAGTGCAACCATTTACCTGAGGGCAACTTTTTGTTGAATGAAGAGAAATGTGATAAAATTGAGCAGACAAGAGCTTTTTGGAAGGATTTGGCAGTATATACCATGAGGAACAATTTTAATTGATGAACCTATTCGGTGTTACTTTCCAGAAAATGCATCAGAAGCATCAATACATGTTTTTCGATATATTAACTGATCCACAAAAAAGAACAAATTACGAGATTTTTTGTGAGCTAGGATTTACATCATTCTACACTTGAAAATTTTTTCCGGG
Source organism: Candidatus Moraniibacteriota bacterium (assembly GCA_018062205.1). Lineage (GTDB taxonomy): Bacteria > Patescibacteriota > Minisyncoccia > Moranbacterales > UBA1568 > JAGOSP01. Next base: position 46,551 of record JAGOSP010000005.1, on the reverse strand, counting down.
AGAGTAAGTTGATTGTATGCAGGGAGATTTTCCAAAGCTAAAAAGGCGACTCTAGAATTAGTTGCTGTACCGATTTCTGGGAAATATATTTATGCAGAATCACGATTAATTATTAAGTCGCTGATGCATACGTACTAGAGTATGAATTTTCTTTATTACAATCCCAATATTTTAATCGGACAATGCACACATCTTCCAGGAATTGATCGTTTTTCGCAATTTTTTAAAATATATAATCCATCGGTGGTACCGATAGATAGAACGAATACCATTACACTTCCTTTTTATACTAAGTCATTGTTTCCAATACCAGCTCTCAAACCAATAAAGAAGACATTCGAGGAGATTTGTAATGAACGAGCCAGGGAATTGCTCGTGAGAGCGGACACCCTTGGTGTCTCATTGAATGTATTTTATTCTGGCGGTATTGATAGCACTCTCCTCTTGATTTCGTTGCTCAAAAATGCAACCTTAAAGCAAAAAGAAAATCTCATCGTGCTTTTGTCCGAAGAATCAATACGCGAGAATTTAAATTTTTATCGAGATCATATTCGAGGAAAGCTACGGGTAGATTCAGTGAATGCATTCCCATATTTTTTGGGAACAGACCGAATGTTTGTTGGTGGCGAGCACAATGATCAGCTTTTCGGGTCCGATATGATGGGGAAGTTGATTTTGAGATTTGGACCATCTGTTATCCAACAACCGTATAGTCAGGACATGTTTAAAACATTTTTTACTGAAATTCTTAAAGAAAAAAAGGGAGCGTTCTTTTATATTGAGTTATTTGAACGCTTGAAATCATCCTCACCAATTGAAATTAGAACTAATCAGGATTATCTTTGGTGGATTAATTTTTCCCTCAAATGGCAAGCGGTATTCATGCGTATGATTTGTCGCGTGACTCCGAGAAATGTGAATCGTATAGACTTATCTTACATGATGACTTATTGCAACCAATTTTACAATACGGAAGACTTCCAGTTGTGGAGCATGAATAATCCTGATAAAAAAATAAAAGATCAATGGAATACATACAAATGGGTGTGTAAGGATATAATTTTTGATTATACGAAAGACGCTGATTATAGGGACAATAAGATAAAGCGCGGTTCATTGTACTCGGTTTTCCTTCAGCAGGATACATATAATTTTATTGATGAATCAATGAAATTTTATCGTGATTTGGATGTGAGTGAATATTGTAATGTTGATAATGATTTTATATAAAACGTTACCGTAGCCAGGTTGGATCATTTGGTTAAAGCTTTCTCATATGAACTATGGCGTATTGTTGGATTGTCAGACGAGTAGGGTTTTAGCAGTTAGTTCTAATTATCCTGCATTAGTTTTTGTAAAAAATTGTACTCAAGATACTCTGTGTAGTTTTTCTGTTGATTGGCCATCGTATAAAAAATTTTTTTTTAGTGATTTTTTTCTCATTTCAGAGAAACCAGAGAGCCTTCCTAACTGGGTATGGGACTGGAATAATCGGATTTTTAAGGAAACAAAACCTGATTTGGTGAGCGAATTATTAATAAAAAGTGCACGGTTATCATCAGAGAAACTTAGGGTGATTAATAGCATAATGAGGATGATCTCCGTTGCTCGATTTGAGGTTTCAACTGGAGTAATGCTTCAGGAGAGTGTATATACTGCGAAGAGAATGCAGGCAAGTGAATTTAAGCGTTTAGGATATAACGAAGATTTGATAGCGGATTATCCTTATGTGTTTCAATATGCCGATTTTCTTGAGAGTACATTTCAGCAGGCAGCAGATGAAATTCTTTTGAAAGCAAAATTTGATGATGATTTATTGGCAAAAACAGAATTATTGCGATTAATATATTTTGATAAAGTTAAAAAGGCTGATTCGATAAAGCAATTACAGCCCATTCTTGATGATTTTATTCGAGTTTCTTTTACCAATGCTCTTGTTTAGTTTGCAAGAGTGCAATCAGTGCATTTTCAAATGAAGTGAATGGTTTCAGGATATTTTAAACAGGGTATCAATTAATGAAAAAGGAGCTAGTAGATCCTAAAATTTAAGAACCTGGTTCTTTCTGAGAGGGGGTGCTGAAAATCACATTTGGTTTCTGGTAATTGAGATGTTCCCATGGATATTTGGTCGTCTTTGAGCCTCAATATTTATTGGATTAAAATCCCGGCCACTCAGAAAGTATTCTTGAATCAATCTATCTATTTATATTCTCCACCTATTTCTTTCGCCTTGGAGTATGCATACGTCTTGACATAGCCACTAGTAACCTGTAAATTTCTTGTGCAGGAGTTCTTTTTCAGCCTGTTTTCGCTCAAAGGAGGATTATCGTGCAAATCTTTTCCGCTTTGGAAGGACTACTTATCTTGGTAGGGTATGCGGTTTTTTCGTCGATCATCGTCTGGATTTTTTCTCGGGGGTTTGTTTTTTCCAAGTCGAGTTTCCTTGTTGCCGGGCGCAACATTCCAAAGATTCCTGCTGCTGTTTCAATTGCAGCAGCCTGGATTTGGGCTCCAGCCCTTTTTGTTTCAGCGGAGAAATCCTATACACAGGGTTGGGTTGGACTTTTTTGGTTTCTTGTTCCGAATGTTGGGTGTCTGGTTTTATTCTCGTTTTTCGCCAAAAGGTTACGCACATTATTTCCTGATGGAATCACGATGTCTGGCTACATGCGGGAACGTTTCTCTCGCAGAGTGCAACGAGTGTATTTGGTTGCATTTGGGGGCCTGGCAGCTTGCTCATTCGCAGTGCAGCTGTTGGCTGGTGGAAAAATCATTTCTACGATGAGCGGACTCCCGTATTTCTATGTGACAGTTCTTTTAGCAATCATCCCAGTTGGGTACTCATTGTACTCCGGGTTAAGGGCTTCCATCATCAGCGATTTTTTGATGATGATGGTAATGCTTGTGATTGGAGTCTCGATTGTCGGATGGGCGGTTTCAGTTGGAGGCGGTCCTGAGATAGTTCTGAAGGGAGTAAATGGGAAGTCCGGAACGTATGATAGCCTATTCTCTGGTGATGGTCTCAACGTGTTTTATACGTTTGGGATTCCAGTAACGATTGGGTTGCTTTCTGGACCATTTGGTGATCAGAGTTTTTGGCAAAGGGCATACGCTGTCAAGAAAGAATCAGTACAATCAGCGTTTCTTTTGGCGGCGATTTTGTTTGCTGTAGTTCCGTTTTCTATCTCGATACTTGGATTTTTAGCCGCCGGGGGAGGTATGAAGATCAATAATCCAGCGCAAGTGAACATAGAGGTCGTTTTGGGCATTTTGCCGGGCTGGGTAGCAGTCCCATTCCTCTATCTTCTACTTGCTGGTCTTGTGTCGACGTTGGATTCAAACTTGGCGTCTCTCTCGAGCCTGTTTGGCCATGATTTGCTGTCAATCACGAAGCCAAACAAGCATGAACAGAAAGACGTCGCCCATTACTCTAAGGGGTCGATGGTAGCGCTGGTGGTTGTTGGTATTGCGATTGCAAACATCCCTGGGCTGACTATCCTCTACTTGTTTTTGTTCTATGGGACATTACGGGCATCAACATTGTTGCCAACTATTATTACCTTGCTCAGTAAGGAAGTGAACGAAGCGGGTATGTTCTGGGGCATTCTGATTTCTCTGTCATTCGGGCTTCCAACTTTTGCCTACGGAAATTTAAACAAGGTCACACCAGCAATTATCGGAGGTTCCCTGTTTACCGTCTTGGCATCAGGTATTATTGTTCTTCTCGCCAGTAGGAAGAGAATTCGAAGCTCATGATGAGGCGGTAACAGAAGAGTGCTGCGAATAGAATAAGATTAGTATTGAACTTGTGTGGGAGGTGAGCGATCACCCCCCTTTTTTTTAAATTGAGATATTTTTTGCCTAAAAAAAGGGGGTCGGGTACAATAGGAAGGTATCTGGTAAATGAATATATGGAAAAACAACGCTTGTTTTCAGGAATACAGCCATCAGGGAATTTGCATGTTGGGAATTATCTCGGAGCAATTGCTCAGTGGTTGCCGCTTCAGGATGAATATGAAGCGATATTTTGCATTGTGGATCAACATGCGATTACTGTTCCGCAGGACCCAGCAGCACTTCGGCAGAAGACACTGGAGATAGCGAAGATATACCTCGCAGCTGGTATTGATCCAAAAAAATGCACGCTCTTCATTCAGTCTCAGGTGCCCGAGCATACCGAGCTCATGTGGATACTGAATACGATTGCGCGTTTGGGGGATTTGGAAAAAATGACGCAGTTTAAAGACAAATCAGCAAAAGACACGCGCGAGACGACAGGTGTCGGACTTTTTGATTATCCCGTTCTTATGGCAGCAGATATCCTGCTCTATGATACAGCGGTGGTGCCGGTCGGAGAGGATCAGTTGCAGCATATCGAACTGACACGCACTCTCGCGCGGCGTTTCAATGAGCGTTTTGGTGAAACATTCAGGGTTCCAGAGGGAAAAATTACCAAGGAAGGCGCCCGTATTATGGCACTTGATGATCCAACCAAGAAGATGTCGAAATCCGCTTCGAGTGAGTACAATTTTATCGCATTGACTGACGATGCCGATACAATTCGACGGAAAATAAAGAAGGCGGTAACGGACTCAGGGAGTGAAATTGTGTATAGCGACGAGAAACCAGCCCTGAAGAATCTTCTCAATGTCTACGCGCTCTTTTCGGGTAAGACGCCACAAGACATTGCGGCGGGATATCAGGGGAAGGGGTATGGAGATTTCAAGACAGATTTAGCGGAAGTCGTGATTGGATTTCTTTTGCCTTTTCAGGAGCGTTTGGCGCAGATTTCAGATGAAGAAGCATTGGTTGTGCTCCGCGAGGGTGCCATCAAGGCTCGGGTGTTGGCTTCTACCAAGATGCTTCTCGTTCGTGAACGAGTTGGGTTTATTGGTTTCTGATATATGATTGATTGTATTGAAAGCCAGTAAACAAGAAATGGTTACGTGAAAATTGTGGAAAGTATGAAAGAAATCAGCAGCAGGGAAATAAAAGAACTTCTTTCGCAAGGAAAGAAGAACGTTTTGATTGTGGATGTGCGTGAGAAAGATGAGGTCAAGGATTTGCCACTTTTTCCACCAGAGACTTCTTATTATAAGAATCTTCCATTGAGTGTTCTTCGGGTATTGCCGAGAGAGGAAATACGAGCGCGTATGGAAGAATTTTTGGTACACGCCGGTGTCTCATCGGAGCAGGCGCGCATTGTACTTTCTTGTCGTTCAGGTGGGCGCTCCGGTCAGGCTCAGACACTCTGTGCTAGTGTGGGTCTAGAAACCGAAAATTTGGAAGGTGGCTATTTGGCCTGGCAAGAGGAAAAAGAAAACGAGGCCGCGCGTTGACGGTCTCGGAATGGTACTCCGGAAGAATTATCTTTGTTGCGAGTTATGCTCCGGCTGCCGATGGTCGGCGATTTGTTTGTTTTGCTGATTCGATGCGCGCGCGACTTGCGCGCGTTCTTTTTTGGATTGCTTCTTTTCTCCCGCGCTGTTCACGGAGGGCTATTTCTTGAGCTGCCTTTTCGGAAAAGGCCGGGCAAACAAGGCAAGCTTGGTGGTCATGGCAGTTCCCACTCGGATATTGAGTAAGGTAAAAAATCCGGGTAGTTGGAATGTGGCACTGACGATCAGTGTTGCTCAGGCGGATTTTTTCTGCGAGCAAAGGGCAATCACAAACTACAGTGGAAGTATTATTCACGACAATCTCCTTGAAGAGGCATGCTACAACGAAATGCGGACTGCGCAAGATACGGTTCTTCCTCAATCATTCGATTGATTTGTTGGATGTTTGCTGTGGCGAGTGTTAAAGAGCGGGTTAGCTTGAGCGTATTCGGGCGAAAAAAAATCCCGATTATCGGGATGAAGAGGAAACAGTTTTGAAAGCAGGAACAAAGCCAAAGTGCTTCGGCCGCTTCATCACATGAAGAATGCTTCCTCGGATTACCATACGCCTGTTTGTTAGTATACTAGATGTAATTTTTCTCGGCAAGGGTACGGCTCGTTGTTTTGGAGAGGATTCTGTGGTACCAGAGATCTTTTCATGGTCTTCTCATGTTGAGAGAAAAACTGCTATAATACGTCTATTCTGAACGTATACAATGAATTAAGAATGATCATAGACTGAAAATTGTAAGAATTATGAATTTTGAGAGACCTTCTGAAGCCCAAATAACTACTCGAAAGCAAGATGTTTCGGTAAGCGAAGGGAATACAAAAAAACGATCGAGTAAAGAACACGTATTGGCAGCTGCTGTTGTTGGTGCATTGGCGATTTCTGACGCTCAGGCTTCGAATCCTTCGGAGGAACACGTGCCAAATCCTACCGTGAAAATAAAATATGAAGCAGCGCCGACAAGTGCGGCATCGCCTCTTCGTGCGGATAAGGATGGTCGATTTTCACTTCCAGCAGCCAAGATAATTTCTCAAAGCGAACAGGGGCCAGGAGGAGCGTCTGATGAAAAAAGTATTCAGGAGAGTGGAGGAACTGAAGAAAAATTGGGACGAACAGTGTTATTTTCAGAGTATCAAGCAGGAAAAGTTCCGTCTGCCGATCCGACGATTGTAGAGGAGGAATACCGCGAACGAATAGATCGACTAAAAGAAGTATCGGCACTCGACCTCGACCTGCGTACTCCAGATGAAAAAAAAGTAGAGGAACTTGTTTCAAAGACCGAAAAAGCCCTTGGCACACAAGAAGCTGTGGCTTGGACACAGGAGCAGATACGAGGATTTTTATCGCGCATTGCTCAATTAACTGGAGCTGACCCAACAGGAGCCATACAAAAAGTAGGAGATTTTGTCGTACTTGGATCTTCTGTGCTTGCCGACGCTGTGTTGACGGATCGGATAAGAGCGATGGCCATTCGAAGTATGAAAGATGAAAATATGCGTCAAGCGAATCAAGTCGGTGGAGCGGCTATTTCGCAAGGAGAATTAAGAAACGCCGCTCTCGAATTCGATACGAGTCATATGAATGCGAGAAATATGCTCTTGCAACATACGTTGGGGAGTACATCTGGTGGCTGGGAGGTCACTTTTGGAGCTGATCCTGGTTTGGGTATTTCCAAAATAGTCAAAGGGAATTCTGATCCAGCGGTCGGTGTGGTTTTTCGATTAAAACTTCCGTAAAATATATGTCTATATCTGTAACAGAGTTTAAAGAAAGAGTTGTAAATTCTCCGGTGCTTTCCGATGCTATGAAGCAGGCGTTAAGAGAGGAATCAACAAGCCTCAACGAGAATGAGATTTTATCGCTCGAGAGAATGCTTTGTTCCATAGAACAAGCGGTAGGAATAGGTGCTGAAGCATTTTTGGATGCGTATCAGCGTGGAGATACCGCTACATTACTCCAGAAATAGGGCAACAGAAGAATCAACTCCGAATAAGACTAAGAAGCTCGGCTTGTTTGATTGCCAGCTGTTCCGGTGTGGATGCTTCAAGATTGAGGCGGAGAAGAGGTTCAGTATTCGATGGACGAACATTGAACCACCAGTCGGTATAATCAACTTTGAGGCCATCGAGTTCGTGTTGTTTGCCATCAGCATAGTGTAAGCGAAGTTTGGTAAGTATCTCATCTTTATCCCTTACTTCGCTATTGATTTCTCCTGAATGGAAGTAGCGCTTGGTTTCAGAAACTAATTGAGAGATGGGTTGGCCAGTTTCAACCATGAGATTGAGAAGAAGGAGTGCGGGGAGTGTGCCAGCTTCGGCAAGGGAATTTTCTTCGAAATAGTAATGACCAGAGAGTTCACCGGCAAAAATTGCTCCAGTCTCACGCATCTGTTTTTTGATGAAGGCGTGTCCAACTCGACATTCAAGTGCCCGCCCGCCATTTTCTTCGATGAATTCTTTGACAGAGCGAGAAGAACGAAGATCATACAGAATGGTACTGCCGGGTTTTTTCTTGAGGACTTCCTTCGCGAGGAGAGCCGTGACGAGATCCATTGGGATAATAAGACCCGTTTCATCAACGAAGCCGATACGATCGGCATCTCCATCATAGGCGATACCGAGGTGTGCCTGACACCGTACAACCTTTTCCCGGAGTTCATCAAGTGTTTGTGTATTGAGTGGATTTGCCTCATGCGCTGAGAAAGGATGAGAGAGGTCATCATAGAGACGCACGAGTGTGAGGTTTTCAGAAAGCTGTTCGTAGATAGGCAGCTCGAGCACGCCCATCGCATTGGCAGTATCTATGACGAGCGAGAAATGGTGGTCTTTTAGTTCAGCAAAAGAAGAAAAGAACCCATAGTAAGCCGGTTTGATATCTTCGGGCGTCAGCGACCCAACCGTTTCTGGCGTTTTGAATTTTCCTGCGATGGCGATGTCACGTATTGCTGAAAGTCCGGATGCTTCGCCAACTGGAAGCGCTCCGCGTAGGCAAATTTTCATGCCATTGTATTCTGGAGGGTTGTGAGAAGCAGTGATGGAAACTGCGGCATCAATATCGAGGCGTCCAGCGGCGAAGTAAACCATAGGAGTAGTGATAACGCCGAGATCGAGGATATGGGCACCAGCCTCCATCGCGCCACGTGTGAAGCTTTCGAAAAGCACTGGCGATGATATGCGAGCATCTCGTCCGACAGCAAGGCGCTGGCACCCAAGAAAATCAACTGTAGCTCGTCCGATAGCGTAAGCATCCTGCTCATCGAAATCTGTTCCATAAATACCGCGAATGTCGTAGGCTTTGAAAATCTTTGCATTCATAGAAGATGAGATTAAAGGATACACTTTATTATATCATGAGGAGAGAGAAAAATGACGCTATTTGGAGTGCTCATATTACCACGGTCTCTTGACGGTTCTCTCTTTTGTGCTAGAATAAGAAACTATCCTGCAGTCTTCTGCGAATAGTTTGCAGTGAAGGTAAGTTTTTTTACAATTTTTGGAGGAGGGCTGTATGGTGCCGAAATATTATTCTTCGATTGGTTGGTACGGCGTATTGATTTTTGTGGTGATTATCATCGGATTTGTTTCCTGGGTGCGGAGCTGGCGTCGTCCGCCGGAAACGGAAGATGAAGGGGAAGAGGAGGCAGCGAAGGGGAATCTCTGGGTTGTGAACATCTCTTGTCTGCAAGGAGAAGTGGTTACCCTTTCGAACCAAGCGCAACTTCCAGAAGCACTTCGCCAGCATTTTCCCCAGATAAGCGCTGAAATAGCAGAGGGTCTATGTGTGGAGGTGGTACATTGGCAGCTAAGGAACACAGTGGCCGAAGGATATCTTTTTTCAACAAAGCCAAGCAGGGCGGTGCTTGAGACCAGAATATTGTTGACACCGGAAAACCAGCCATGGATTGCCTGCGACGATGCTTTCGTTGTCGGACGTATTTTACCGGGAGGGGAAGACAATCGACGTCTGTATCATTTTGAAACTGATGCGAGGAGAGGAGTATTTGGTCGGCCGGAAACGCAGCCAGCAGGAGGGATTTTTTTTGTGGTTCGGTTTGCTTCGCAGCCTTTTGTATTTCAAGAGTGCGAGTGCCAATGCATTTTGTTGGTACCAGAAGAAGAATGCTCGGCAGAGCTTCCGATCGTAGTAGTCGCGGAATCCGCTCTTTCGGACTGAAGTTTTCTTTTGACTGGTGTTACCCCCCGGAGCCACGCGTTTCCGGGGATTTTTTTTGTTTAAAAAACAGAGCTATTTTTGATAAATGGAAAAAATATTCTCTGGAGAATCCGTTGGCCACGCGCTGATTTCTCGTCTGTCTTGAGGGTAAATGACGTCTAATTCCTCGGTGATATATTCCGGCTGAATGATACGACTCGCCCCTTTGGGTACTCGAACTTCTTGGGTTTCGAGGATGACAGAACCATTTTTGAGAGTGTAAGTAAAGCGGTCTGTTTGCGTGTGATTGGTGATGATAAAGCTGGAGTTTTCCGAGGTAGGAAGAGTAGAGAAAGCAAGCGTCCACCAGTTTTTCTGATAATCCGGGTCGAGCTCTCGATCGTTTTTCATAAACAGAAAAGCGACGGAAAAGAAAATGATACCAGCTATCAAGAAGGAAGACAGATGCCGTTTGAGGAAAGAATTAACGTGCATAGATATGGATTTTATTGGAGGAATAGACTCGAGAGAAATCAGGTGATTTTTCAAATTGTGGCGCATCAAATTGCGGATTGACGAGAACGTAGTTTACGCCTGTTCCTTGGAAACAGTCTTGTGCTCGAGGTGTATTTGGAATAGCAATCATATCCAAAGTACACTGTTCGTGACCATTATTTTCATAACGACTGAAGTATCCACGAGAAAGAGGGAAGAAATAGTCACGCATGAAAAAATGCTTCATCCAGGAGTCAGCGACAATATAATTGTGATCCTTAAGAACGACGTCATCCCGGGTAATTTTTTCGGCGAGAAATTGAGCGGCCGCAAAAGTCTCGAGGGCGGCTTCGGATTTTGGAGTAGCTAAGAGGGTTTGTCCATTATCAGTAAAGCCAGAAGAAAGTGAGTAGACGAAAATAACAGCTAAAAGGAGGAGGGAGAGAAGAGAGGTTCGGTTGCTCCGGAATATACCGATGAGCCAAGCTAATCCAATGGCACCGACAATTCCAACAGGGAAGGACAAATAGGTACCGACACGCTTTGAAGGAATATCAAGAAAGAGCCAATCGGGACGGAATGTCATCAGAAAGAGAGCAAGTATCCAGGCAAGCGTGAGAGTAACTGGAAGGGAGCAGCGGAAGACGGCAAAAATAAGAATAAGACCGACAATACTTAGTGTAAAACGAACATCCCCTGATGTCTCGGTTATTTGGTTGAGAGTAAGACCGATACGAGTCAGCTTGGTTGGAGTTCCGATTGCCGTGCTGACAGCATGTATTTCGATATACGTAGGCATGGCAACGAAAAAGAAAAAAATACTTGAAAGGAGAATGAGTATAATCGGGGTTGGTTGAAAGAGAATGGTTACGATGCGGGAGGTAAGAGCTCGGAGATGGCCAATAAAACTGACAATTAAAAGAAGAATACTGCCGGCAAGAATAAAGAGGAGTATAAGTGTTGAAAGATGGTGGGTATAGGCAAGAGTAAAGGTACAGAGAAAACCGAGTCCGAGTAAACGAGAATCTTTTTCTTGAAATGCACGGAGGAACAGAAGAAGAATAAGAGGAATAAACAGATTTCCGATGATATTACCAATGACGCCTCCGGAAACAAATTTCGCTTGAGGTGAGGCAAGCGTATAGAGTGGTCCACATAAAAAAAGTACAGAAAGAGCAACAAGTTGTGGACGAATGAGTTGCCGTAGTGGTGATAAATCGACGACTCGGTAGGCAAAAATGACCAGCGCAAGGAGGCTGAGGATGTTAATAAAAAGAAGAAATATGACAGGAAAAGCTGAGAAAAAACTTGAACCCGTAAGGAAAGCAATGGCAGCAAATGGGAGGTGTTCTCCAATAATGAAGTCGGCAATTGGTTCTGGATCAGCGATATGAATATTTTCTGGCTGATCAATTACCGCTTGCTCTTGATAGACAGGGAGACGATGACTTTCGGTGATAGCTTTGGCCCAGTAGAGGTGGTGTCCGAGATCAGTCGAGGTGGGGACAATAGCGTTTGAAAGGTAGAGCGTTTTAAGGAAAATCGTGAAAATAAAGAGGACAAAGAAAAGAAGGCGCTCTGGTTTTGATCGAAGGAGCGGTTGTGAGTGAGCTTCATCGAGTATATGTGATCGATGAGATTGCCGATACCACATTAGGCCACCGATAACAAGGACGCTCCCAAGACATAGAGTAATGAGACGACTGTTGAGTGGAGTTCCTAGTGTACCAAGGAGGAGCAAAGAGAAGTCTATGAACGCGATACCAAGCGCAAAAGAAAAGAGGAGTGTTTCAATAAAAAAAGAAGACCGGTGAGAGGCGAAAAAAAACCGGAGAAGAATAAACCCAACTCCGATAAAAAGTGAGAGAGCGCAAAAGAAAAGAAGTGTTTGAATGAGTGGCGTCATGGTGGGTATTTTTTGGAGAGAGAATTATCGTTTGGCTATTTTTTTCAGCGTTTCAATGTATTTTTTTGTGACCATATTCCAATGAAAAGTATTTTCAACAAAACGGGCGGCTTTTTCTCCAAACTCACGACGTTCATCGTTATTTTCAGCGAGTTCATTGATAGTGCGCACGAAGCCGTCTGCTCGTTCTGGTTTAACGAGGAGGCCATTCTCTCCGTGTTTAATAGCGTCACGTAAACCTTCAAGATCTGATGCGACGACGGGTAGGCCGGCAGAACCTGCTTCAATGACTGCGATGCCGAATCCTTCCATATCTCCGGAAATGCGGATATTTGGCTGTACAAAAATATCAGACGAGTTGAGGAGAGTCAGAACATCATCTTGTGAAGTACGACCAAGAAGTATTACGCGTGTCTCAAGATTGATTTGAGAAGCTAGTTCTCGTATAGCAAGTTCTTCTGGGCCCGATCCAGCAACGACATAGAGGATGTTGCCATTTAGGCGAGGAAGAACATGCTGTATAAACCAAGCAACACCTTTCCTTTTGGCGAGACGACCGAGAGTAAGAAGGACGATTTTTCCTTCCAATGAACGTCCGAGTATTGTCTCAAGTCTGCCACGATTGCATTTGCTGACGAAGCGTTCGGTTTCTACACCATTTGGAATAACAAAACATTTGTGTGGGTTCACGCCGTGTCTTATGGCTTGGGTTTTTGTGTGAGTACTTACGCAGAGATACCCATCAAGTACACGGAGAAAGCCATGAATCCAGAATCCTTGGTAGAATGGGAGAGGATAAGTAATATCAAGACCATGGAGTATGGTAACGACCGTTTTTTTGGGGAAGAGAACTTTTAAAATTGCACCTATGATAGCAAGAACGCCATCGCCTAAAACAAGGACATCCGAACGGAACATTAAAATGCACGCTTTGAAGAGAGCAAAAGGCAAAAACCAAGGAAGAGCAAATTTCCCAGAACGGTTGATGATGAATTTTGTCTCAGCAAATTTTGGAAGCCATTCGGCTAGAGCGGCATTTTGATTTTCAATACCACCAGTGATCGGCGGGAAGGCTCTTGATATGAAGAGTATTCTCATAAAATCCACAGCTTACTACTCAGTTTGATACTTATCATTTGTACTTTTCTTTTTTGAAGAGATAAATCATATCTTCTGTAAGTCGGCGATTTGTTTTGATCATGTCGGCGATCAGCGCAAAGACAAAAAACTGAAGTCCAATGACGAAGGTGGCGAGCGACGAGAGAAGGTAATTTCGATAAGGAGTGATTTTAAAATCTTGAAAATAATGAGCGAGAAATATACAAAAAAGACCAAGAGAAATTGCGATAAGAATCAGTCCTGGAATACCAAAGAATTTGAGAGGTCGGACATCGCGAACTGCTTTCAAAATAATACGCGCGCTGTTATTGACAAAGCTATACACACTTTTGACGATTTTCGATTTTCGATTGGCAAAATACGTCACTTGTACTGGAATCCACATGACGCGGAGATTTTTACCAATGGCATCAATGATGGTTTCTTGGGTGTAAGTGAAGCCAGAGGGATTGTTGAGGCGAAGGAGTGTCTCGCGATTGTGTGCACGGAAGCCGCAGGTAAGGTCATTCGTTTTTATATTTAGAAAAGAACCGACCAGTGAAGCCCCGAGACGGTTAAAGAAATCTTTAATCCAGGGGATATTTTTTGCGGTGGATTGCGAAAAACGATCACCGACAACCATATCGGCTTGGTTCGTGAGAATAGGATGAAGAAGCTTACTTATTTCATGAGGATCAAATTGACCATCCGCATCAATATTCACCATGATATCCGCCCCTTCTTTGAGGGCATTTTCGCTCGCGGTGGCGAACATGACGCCAAGACGCCGGTTGATGCCATGGAGCAAAACAAAATCAGCACCCGCTTCTTTCGCAGCTTTGGCAGTGTTATCAGAAGAACCATCGTCGACTACTTGTAGGAATACTTCGTCTATGCCCTCAAACTGACGTGGGATACGCTTGATGGTTTCTCTGATTTTCTCTTCTTCATTGTAGGCGGGAATGTTGATGATGAGGCGCATAGGGTAATATTAGAATCACGGTGCTTCTATTGTATCATTATTTAGCGCTTCTTTGGTTGGGAGTGTTTCGGGTGAAATTTCTTCATTTTGAGTTCCTTTTTTTTGTATAAGAAGTTTCGGGCTTATATTAGCACATTTCCAGTCACATGTTTCTTTTATGCCATCGATACCGGTTTTGATGAGATCGTGACGACATTCCGCGAGACGTTCCTCGCAGGCTTTTTTTTGCGTATCGAAATAGTGCCAATTAATATCATACCCGAAATAGGTCATCACAAAGTATGCTATTGCCCCGATATGAAGAAGCCAGAGGAGATGCTTGAGAAGTGAAAACATAAAAGAAAGTTGACGATAATACTGAGAAACAATGAACGATTATTCCTCATGAAAACAGGTAGCGCCTTCTCGTGAAGAATCATTATCGGCCAATGCCCTTGTAGAGGATTTCTGCTTCAAGGAAAGCCATTTTATCAAGACAGTTTTTCCCATCTATAATAACTTTTATTTGATGTTTTTTGAGAAGCTCTGGGGTGAGATTTTCTGTAAATTCACGGTGGTTGGTCGCTAAAATAAGAGCGGTTGATTTTTCGAGGAATGTTTCCAGTGATGATTCTGTTGAGAGTGTTGGAAGATGTGGATCATAAGTGATAACTTCCGCCTTGTGTTTCTTGAGGCTCTCAATGATACGGAGGGCAGGGGATTCGCGGAGGTCATCAATGTTTGCTTTGTACGCAAGACCAAGGACACCAATAGTGGTGCCGTTAAGAGGGAGTTGAATTTCATTCAGAAGGTCCTGGAGAAGTTCAACTGAATATGCTGGCATAGCATTGTTTATTTCTCGGGCAATTTTTAGAAAACGATGATCAAAGCCGGATTTTTTTGCTCTCTCAATAAGATAGTATGGGTCAACGGGTATGCAATGGCCGCCGACACCGCAGGATGGATAGTGCGGCAGAAAAGAGAATGGTTTGGTTGCGGCGCCCTGAATGACATCTTTGACATCGATACCAAGAACATCAAATGATCGGGCGAGTTCGTTGACGAACGCAATATTAATGTCTCGAAAAGAATTTTCAACGATTTTTACTGCTTCTGCTTCGCGTATGGATTTCATTGGGCGGATTTCGCCATCAACAATAGAGCGGTAGAAATTAACAGCTTTGTCAAGTCCTCGGGAATCAATAGACCCAACCACACGTGGAATATTGGTAACGTTCCATTTCTCATCACCAGGATTGATACGTTCTGGACAGTGCGCAAGAAAAAAATCTGTTCCGATCTGGTGTCCATGTTTTTCGAAAATAGGCAGAATGACTTCTTCTGAAACACCAGGGTTTACGGTAGACTCGAGTACAATAAGCGCTCCTGGTTTCAAATGAGTCGCAGAAAGTGTGGCGGCAGAGATGACGGGGTTGAGATCAGGGTGATACATCTCATCAACTGGAGTTGGAACACAAAGAAGAACAATATCCGCTTCGCTCAGACGTTCTGGTTGATTCGTAGCCTCAAACGGAAATTTTTTTAAAAGAATATCTAGGGCAGAATCTTCGATTGGACATTCTTGTTTATTAATTTGGGCTATTTTTTCTTGATGTGTATCAAAGCCAATAACTGTGTATCCTTGCTCAACAGCACGAACTGCGAGAGGAAGACCAACGTATCCAAGACCAATAACGGCGACTGTTTGTTGCATAGCTATTTCTTTAGCGGATGAGCTATACTGTATTGTAGGCTGGGGTGATATTGCTGGCAAGAGACCCCTTCTTTGATATATCAGATTTTATTTCTATGCTCTTGACTTCAAAAATTGAAAAAGCGATTGTCCGATCGGCAGAGTTGCATCGACACCAGAAACGGAAATCGGGCGGTGCCCCGTATGTGGTGCATCCTTTCGCTGTTGCATTTCTTCTGGCGCATTACTCTGAAGATGAAGACGTTATTTGCGCTGGATTACTCCATGATATTCTTGAGGATGTTCCAAGTTATGGAGCAGATCGTATGCAGCAAGAATTCGGCGAGCGGGTGTACCGTATTGTTAAAGAGGTGACTGAAGATTATGAGACTGAAGATCAAATCCAATTTTTCCCTTATGGAAATTCTCGAAGAAAACAGTGGAAGGAGCGAAAAGAAGGATATCTTAAGAGATTAGAAGATGATTCGCAAGAAGGACTAATGATCGCAGCGGCGGATAAAATTCACAATCTCCGTTCTTTGGTAGATGGATATCTTGAAGAGGGCGATGCTCTTTGGAAAACTTTCCCGGCAGGAAAAGAAGAAACATGGTGGTTTTACCAATCAGTATTTGGTATTCTTTCTCGTCAGCTTAAACATCCGTTGGTTGATGAGTTGCAAGTAGCTCTGAATGAAGCAAAAGAAACCATATTCAAAGTATAAATAGATTTCAATCTTATGAGACAGATGCGTTTTGAAATACTTTCTCTGTTTCCCGAAAGTTTCCAGGCTTATTTTGAGGTTTCTATTATGAAACGAGCGCGGGAGACTGGACAGATAGAAATTGTCATGCATAATCCACGTGATTTTACTCACGATCGGCACAAAACAGTTGATGATACACCATACGGCGGAGGAGCAGGTATGGTGATGAAGGTAGAGCCATTCGCAGAGTGTCTGGCAGAGCTTCATCAAAAAGAAGAGAAAAAGTATGTAGCCGAGCGAACGCGCACGATTCTTTTTTCGGCAAAAGGACGACTCTTTATGCAGTCAGATGCGCAACGTTTCGCAACACAGTATGATCGATTGATTTTCTTGTGTGGTCGTTATGAGGGTGTTGACGAACGAGTTGCAGAATATCTGGTAGATGAGGAAATCTCTATTGGGAATTTTGTACTCACGGGAGGTGAGCTTCCCGCAATGATTGTGACAGACGCTGTGGCGCGTCTTCTTCCTGGAGTGCTCGGGAACGAAGAAAGTGCCCAGACAGAGTCGCATAGCGAATCAGGTGTTCTGGAATATCCTCAGTATACAAAGCCGGAATGTTTCGGTGACTGGTGTGTCCCCTCGGTATTGCTTTCTGGTCATCACGGAGTCATTGATGCATGGAGGAAAGAACAGTCACTTCTTGTAAGCAACAAGCGAAAGAAGGAGTTGGATTCTAAGACAACATAAAATGAAACATGAGGACTGAAATTCACTCACGTTCAGTTGGGACTCTTGACCGGCCGCTTCTTTGGGCTATTTTTGCCTTACTTGGTATTGGGTTGTTAATGGTTGCGAGTGCGGGTGTTGCTTATGGAAAAGTCCGTTTTGGAGATGAATACTTCTTTCTGAAACAGCAGAGCCTCGGTTTTGTGATTGGAGTTGCTTCATTGTTTATCGTTTCTCGTATTGATTACCATGTTTTTCAGAGATTTGTCATCCCACTTTTTTTTCTTGCTGTTGCTTTGTTAGTGATGGTTTTTATCCCAGGTATTGGCACAACGGTATACGGTGCGGCTCGCTGGATTGAGCTCGGACCTTTTTCGATTCAGCCATCAGAGGTGATGAAGCTTGCTATCATACTCTATCTCGCCGCTTGGCTTTCAGGAAGACAACAAGAAAGAAATAATACAGATTTTTTCGAAGGATATGTACCGTTTCTCGCTATTTTGTCATTGGTTGGGTTTCTCATTATCAAACAGCCAGATACGGGGACTTTCGGCCTTATTTTTTTTACCGCTCTTACCATTTTCTTTGTCTCAGGAGCCCGTCTTTCTCATGTTGCCATCACAATTTTTGGGGGAATTGGGACTTTGGCACTTTTGATTCGCTTAGCCCCATATCGCATGGAGCGTTTTCTTGTTTTTTTAAATTCCGATCATGACCCGCTTGGATCGGGATATCAGTTAAGACAGGCGCTAATGGCACTTGGATCAGGAGGGTGGCTCGGTGTCGGTCTTGGACAGGGTCGTCAAAAATTTAATTATCTGCCTGAACCGGTAACAGACTCCATTTTTGCTGTTCTTGGAGAGGAGATCGGATTTATCGGAGTCTTTGTTGTGGTCTCTCTCTTTCTTTTTGTCGCCTGGAGAGGACTTCGTATCGCCCAAAGAGCCCCTGATATGTTTGGAAGACTTGTCGCGGTGGGTATTGTTTCATGGATTTTTATTCAAGCAATGATTAATATTATGGCTATTTCTGGAATCATCCCTTTGACTGGCATTCCTCTTCCATTCATCAGCTATGGCGGAACATCGCTTGTTGTTTTGCTGACGGCTATTGGTATCTTGTTGAACATATCTAAACAAGCTAGACTAGAGGAATAATAGAGACAATTCGGATTCTGTACGATATTATGGCGAATCAAATTCCACGAGTGGTACTTTCTGGAGGTATTTCTGGGGGACATACCTATCCGCTGGTTGCCGTAGCACGCGTTTTACGGAAACGATATCCTCAAGGAATTGAGTTGTTGTTTCTTGGCGGAGGAGGCGTATTTGAGGAGACTGCCATGAAGGCGGAAAATATTCCGATGAAGAGCATACTCTACGGAAAAATGCGACGGTATTTTTCTCTTCTCAATTACCTTGATTTTTTTAAACTTCCTTTAGGTGTTGTCCAGGCACTGTGGCATCTTCTTTTTTTTATGCCAGATGTGATTTTTTCGAAAGGAGGAGCGGCATCGGTTCCTGTCGTGTTGGCAGCTCGTTTTTATCGTATCCCAGTTCTCATTCATGATTCTGATTCAGTAGCTGGCCGTGCGAATGTTTTGCTTGGAAAGTGGGTGCAGAAAATCGCCATCGCATATCCGAGTGCGGCACAATATTTCCCTGTTGGAAAAACAGCTCTCACTGGAAATCCTGTACGAGAAGAGATTCTGGCTGGTTCAAAGGAGCGGGCGAAAGAGTCTTTTCATCTTGATTTACAAAAAAAGACCGTAGTGCTTTTTGGTGGAAGCCAGGGCGCGCATGGATTGAATAATGCCTTCCTTCAGATTTTGCCAGCCTTATTAATGAAAGGAGTGCAAGTAATCCATCAAACAGGGAGGAGCCATTTTGAGGGTGTTCTTTCTATCGCGACTGAATTGGGAATTCCAACTGAAAACGGGAGCTATCACCCAGTTGCTTTTCTTTCTGCGGAGGAGATGGGCGACGCTCTTGCCGCAGCTGATATTGTTATTTCAAGAGCGGGTGCTGGTTCGATTGCTGAAGTTGCTGCGCACCGCAAGGCCTTAATACTCGTGCCACTTTCCACTGCTGCAAATAATGAACAAAGAAAGAATGCATACGATATTGCTGAAATTGGTGGAGCACTTGTACTAGAAGAGGCTAATCTTGGAGAACATCTTTTCTTAGAAAATCTTGAAAATGTAATGAATAATGACGGCTTGCGAGCTGAAATGGGAGAAAAACTTCATGTATTTTATCATGCAGATGCTGCTGAGCGGATTACTGACGGACTGATTGATTTGATGGTTTGAATGCAAATTTGACTGGATTGTGTCTATGAGTCGAACTTCACTGACAATACTCAAGCGTGTGCATATGATTGGCATCAAAGGTGCTGGCATGGCGGCGTTAGCACAGATTTTTGTGCATCAAGGAAAACATGTTACAGGCTCAGATACGAGTGAAGTTTTTTTCACGGACAGTATTCTGAAATCATTAAACGTGGAAGTGAATGAGTCCTTCGTACCAGAGAATATTCCTTCTGATGCAGAGATGATTGTCTATTCAACTTCCTATTCTCCGGAGCGAAACCCAGAGCTTCGGGCGGCTTTTGAAGGTGGGAAACCAGTACTGAGTTATCCAGAAGCTGTTGGAGTACTTACGAATGAGTACCTGACGCTGGCGGTTGCTGGGACACACGGCAAAACAACAACAAGCGCATTGCTTGGACACGTACTGGAGCAGATAGATGAATCTCCAACGGCCATTGTTGGAAGCCGGATTGCAGCATGGGGCGGGGGCGCGCTTCTGGGGACTGGTCAATATCTCGTACTTGAAGCTGATGAATATCAAAATAAACTCAAAGAATATCAACCATTCGCGGTGATTTTGACGAGTGCTGATTTTGACCATCCTGATTTTTTTTCTGACGCAGAAGCATACGAGCATGTTTTCCGAGAATTTGTTGCGAGAATACCTCCGCATGGAGTTTTGGTATATTGTCATGATTCTGCCGCAGTGGTACGCGTAGCAGAAGCTGCTCATTGTCAGAAGATCTCCTACGGTCAAGGAGAAGGAGCTCTCTATCAAGTAACGGCGTATACGGCACTTCCGACTACCACTCCCAAGTCGGGTGTTTTGCTTCAGCGATTCTCGGTTTTCCAGAACGGAGAACTTTTCGGAGAGTATGCTCTACAATTAGCAGGTAGACACAATGCGCTCAATGCGACTGCTATTATAGCTTTGCTCAATTTTCTCCAGAAAGACATGCGTAATGTTGGTTTGGCGCTAGAAACTTTTCCGGGAACCGAACGTCGGTTTGAATATATTGGGGAGCGTTTTGGTTCCTTATTGTACGATGACTATGCTCATCATCCCGAAGAAGTTCGGGTGACATTGCGCGCTTTTCGAGAGATGTTCCCGACAAAAATGCTCACCGTTGTTTTTCATCCGCACACTTTTACCCGAACAAAGGCCCTGCTTCAAGATTTTGCACAGTGTTTTGAGGACGCAGACCGTGTGTATATTCTGGATATTTATGGGAGTGCACGCGAAGAACAGGGCGGAGTGAGTTCACAAGATATTGTGAATATTATGGAGCGTTTTGCGCCAGGAAAAAGTAGGGTAGCGCATGAAAGTGAGGTATTGATTGCAGAATTGTACCAGTCTATGGGACGAAATGATGTTATTATATCCTTGGGTGCTGGAGACGTTTGGAAAGTAAGTCATACTCTTGCACGATCAGCCATCGATTCACATCGCTAATCATACTTTATGCTGCATATCAAAAAACAAGAACCCTTGTCTCGGCATACTTCTTTCGGTATCGGAGGACCAGCGGATCTGTTTATTGAGGCTTCAGGTCCGCTTGAGATTGCAGAGAGTATTGAATTTGCTCTTCGAGAAAAAACTCCCTATTTCGTTATCGGTGGTGGAACGAATATCCTTTTTTCTGATGCTGGATACCGGGGGTTAGTGATTAAAATTTCTGACGGAGGTTTGACGGCGCACGACTTTATGATTGAGGCTGGGGCTGGGATTAGTTTGAAACGCATCACGGAAACCGCACGCGACAAAGGATTAGCAGGAATGGCAAATCTTGCTGGAGTTCCCGGAAGTTTCGGGGGAGCTCTTCGGGGGAATGCGGGCGCTTTCGGGACAGAAATTGGGAGTTTGATACGAAGCGTTAAGGTGTTTAATAAAAACACAGGCATGGTTCGCGAGCTTGGAACAGAAGCTTGTAGCTTTACCTATCGAAACAGTCTTTTCAAAAAACAGACAGAATTTATTATTTTGTCAGCAGAAATTTTGCTAACGCCGGGTGATAAGAATACGATTGGAAATGAGATGGAACGTATTATCGCTTTGCGCGAGTCGAAGCATGCACAGTCCGCAAAATGTGCCGGATCATTTTTTATGAACCCAGTTGTGAAAGACGAAAAGCTTCGAGAAGAATTTGCAAAGGATACTGGCGCTCTTCCAAAAGACGAGAAACTTCCTGCCGGGTGGTTGATCGATCATGTGGGTCTTCGCGGCAAGCATGTTGGCGGGGCCAAAGTGAGCGATCAGCATCCAAACTATATTATCAATACTGGCAATGCGACGGCTGAGGACGTGATAATACTCGCGAGTATGGTGAAACGTCGTGTGCGTGACGATCTTCGTGTGCAGCTTCAAGAAGAAGTACAAATGATAGGGTTTTGATACTGAGACGATGAAGGTTTCTTGGCAGACATCTTAAAGAACAAATATATGGAAGAAGCGCTGATGCGAAAAATTGAGGAACTCGAACGAAAAGTTGATGCAACTCGCGAATCAGCCGAAAAAACACGCAAGTATTTTTTCTGGTTTCTGATTTTGTCACTCCTAGCCCTTTTTCTTCCTCTTTTTGGAATGATGATTGCGTTGCCGTACATTCTCAATATTTTTTCCAATTCTTTGCCGGTTGGCCTGTAGTGTTTTTTGAGAATCCCTCAAGTAGCGTTATTATGCGTATTCTCACGTGAAAAGTGTGAATTTTTTATTAGCGATGTATTCTTCCTGAACAGGGTGTATAATAGAAGCGTAATCTGAAATAAGTATACGAGTATGACAACACGATTCTTGTTGCAGACGAGCGACGCTGATGATAAAGCGCGTGGATATATTTTGAAAAAAATAGCTAAGCTGGAAAAACTTGCGGATACCGCCTCAAAAATTGAGATCGAAGTGGACAAAAACAAGCAGGGAAAATATCGCGTGGAAGTCATGATTCGAGCCCCGAAGCATCTGTATCGAGCCGAAGAAACGAGTGAGAGTATCGAGGGATCAATCGACTTAGTAGTAGAAAAACTCATGCATGAATTGCTGCATGAGAAAGAGCGACAGGTGACCATGAAGCTTCGTGGTGCGCGTTCCATCAAGAAAAAAGTCGTGCTCGACGCCGCCGCTCGGTTTTAACTTTTTCTCTTATAGATAAAAAACGACCCCCACGTAGAATTCGCACGCGGGGGCTGAAAGGGTGTCATGGGTCGTGTTAGGACGGACTTTGTATCAGGGGAAAGAAGGACGGATGTATCGGTCGCCTGCGGACAGGTTCTGTCTCATCAGACATAAGTGGTGGGAGTGGGATGAATGTCTGGCGACAGTCAGGGCAAGTGAATGGTTCTTCGTCACTCGGCGTAAGCCACCAGACCCAGAGATCGAGCACCAATTTCCTGTTTGCGGGGTCGGTGGGATCGGGACAGGTGTCGACCGTGCAGCCACACTCGTAATAATATTTTTTTGCAAGACAGACTCTTTTCGAGGGTTTGACGAGAACTCATTTTTACGATAAAATATTTTATTCGTATTGTCAATGATACCGTTATGGCTATTCGTTCCGCACAATTTGTCAAAGCTGTCACGGGGACGGAGGGTCTCCCCGAAGTTGATTTTCCAGTGGTAGCATTTTTGGGACGTTCGAATGTCGGGAAATCGAGTGTTATCAACTCACTTGTGCGGGTGAAAAAGCTTGCCTATTCCAGTAATACCCAAGGAAGAACCACCGCTATCAATTATTTTCTCATCGACAAAGCCGTATATTTTGTTGATTTACCGGGATACGGGTTCGCCAAACTGTCACACGAACGACAAGAAAAAATCGGAAAGCAACTTTCGTGGTTCGTGAATGAGTCGATGGTACCATTCCGCTATTTCGTTCTGATTGTGGACGCGGAAATCGGACTCAAAAATTCCGATCACGCAACCTATGCTTTGCTCGCAGATACGGGACACAAAATCGTGCTCGTAGCGAACAAAGCGGATAAAGGGAAGCAAAACGATGTGGCACGCAATGTCTTGACCTTGCGCACGATGTTCCCCGAAGCCGCAGTGGTACGCTACTCCGCCAAAACCGGTGAAGGACGCAATGAACTCCTCGCATTGCTTTTGGAAGCTGAGAATGAAGGCGCAGAGTAAGGTCAAGTTTTTTTAAAAATTCAATTGAACGGAAATTTTCTGAGAAAGGAGCGATAAGATGATGTACTTTGACATACCAAGCGGGGCATTTTTTCAGATGGGTAGTCTGAGTGATTGTGTGTCGCTGGTGTATCAGAAAAACGCTGGGCGCAGAGTAATCTTGCATACGAGGCAGGTGGCGCGTATATGGCTATGTGTTCCTGTGGGAGCAGAGGACCTTCCGGTGGGTGCGCTTTTTCGACTGAATGGGAGGTTGTTTCAAAAGGTGAGCACGGCGGCGTATCAAGGACTCGTAGTTTCCCCTCATCGGACTTTGTTTGTGAGCGAACCATCGCATACTGAGGTGACGCTTCTTGAAATCCTCGGTGATTTCACGCAAAAAACCAGAACGCCTTCCTGTTGTTGTGCGAGTGACAATGCGTGATTGAAATGGAAATTGTGGATAAAACGGGAAGGCTTGAACGAAAGCCAGCCCGTTTTTTCTGCTATTGACTCTTACATCATTTAGGTTTATAATATAAAGATAGAACTTTGACAATTTTTCGATCGTTTGATCAATCATAAGAGGAGAAGAGGGATGGATGAGGAACGGAATCCCATACCAGCTTGGTTCACGGACTTGAAAAAAGTGGCACCATTTATACCGACAACTACGGCAGATGAGTTTGATCTTCTTTCATGTCAAATAGTCGGTGATTTCTTTACTGTTCAGGGTTGCGAGGAGACGCTTCTCTGGTCTGTCTTGGTGAACGAACAAATGCGTGTGCAAGCGAGCAGCACTATTGGATTGGCCGCACGCGGCATGCGGCAAATAGCAAGAAGTTGCCTTGATATGCGTTTTGATGTGAATACAAATATCGGGTGGCACTTGTATGTATCTGGTTTTGATGACAGGCATTCGCGGGCGCCGCAGGCACTCTCTGAGTACCCATTTTTGCGGGCTATCGTATTGGCAGCCCGGTTTGTGGTGGTGCGCCGGCAGATAGGAGTCGATCTCATATCGCTGAAAACGTCGACTTGTGCTGCTCAAGCGGAGTGTTTGGGACAGTCGAAGGGAGCAATCGAGCAGGCTGCATCACCAGCGACACTCATCGATGTTCTAAACGGAATGGTCAACAATACCGCTACCGTCGGACTGGCAGCGATTTGGCTCGACCGTATCGCAAGCGGGACATTTTAAAATTTTTCCAAAAAATGTGTGTGATTACGGAACGGGGAAGCCAGAGCTATGGCTAACCCGTTTTCTTTTTTTGACTGGTAGGGAGCAGGGTGGTAGAATAATCAGACATTTGGCTTTAATGAAGGAAACTCCTATGTCTTTTCTCCAGAAACTGTTTGGTTCGAACGAAAGAGTTATCGATAAGCTTAAACCGACGGCAGAGGCAATTGACCGTCTCTCGCCAACTTTTGAGGCCCTTTCCGATGAAGACCTTCAGAAGAAAACAGTTGAGTTTCGCGAACGTCTCACGCAAGGGGAAACGCTGGACAATCTATTGCCCGAAGCGTTTGCAACGGTACGCGAAGCAGCTAAGCGCGTGATTGGCGAGCGGCACTATGGCGTGCAGCTGCTGGGTGGCATGGTGCTCCATCAGGGAAAAATTGCGGAAATGAAAACGGGCGAAGGCAAAACGCTTACTTCAACCTTGCCGGTATATTTGAATGCGCTTACCGGTAAGGGGGTGCATGTTATTACTGTGAATGATTATTTGGCGAAGCGTGATGCTAACTGGATGGGGCGTATTTATGCATTTCTCGGACTTTCAACCTCGTGTATTTGTCATCAGGGGACATCGTTTCGATTTGAACCACGCGTGACGGATGCTGATTCTGTGAGTATCGAAACGGAAAACCTGATTCCAATCACGCGCCGAGAGGCCTATCGGGCTGACATCACGTATGGAACCAACAATGAGTTTGGTTTCGATTTTTTGCGTGACAATATGGTGTCAGATATTTCAGAAATGGCACAACGTGAATTGCACTATGCCATCGTGGACGAGGTAGATTCTATTTTGATTGACGAAGCTCGTACGCCGCTTATCATTTCGGCTCCCGATACCGAATCTACCAAATTGTATGAGCAATTTTCGCGTATTATTCCGCGTCTGCAAATTGAAAAAGACTATGTTGTTGATGAAAAGATGAAGGTGGTGACACTTACGGATGCCGGTATGGATTCGGTGGAAAAACTTCTTGGAATGGGAAATATTTACGCTTCAGGCAATGTTCAATATGTCCATCATCTGGAACAGTCACTGAAAGCTGAAGTGATTTTCAAGCTCGATCGAGATTATGTCGTGAAGGATGGCGAGGTGATTATTGTGGATGATTTTACGGGTCGACTGATGCCGGGGCGTCGGTATAGCGAGGGACTACATCAGGCGATTGAAGCGAAAGAACATGTGACCGTACAGAAGGAATCTCGCACTCTCGCCACCATTACGTTTCAGAATTATTTTCGTTTGTATCAGAAAATTTCTGGTATGACTGGAACGGCAACCACTTCCGCGGAAGAATTTTTTAAAGTCTATAAACTTGAAGTAGTTGAAGTGCCAACACATCGGTCAATGATTCGGCAGGATTTGTCGGATATTGTATACAAGACTGAAGAGGCAAAATTTCAGGCTATTGCCAATCGGGTGAAGGAATTAGGAACGAAGGGTCAGCCAGTTCTCGTCGGTACGGTGGCGATTGAGAAGTCAGAATATCTTGCGGCTCTACTTGAACGTCAAGGCGTTGTGCATCAGGTACTCAATGCAAAAAATCATGAGCGTGAAGCGGCTATTATCGCGGGTGCCGGACAGAAGGGTTCGGTGACTATTGCCACCAACATGGCTGGTCGCGGAACAGATATCAAACTGGGCGATGGCGTACGTGAGCTTGGAGGACTAGTCATCATTGGTACCGAACGTCATGAGGCTCGCCGTATTGATAATCAGCTTCGTGGTCGGTCTGGTCGCCAGGGTGATCCGGGAGAAACACAGTTTTATGTTTCTCTAGAGGATGAGCTCATGCGGCGTTTTGGTGGTGACAAGATGAAGAGTATTATGACCTCGCTTGGTTTGCCCGATGACGAACCGATTCAAAATGGTATTGTTTCAAAAACCATTGAGAGTGCTCAGTCAAAAATTGAGGGTTTCAACTTTGATATTCGCAAACACGTACTGGAATATGATGATGTGATGAATAAGCAGCGCGAGGTGGTGTATCGCCGTCGCAAACATGCTCTTTCGGTTGAGCGATTTACCGACGAAACACTACGCCTCGTTGGAGAAGAGTTTGAACGTATGATTGCGTTTCACTGTGTTAACGAAGAGGCAACTTGGAATGTCGACACCATTGCTGCTGAGGCCAATGGTCTTTTCCCTTCGCTGAATGAAAAGATGGCATTGAAGAAGCTCGAGACCATTCGGGATGATCACTCGAAAACCGAAGCCGAAAAGAAAAGCGCGCTCAAAGAATATTTGGTTGGTGAGTCCAAGGTAGTTTGTATTGCGAAGGAGAATGATTTTGGAGCAGGCATGTGGCAGCAAATTGAACGAGCGCTCTATATTCGTTCGCTTGATCAGCTCTGGATGAATCATCTCGATGAAATTGATTATCTGCGTCAGGGTATTGGTTTGCGTGGCTACGGCCAGCGTGATCCGTTGATTGAATATAAGCGCGAGGCATATGACCTTTTCACTTTGTTGCTTGACAGCGTACGGAAAACATATCTGATGACACTACTCAAACTCGAGCCTATGGGAACAACACCGATTGCTTCTCTCGTGCAGCCTTCAGTGAATCTTGAGTTTCGGGGCGCCGATGAAAGTGTGGGGCAATTTGCCGGGGCAACTGCTACGGGTAAATCATCAGGAGAGCCGATTGAGCAGAAACCAATCGTGAATACAAGCACTGTCAATCGGAACGATCCTTGCCCATGTGGTTCGGGGAAGAAATGGAAGAAGTGCCATGGGAAATAAAAAAAAGACGCAAGGGTCTTGGATAAGTGTTGAGCTGTGATTCCAGCTCATGGTTGTTCGCTCGCCGCTACCAAACCCTTTTCCAAGTCTTGCGTCGGCCAACCTTTCTCCTCCGAGAAGGGCGGGTTGGTGGCTAAATCACCCCGCAGGTAATGAAACGGTAGCAATGTCGGTCGCCTTTGTCAATTCAAGGAGGGAGAATTTATAACAAGTTATATTTTGAGAAAGATATGTCAGGAGAGCAATTCTTTGCGGGTGGGTTTTTGTATAACCCGAAGAACCAGTCCGCCCTGCTCCATAAGCGGGACGGAAATACGACGGTCAATCCGCATAAGTGGGGGTTCTTCGGTGGCTTGAGCGAGGGGAATGAGACACCGATTGAGACTTTTATACGTGAGATGAAAGAAGAGTTGGATATTGATCTTTCGCCAAGTGAGATTCTACCACTCCGGGATTACCGGAATGAAGAAAGGAATGTCTGGCGGTATGTGTTTCTCGTCGAAAGTGATCGGGACAAATCGACGATGCATCTCGGCGAGGGCGCGGACTTCGGTTGGATACCGATTTCGCGCGTATTTGGTTTCGACCTGACCGACAAGACGGCAGACGACCTCCGTTTTTTTGTGGAGAGAGTGGATCCGGTTGGAGGCGATACTTATAAACGATGAATGATATGCGTACTATAACCGTGAGACTGAAGCCGGGGCAGTATTTCCGAGAAGGGGTAGAAGAGGTCGTAGCGAGGCATGGGGTAGCAGCGGGAGTGTCATCCTCTCGGCAGTGGGTGGCGTGCGATACGCGTTTCTACGTATGCCCAAACAGGATTCAGGCGAGCATACCGTGAAGAAGATTGAGGGACCGCTTGAAATTGTTTCGTGTACTGGGACGCTCTCTCCGGATGGATGTCACATCCATGCTTCCGTTTCAGATCGTGAAGGACGTTGTTATGGCGGGCATCTCAAGGAGGGCTGTCCGGTGTTTTTTACCATTGAAGTGGTCATTGGTATTCTCGAAAACGTGGAGTATACACGAGTGCCCGATACAGAAACAGGATTTGATGAACTCGAAGCACACCGATTGTCATGACGTCTCGAGAAGCCTTTTTTCTGGAGCGCCTTTTTTTAAATGCCGTAAAAGAAGCCAGAAATTGCTGAAGTATTGACGGAAATGGAAAAATTCCGTACATTAAGTACATTGTATTTATAAGGAATGGTAGGAAGACTATGGGAAGTATTAAAGACAACATGGCGAAGCTGAAGTGCTCGGAGTGTGGGAATATCACGTACTATACCCAGCGCAACAAGAAGAAGGTCAAAGAGAAGCTTGAAATGAATAAGCATTGCAAGTTCTGTCGTAAGCACACCACTCACGCTGAAAAGAAATAGCTTGTCTATTTGGAATGTGACGTTTGGGGTGAACAAGACCGGAATCCCGATACGTTGTCGGGATTTTTGTTCGTAGCGGTTTGGGGGGATTACTTTTTTTGACTTACTCTATTATGAGGCTTATCCTACGAAGGGGCTGGCTAAAGAAAGGGAAAGAAGCTTAAAACAATTTGCTTCAGCTTACAGTATGTTGCTTAAGCGATTAAGAGAAAAATAAAACTGGGGGTGTCGTATAGTGGCAGTACAAGGGTCTCCAAAACCCTTTGCGTAGGTTCGATTCCTACCACCCCTGCTGTCTTTCGCTAAAGCTACAGAACAGCTTCGCTTAAGATATTATGTATGTACTATGCGTATATTTTGTATAGTTTTACTATGGGTCTACGCAAGATTTGCGGAGAAGAGTACTGCAGCACAATAGAGGTGAGTCACAAGCAACCAAGCCGTACATACCTTGGAGATTAGCGTGTTATATTGCTTTTGAAGAAGAGGGTTTAGCGAAAGATTTTGAAAAATATCTCAAAACGGGATCAGGGAAGGCATTTGCTTATAAAAGGTTTATGAGAATGGAAAAATACAAGAAGTAGTATGGCCTGCCATTACGAAGCTTTAGCGAAGTATGGCCCTATCGTCTAACGGTTAGGACATCTCCCTCTCACGGAGGAAATAGGGGTTCGATTCCCCTTAGGGCTACACATAAATCATCAGCATTGAGGCTTGAGCGAGCCTCTTTTTTTGTGCTTAGAAGCATTGACTCAATAGCACATTCGTGCTATTTTATTATTTCCGTAAGTTTACGGCAATCGTGTTACCTCCGACGAAACAGGAGGAGTCCTTTGAGGAGACGGTGATGAACCTGAGCCAAGTACGTGACCAACGGTTCTGGGTGCGGTGGCATGATGCAGGTGCGCTCGGCACCATGCTGTCTGCAATCGAGCAGAGCATTCTGGCGGTTGTCCATACCGAAGTAACCGAGTTTGGTTGCCCTTATTGCGGTTTCCGCAGCGGATCGTCCACGATTCAAGCGGGAGGAGCGGCAATGTGGTCCTGCGGCGAGTGCAGCAAGACGTCGGTGATTCTGGCGGAAGGAAAACACCGCTCGACTATTGGCTTAGGCACGAAGTACGGCATTGCCTATCCCAAGCTTCGTGTACATCCGCGGCGCGGTATCCCAGCACATGGCACGGCTGATCGGCGACCGGATGGCGGTGGCGAGTACTTCCGTTCGCGTGGCATCGGCATGGAAACAACCCCCGGCTGCTTCGTCTGCGGCGGAGAACGGGCGCTGTACCACAACATCGCGGCGTTCGTCCAAACCAAGGAAGCGGGTGAGCGCGTGGTCGGCATGTTCGCTCATGGTGCACGACTTGACTATCGGTCCCATGAACCGGATCGGGTTCAGGTCAAGATTGGTGCTTGCCATGGCCATCTCGCGAACCTGGAGTGCCTGGATCGGCTGGTGGAAGGTGGCGTGATCACCACAGAGATCATCCTGTCGACTATCACCGCCCTCAAGATCAAGAAGGCAGTTCTTTGGTGGCTGGTCACCGGCGTGGTGCCACCCGTTCTCACCACCGAAGATCAGAAGATTGAGTCGCTCATGCCGCTCGTCTCGGCTCTGTTCCCAGGGGTCAGCTACTTCTCGCATACCGGCTTCAGTCAGGTGATGCACACCTGCGTCATCCCGGTTCTCAAGAAGCGGTACCCCGAGTTCCAGTGCGGGCCAGTTGGACGAGTGGTTCAGTCCGACGAAGAAGTCGAGTTCGAGCCGTTCCTTCCCTCGCGGGGCTACGAATGGCAGAATAGCGGCGAATGGAAAAAGCGGTTCGCCGAACTGCTTGCAGCCTAGCGTCGCCACCGTCACTTACCCAACCAGTGTACGGCCGCGGGACTCCCGCACACAATTGGCTACTTGGTTCTAAACCCGGTAGCCTTTTTTCTTTTCCATTTATCCCTATCTCACTCCCTTGTGGTAGTTACTGTAACGCTGAGATACAGCGAAAATAGCCTATCCTATAAGCTTCTAGCAAACAACTGCCACTCTCTCAGCTCTGGGATAAGCTGGTTCCAAGCATTTCTTACTTGGGCTACTGATAAACGAAAAAGTCTCGAGATTTATTCTCGGGATTTTTTGTTTTTCAATTGGAAAAGTCTTATACTGGAGGGGAGTAATTGGAAAATTTCACTACGTATATGGAATCAGGCATATCTTTTGAGACACCAGTAACAGGGGGCAGACAATCAGAACACCCGCGTGAATACGAAGCGAGTGAATTGGAGGAGATCGGTAATGAGCTACAAATTTGTATCGTTTTAGTTGAAGGGAGCGATATGGTGTCTTGGATCACTCATGATTCTGGAAATTTCCGCAAGTGGTTGAGTTCAGCGGCCGGGCAATCTGCTTTGGAAATATATCTCTTGCAATTCCCTCTCGAAAAAATCCATCAAAGAGGAGACCTGATTGTCGCCCAATACGAGCATCCAGAAAATTTACCATCAATTATCGCAGACGATACTGCTCTGTCTGTTTTTGTTGCTGCTTTTCGAAAGGCATATCCGCATGCCGTGGATATCGCGAGCACTCCTACGGGCGAGACGCTTCATTAATAGTGGTTTGATAGACTCAAAACCATATGTTACTCTCAAAAACCAGCTCGATCTGGTTTTTTTGCACGTTAACAACCGAGAGAGGGAGTAGTTTATGAGCAGAATCATTCTACCGTGCTCCGAATCGTATCAGAGAGATGGATCCCACTTGCTCGTGCCCGATGGGAATGCCTTTCAGATACTCAGGAATTGCCAGGGGTATTACTGTTGTCCAGTTGACGCCAACGGAATACCGATTGGCCCGATTGTTGGTTACACCAAAAAGTATGCACCCGGACTTCACTGGGTCGGCCTGGAGTATTACGATTTCGCCATGGCCGATATGTGGCCGGCAGTGCTCGAATATTTTGCGTTTCGGATGGTGCAGCGGTTGCGGGAAGCCAATTTGGTTCCGGATATCATCATCGGGGCGCCGTGGGCCGGAGTGAAATTTTTTCAGGAAGTAGCGCGGCAGATCGGGTGCCGGCAGATTTTTGCCGAGAAGACAGGTGATGGGCGCCTTATCTTGGGTCGATATGAGGGGGCTATCGAATCCGGAGCCTCGGTGTTTATCGGTGAAGAGCTGGTGAATAATGCGAGTACAACCGGTACACTCATACAACTTGTCGAACAGGCCAAGGGACAGGTCATTAGTATCCTCTGCGCCATCAATCGATCCTTTCCTTTCAGGGCGGAATTTCTGGGGTCGGATGATAAGGAAATTCCTATTCTGGGGGTTATCGAACGCGAGACACCTCAGTATCAGCAGGATGATCCGCTGGTGGCGCAGGCGATTGCCGAGGGGCGCGTCGTTTGGAAACCGAAATATAATTGGGGTCGTCTGAGAGCTGCCATGGAGGCACATCGCTGACTGAGTGCCGAAGGTTCAGAATTTTGAGAGGGTATCTGGTACATGTGAGAGCATGTCCCATTGATACCCTTCTTTTTTTGGATAAAAAGCGCCCGGTCCTTTTGGGGGGGGACCGGGTAGGGTGTTTTTGTCTCGTTTAATCACTAATGGACGGATTCCTTCCTCGGCACATCCAGGCAAACGGTATGCCAGCCAGGATGGCCAAAACGAAAACAAGTCCGCTGAGCAGCATGAACTCAATCGGAGGGGTGTCGATTCCCCCTACCAGAGTGAGAAAACTGATGCCACTCGCAACTATGCCCCAGAACAGATTGGGACCTCGCTGGGGGACGCCGTGCGGGTTAATCTTCGCCGAGCCGCCGGCAATGGCACCGCAAGCAAAAACAGACAAAAGAACCAGAGTTTCCACAACGACTCTCCTTCTGAAAAATCCGGATTTTCTCCCGGACGGAGTTTGGTACGATTACCTTTTTTATTATAGCATACATTGTACAAATATGCAATAGTGCGATACTGGCAGATACCCGCTATATTTATGAGAAGAAATGATATTTGTTTTCAGCTCTATGCCCACCCTTATTTTTGATATCGAAACCGTTGGGGAAGATTTTAGTGCGATGGATGAGACGACAAAAGAAAGTCTGACTCGCTGGATTAAACGTGAGTCATATTCTGAAACAGAGTATGAAACACAGCTTCGGGATTTGGAAGATGGTCTTGGATTCTCACCGCTGACCGGACAGATCGTGGCTATGGGTGTCCTGGATGTGGAGCGCGAGAAAGCAGCGGTCTACTATCAGCCAAACGGGAAGGGAGAAAAAATATTTGAAGAGGAGCATTGTAAATATGAGGCATTGTTAGAGAAAGACATGTTGTCCAGGTTTTGGGATATTGCAACGAAATATGATACGTTTGTGACATTCAATGGTCGCGCTTTCGATGTTCCTTTCTTGTGGACTCGTTCGGCAGTGCACGGGGTGAAGCCGACGAAGAATCTCATGGCCAATCGCTATTTGAATTCCCAGCCTTGGAATGCCAAGCATATTGATTTGTTTGATCAGCTCTCATTTTATGGATCGGTACGGCGGAAGGGGAGTCTCCATCTCTGGACACGAGCTTTCGGTATCGAGAGCCCGAAGAGTCAGGGGGTCACAGGTGATGATGTGCGGCGACTTTTCAAAGAAGGAAAATACCAAGAAATTGCTCGGTATAATGCGCGTGATCTTCAGGCCACGCTCGCTCTCTATCATCGGTATCGGGACTATTTTACGTTTTCTGATGAGCGTGAGTGAAGCTTCTTGCCCAGCCTGCACATTCTTGCTTTTTTAGTAGATATACCCTAGTGTGAGTGGTGCTGTTTTTTAGTGTATGGTACACAGCTAATTTTGAGTTTTTTCACAACCAGAACCAAAGGAGCCTATTGTGTTTACTATGTTTACAAATAAACTTGAAGAAGCACCACTGCCCGCCTTTCTACTGCTGCTGTTGATGGCATTAGGTGCGTTCATGGGTGCTGGTTTGCTTTTGCTTAACTTGATTTTTCCAGACGCAAAGAGAAATAGTCAGAGGAAGACTCATGCTTACTCTGAGTACTTGAGCGCACATCATTGTGAACATATTGATCACATTGCCGTTTCACGCGGGCGTCAAGGTGGTGTTGTGTACAAGCAATACCGATGTGACAATGGTCTTTTTCTGGACTATGAAATCAGGGACCTTGCTCTGCGTGAGATGGCAAAGTAGGGAGGGTGATTGTTTGCTGCCCGCTTAGGATACGATTGCATCGCGTGTCCTAGCGGGTTTTCTTTTTGCGTTATAATGTGTTTATCTGTATAGGTGCCTTGATGAACGCGGATAGGGCTTTCTTTGCTGAACCTTCCGTCAGACAGGGTATTTTGCTACAATGCGAGCGTGACGATTGAGTGAGAATATATGGATGTTCAAATACTACTTCGTGATTTTAAGGCGCGCTTCGATCCAAAAATCAGCGCGTATTTTGATACGGTCGAAGCCAATGCAAAAGAAGAAGATTTGCTCATTACCGAGGCATTGCGGCATGTTCGTAATCTGACTCTCTCGGGAGGGAAAAGATTGAGACCAGCCTGTATGTTTTACGGTTATTTGGCTGGCGGTGGTACTGACGAGGAAGCAATTCTTGAAACAGCAGTATCGATTGAATTGCTGCACACGTTTCTTCTGGTGCATGATGATATTATTGACCGAGATGATTTTCGACATGGAAAGCCAACCTTGCATCGACAATATGCTGAGTTTGGTCGAAAATATTTTCCCGACCGAGATGTCGAGCATTTTGGGAATTCAATTGCGCTCATTGTAGGCGATCTTCTCTCGGCAATGAGTAATGATATTATCTTTCGGGCCCCCTTCCCTCAGGAGCGGATATTTGAAGCTCTCTCTCGACTTCAGTCAGTAGTATCGTATACTGTTATTGGACAGGCTCAGGATATTTACATGGAGTACAAGAGGGATGCTACTGAAGAAGAAATTTTGAAAATGTACAAGAACAAAACCGCTCGGTACACCATGGAGCGACCTATTCAGATGGGGCTGCTGCTTGCGGGAGACGAGGGGCCTCTCGTGGATACGCTGAGTGGGTATGCTTTACCACTCGGCATCGCTTTTCAGATCCAAGATGACATTCTCGGCGTATTTGGTTCGGAGTTAAAAATTGGCAAACCAGTTGGGTCAGACATTCAGGAGGGTAAACTGACTCTTTTGGTTGCCTATGCTCTTGAACAAGGTACGCATGAGCAGCAGCAAGAATTACGGCGCATTTTGTCTTTGGGTACAGGCGTAACTCTGGAGGATATAGAACGTTTCAGAAATCTTCTTGTTGAGACAAAATCACTGGTGCGAGCACAAGAAGTCGCGCGGCATTACATTCAAGACGGTAAACAGGTATTAGAGGGAGTACGGGGGATTTTGCCTCCGCGTTCGTTTGACTTTTTTGAGGCTATCGCTGATTATATGGCGGAGCGAGAATACTAAATTTGACGTGGTATTGAACTATGAAAGTCATGCAAACTGGCAATACGCTTCCAAATCATGTGGTTATTATCCCAGACGGAAATCGTCGCTGGGCTCGCGAACGGAATCTTGATCCGTGGAAGGGACATGAAGCGGGCGCTGAAAATACCGAACGACTGATACGTGAGGCGAGACGCCTGGGTATTCGTGAGATTTCTTTTTGGGGCTCCTCCATAGAAAATCTTACCAAACGACCGCTCGTGGAGAGCCGGGCTCTTCTCCATATCTACGAAACGTATTTTTCCAAACTGGCAGAGAGCGAGGAAATTCATACAGACCAGGCCCGCATTCGGTGTATTGGTCACTGGGAAGAACAATTTCCCGAACCGCTCAAAAAGGTACTTTCTCATTGTATCAAATCAACCGAGAAGTATGATCGGTATTTCCTCAACTTTTTTTTGGCCTATAGTGGAGATGATGAAATGCGTTTGGCCTTTGAAAAGGTAAGTCAAGAACTGTTGCCAGGAGAGCCAGTATCCAATGAGCTGATCAAAAAACACTTAATGACACGAGATCTTCCGCCAGTGGATTATTTGATTCGAACGGGGGGCGAGCCGCATCTCTCGTCTGGATTTATGATGTGGGATATTGCCAATACACAACTCTTCTTTTCTGAAAAACTTTTCCCAGATTTCGGTCCAGAGGCCTTTGCTGAAGCCATAGCGGAGTATCAAGAGCGGGGGCGTCGGTTCGGATCGTAGAGAGTTTTTTTGAACCCCTGTTGACAAAACTTTGGCTTTTGCTACAATAGTCAATACATTTTGAAAAATCGCATAGGTTCAGGGCAAGAGGTGCCACATACTGCAATTCAGGAACGAGGGTTGGTTTGCTTCGGAAAAATATTCACCTTTGTTTTTGTTTTGTTTGAGAAGTATCCTCCTGAAATGAGAGCGCAATAAAAGAAAGTATGGGAAATGGAAAGGACGTGATTCGTATGGACGGGGAAGTGACAGAAGCACTCCCAGGAACGACTTTTCGCGTTCGACTCGACAACGGGCATGAAATCCTCGGGCATATTTCAGGAAAGATACGAGTGCATTACATTCGTTTGTTGCCAGGAGATCGCGTGACGGTTGAGATGAGTCCGTACGATCTTTCCAAAGGAAGAATTGTCCAGCGTCTGAAGTTTTAAAATATCGGAAATCTAAAGTCATGAAGGTTAGACCATCAGTAAAAAAAATCTGTGTACGCTGCAAGGTGATCAAAAGAAAGCGTGTTATTCGCGTGATTTGCAGTACCCCGAAGCATAAGCAACGACAAGGATAACAAAGCATATGATAAGAATTGCAGGTATCAACATTCCAGATAATAAGCGCATCGAAATTTCGTTGACGTATATTTATGGTATCGGACGGACGACAAGTCAGAAAATTTTAGATGAGCTTGATATCGATCGTAATATTCGTACGAAGGATCTGACTGAAGGAGTTGCTAATAAGCTGCGCGAAGCTGTAGAAAAGAAATATCGTGTCGAAGGTGAATTGCGCCATGAAGTGAAACAAAACATCAAGCGCTTGAAAGAAATTGGTTGTTATCGAGGATCGCGTCATCAGAAGAATCTCCCGTCACGTGGACAGAGAACGAAAACAAATACTCGAACAGTTCGGGGAAATGTTCGAAAGACTATGGGAAGCGGTCGTAAAAAAGCATCTGAGAAGACCTAAGACCTAGCTTGGGAGAGTATTTCTGAAGAGTTAACCGGTTTTTTGGGGCCAAGTGCCTCTAAACGATAAGGAGAAAATATGACAGAAGAAGTAAAGAAAACTGAAGAAGTTGTTGCCGAGGTTGCTGAGGAAACGACAAAGAAACAGAAGAAGTCTTCCCGACGACAGATTTTGAAGGGACGTGCTACTATTCAGTGTACGTACAACAACACGATTATTTCCCTGACCGATATCAATGGCAATGTACTTGGATGGTCAAGCTCTGGACATATGGGTTTTAAAGGAGCGAAAAAATCAACTCCATACGCAGCAACTCAGGTTGTGGCTGATGTGATTGAAAAAGTGAAGAAATTTGGTTTGCAAGAAGTAGAAGTGTTTGTCAACGGTGTCGGAAATGGTCGCGAGGCTGCCATTCGTGCATTGGCAAACAACGGTTTCTCAATTTTGGGAATTAAGGATACCACTTCGGTTCCTCATGGGGGGTGTCGCTCTCGACGTCCACGACGTATTTAATTAAGAAATTAAGTCACTGGCTCGTCAAACAACACAAGGAAGAAAGATAATAAGCGTCGTTAGTGATAAGTCAGTGAAGCGAAATTATGGCCAATATTGATTCTAAATGCAAACTCTGTCGTCGCGCTGGAGAAAAACTTTTTCTCAAGGGAGATCGTTGTATTTCTCAAAAATGCGCTATGGTGCGTCGCCCGAATACTCCGGGTGTGCATGGTGGTACCCCATCACGAAATCAGAGTGAATTTGGCAAGCAGTTGGCCATGAAGCAGAAAATTAAGCGTATTTACGGTGTGCTTGAAAAGCAATTTCGTTGCCATTATGCTGAAGTGAAACGGCAGAAGGGTGTGACGGGAGACCTTCTTCTTTCTCGACTCGAACGACGTATGGACAACGTGGTGTACCGTCTTGGCTTTGCTCCTTCACGGGTGACTGGACGTCAATTGGTGTCACACAAAATGTTTACCGTCAATGGAAAGCGCGTGAATGTTCCTTCATTTGAATTACACGTGGGTGACGTTATTCGCCTGAAAGACACGAAACGCGAAAAGACTTATACGAAAAATCGCATTGAAATTTTGAAAGAGAAGAAAGATGTCCCCGTATGGCTTGATTTGAATAGCGAAAAGCTCGAAGGAACCATTATGAGTCTTCCGGCGCGCGGCGATATTGGAGTGACCGTTGATCCTCAGATGGTCGTTGAGTATTACTCGAAATAATCTTACTTATCGCTAAAAAAGTTTTTAACTACATCGTCTATGATCGCTATCCCACAAAAGCCAGAGTATATCTCCCTTGGTGAAAACCATGGTAAGTTCGAGATTCTCGGGTGTTATCCTGGTTACGGAACAACTTTGGGTAATGCGCTTCGGCGGGTATTGTTGTCTTCTCTTGAGGGGGCAGCTATTCGTTCGGTAAAGATTACCGGTGTGACGCATGAGTTCACCACTGTTCCGGGTGTTATGGAAGATGTAGTTCAAATTCTTCTTCACTTGAAACAGATTCGTTTTCGATTACATGGCGATGAGCCGGTCAAGCTTTCTTTGAAAGTAAAGGGCGAACGAGTTGTTACTGCCAAGGATTTCAAGGTACCATCAAGCGTTGAGATAGTTGATGGCGATCAGATGATTGCAACAATTACCGACAAGAAGACGGAATTGGAAATGGAAATTGAAATTGATCGTGGCGTTGGATATGTTTCCGTTGAAGCTCGTGATCGTGAGGAACGCGAAATTGGTGTTATTGCAGTCGATTCAATCTACTCACCAGTGAAGCGTGTCAATTATGAGGTAGAGAACATGCGTGTCGGGAAGCGGACTGACTATGACAAAATTACTCTGGAAATCTTGACTGATGGAAGTATTGCTCCAGAAGAAGCTTTCGCTAAGAGCGTTGCTATCCTTATGAATCAGTTTACCGCTCTTTCTGAATCAAGAGTTGATGAGGAGGCAGAGGTGATTGAGGCAGTGAGTGTTGCAGAGGTGGCTCCAGTAGTAGTTGTCGAAGCAGCAGCAAAAGAAGAGAAGAAATCAAAGAAGAAGGCAGAATAAGCTAAATCGGGTCGTGATTTGATGAGATGGAAGTATGCATCACAGGAATAAAGGTCGTATTTTAGGTCGTGAACGCAATCAGCGGAGAGCTCTTATTAAGGGTTTGCTCGCGAGTTTGATACTTCATGGTCGTATCATGACGACAGAAGCCAAAGCAAAAGAAACCAAGGATTTTATTGATCAACTAGTCAATAAGGCGAAGAAGGCGAAGAAGAATGATGCTGGAAGCTTATCGATGGTTCGTATGGTACGTCAGCGTCTTCCAAAAGATGCCGCAGATAAAATGCTTTCAGAAGAGTTTGTGAGCCGTTTTGCTGGGCGAGAGAGTGGATATACACGCGTTATTAAAGTAGAGGCTCGCAAAGGCGATGGTGCGCGAAGAGCGGTTATCGAATTTGTTTCATAGGGTACTCTGTTAAATGAGATGTAATGGTTATGGCAACAGCGAAGAAACAATCAATAAGTCGAGTGTATCACCAGTTTGATGCACAAGGGAAGGTTCTTGGTCGCTTGGCGGTTGAGGTGGCATTTGTCCTTTCTGGAAAAAAGAAAGCAGGCTATACACCGCATATCGATGGCGGCGATTGTGTCGTGATTATCAATACGGATGGGTTGGTTGTCACGGGGAATAAGCGTGCCGATAAAATATACCACCATTTTAGTGGGTATCCGAGTGGTATCAAGTCGATCTCATTTCAGGATCAAATGAAGAAGGATTCGAGGAAGATTTTTTGGAAAGCTGTGTACGGGATGCTCCCAAAGAATAAGCTTCGGGATCGTATGCTGACTCGGTTAAACCTGTACAAGAATGCCGAACACACACACAAGACCATTCACGTGCAACATGATTAATATCTTTTCTTGATTTATAGTAGACAGCAGTATGGTAACAAAGACTGTAAAAACGAAGGAAGTAGCAGAGCGATATATTGCCGCAGTTGGTCGTCGCAAGACGGCAGTAGCTCAGGTGCGTATTACTCCGATTGCAGATGAGAAGGATATGACTCTCATAGTCAATGGCCGTGATGCTCAGGCGTATTTTGGTTTGGCATCATATATGTCCAATGCGTTCTCTCCCTTGCAGGTAGCTGGGATGAGTGGAAAGTTTAGCGTCTCAGTTCTGGCACAGGGCGGAGGTGTTCATGGACAGTCTGATGCCACCAAGCTTGGCGTGGCTCGCGCACTCATAAAATTTGATATCAATTTACGTGCTATTTTGAAAGCGCGAAAACTTTTGACTCGTGATTCTCGTTCAGTAGAACGGAAGAAACCAGGTCTCAAGAAAGCCCGTCGTGCCCCACAGTGGTCGAAGCGTTAATTGCTTCGATTGGTGTGTCAAAAAAAAGGGGGGGGGCGGGGAAAAGAATTTTCCCCGTTTGGAGTGTCCAAGGTCATCCGAGGACTAGAGGGCGGAAGCCCTATAGAAATCTCGAAGAGATTTGCAGTGGAGCAAGCGCTAGCCCTGATTTTTCGAAACAAACAAAAGCTCTGGGTAACCAGGGTTTTTTTGTTGGGCGCAGTGTGTAAAAAAGGAAAAGAAAAGCCCGAGGGTGTGAATCTCGGGTTCGAATACCTCACGATGGAGGCTAGTTTTTTTACAGTAGGAGAGCAGCTGATACCCAGCGTTTTGCAGCAAGCTCATCTGTTGAGAGGGAAGAATTCCTGTCAAGAAGATCAAGCACCCAACAAGAGAGAGCGATTTGGTCCTGGGTTGCGTAATCCTTGTTCTGGATCAAATCAAGGAGAACGAGCGCTGGTTTGCGATCCTGTGCCTTCTCAAACTCGATGACGCAGTGGAGAAGACACTGGAGTAAACTGAGAGGCTTTCCTCCTTCCGGGTTAATGAAGTCGGCTACCTGAGAGAGGCCTATTCTCCGGAGTGTTTTTGCATCGAGCTGGTGAAGGAATCCCGAGACGATCAAACAAGCCCATTCTCTTTCAAGGACACGACGGAGCCTTTTGTCCATCCTCGCAGCGCTCTCCTCTCCGGAAAAAATCTGGGAGAGGCGAGACACGATGGCGCTACTTTTTTGGCGCATTTTTTCCGGTGAGCGCCTCCAGAGTTTGAGTAGTATTTTCTTGGTCCGCTGCACCGACGATTTATTGTCGAGCAGGAGTTCAAGCGCAGGAATGACAATACCCCAAGTGCTATCTTGCGTACCCGTTTTTCTCCCCCGGGAAATACGTTCTGTTTCTGGAATTGCGTCTGGTCGGGGACCGTGTTTCTGTCGCTTAGAAGGATCGACAGCATCTCGTGGAGCACGAAGTGCTGCTCTTGCTTGGGGAGATAATACTTTCGGGGCAGTTCCTCCGGGTACTATCGGTCCTTCTGTCCGACTGGACCAGCAACCTTTTTCTGTCACCGCAAACATGCTAACTCCTTTCTGGAGCAAGAAAATTGTTCAAGAACAAGGAAATTGATTCTATAACACCCCCAAAATAACGATACTCTCGCCTATTTGAGGGATGTTATTCCAAGCAACTTCAAAAAATAATTATAGACCTAAATAACTTATTTGTCAATAATGAACATAGACAATATTTATTTTGATCTCTGTGGAATAAAATGAATGATGGCTGCACGTAGCGTAATAAGTAAAACGACTGGTATGAGGCTGTGAAACAAGAGTATAAACATGTAGCTGAAGAGCGTATTTAAGAAGGCATTACCGACAGATAAGAAATTTCCGGAGAAAGCATATATAATCAATCCAAGCACAGGTGAAAGGAATGCGGATTTCAAGGTTAGTCTACTAGCATTAGTGATGGTATCAGTGAAAAGGGCGACTGGAATGAGACAGAAAAAAACGATATATGCGGGTGTGTGTATCGAAAATGGAAGTACTTTCGCCCAGGCAGGAAGATATATCACTTTTGAGAATGAGAAGAAGTCAAACCATATGAGTATGGCAAGCGAGAGGAGGAATGTGCTTAGGATGAATACCAATTGATTTCGTTTCATGGGTTATAATTTTAATTTAATAGAATTAGTTTAGCTTTTCTTTTAAGAAAGTACAAATAATTTGTAGAGACGTATGTTCTTTTTGAATAATGGCTTCGCGGGTGGCCGGAGAATATTCAATTTCATCTATGTGTTCATGGTCAATAGCTTCGGGAAGCATCTGGAAGTAGTTTTCTTTTGATGTTTCGAATATCCGCATGTCTTCATCTATCCAGAGAAAAGCGAGTTTTGGATCAATGAAACCATCGCGAGATTT
The DNA here is from genome assembly GCA_018062205.1 of Candidatus Moraniibacteriota bacterium. GTDB lineage: Bacteria > Patescibacteriota > Minisyncoccia > Moranbacterales > UBA1568 > JAGOSP01. The sequence continues at coordinate 4,194 of JAGOSP010000005.1, read as the reverse complement.
CTGAATAAGAATGGCGATAGTAGTAAGAAATGGATTTCCTTTTTTATACGAACGGGCAGAATGGATAGCGTCGAAGACATCCGCAAAACGGAGAATGGTTGCAATGCGAAGAGCAGATTTTGAAACAGGAAGAATATCTTCTGTATTAAGCGGACGTTCATGGTGATTCGAAACGAGTGCGATAAAGGTATCATCGAGCCCATATGCTTTGGCAATTTCTCCGGAGAAGTCTTGATGAGCATTGATAATTTCACCGAGGGTTTGATCTGAATCAATACCTGATTGACCCAGACGTGCTTGTTGTTCGGGAGTCAGGCAAAGTGAAAACGGTACCAGGTCTTTTTCGCGGAGATTGTGCTCTGTGCCAGATGCAAGTTTTTCGTTGATGGTCGCCTCTGCGTGTTCAGGGGAGCAGTGATCGAGTGAACAAAAATGGTTGATACAGAGGCGATGCCACTGGCTATCGGTGAGTGAATTGTTGAGAATGAGGTCTTTGAAGGGGATCCCAATTTTTCCGACATCATGAAGCAGCGCAGCAATGGTTAGTGTCTCCCTTTGGACACCTTCTTTTTCAAGTTCGGCTCTCAGGAAATTTCCGACAGGATGAGTGCTTTTGAGTTTTCGTTCAAGAATTTGGTAAGTGCGAATACAGTGCTCAAACGTTTCAATATCAAAAAGTTCCAGTAAGGTAAGCATTTCCCAGTGTGCCGGAGCAAGCGCGGGGATGATATCGGACAACTGCTCGCGAATAGTAGGGTTTGATTGAAGACGTAAGATGCTTTCTTCAAGGAGGAGTCGATTTTCTGAAGTCTTGAAGCTTTCAAGAATAGCATGATGATTTCCAATTTGACAGAGTATTCTGGCTTGCTGTTCTCGCTCAAGAGCTGGCTCGCTATGAACCTTTTCTTGCTGAGAAATAGGTGCTTCTGTTGAAATAAACGGTTGTTCTGGCGGCATAGTTTTTGTATGAGAGGGTTACGAGGTATGATTTTTTATTGCGTAAAGAAGTTATTGAATTCAGGGAAATCAATGGAGCGTAATTCAGAAGCATTGCCAGTGTCGTTGATGAAAAAAACTTGGTTTCTGTTGACGCGGGAGAGGATTTGAATTGGAGGTCGTTCAAAGCGAATAAGCTCGCTAATATTGCGTCGGTCACGATTATCAAGTTCAATCACAAAGGCTTGCGATCCTTTGGCGTAGAGAATATGTTCGTAATCCTTCGTCCATTGGACGAAAGAGATTTTATCTGCAAAACGGCTAATTTGCCAGATAGAATTTTGGTCACGTTTTGGTTGTACTTCCCACGGTCGAATAAAATAGACCGATGTTTCATGGTCAGAAAAGAAAAGAAGTTTTTTCCCATCATCGGAAAATTGAGCGCCTTGTATGCCTTGATTGGCAAGTATTTGAAGTGGGCTATCGTTTAGATAGGCGTTGAAAAATGAGAGAGCTCCATCCTTGGAAAGAATGGCAATACGGTATTCATCGTAAACAATCAGTGTTGTGTCAGCATTCACATTGTCAAGAGGAATATCGGTAATAGGACGAAAATCTGGACGTTTTTCATCGGCTTTGAATCGGTAAAGAAGGTTATTTTCAGAATTTATAATATAGATATTTGATCCGGAAATATCATAACTGAGAACGTGTTCAGCAAGAAGTATCGGTTCAAGTATTTTATTATCATTAGTAGAATCGTTCAAATCAAGCCGATACAGTTTGCCTTCGGAACGGTAGAGGAGTGAATTGCGGACCGTAGGATTGAAACGAGGACGCATGATTGAGAACTGATTAAGTTCGGCACTTAGATCTCGAATCTGCTTTGTTTTGGTATCTACTGAAAGTACGTGTCGCTTATTTTCAAAAAAAACTGGGAAAACAATTCGATCTGCATCAGGGGACCACTCAAGATTTTCATTTTTTTCAAAAGCAAAAGAGATATTTGGTTGAGAATAGAGGAGTTCATTTATTTCTTGATCGGTGTCATATGATTGTATGTTAATTCGGTTGCGACCTTCATAAATGCCAGCAAAAAGTGCTGGTTCTGGTGATTGAAAATAACGCGTCAAATTTTCTGTTCCTGGATAGGAAATGATTTCATAATTTTGTCGAGGAAGGGTGATATTCCAAAATTCGTTTGAAAGACCACTTTTGACAACTATCCGTTTGGTCCAGGTTTGATATCCGGGTGAGCTGACTTCAATAGAATGTTCTCCTGGGATAATGCCGGAAATATGATAACTTTGATTAAGGCGATTGAGATCTTGAGAAAGAATAGGAATACCATCAATCTTGACATCAATTTCCACGGGGTTCGATTTCAGTGTAATCGAACCCCCGTAGATAAAAATTCCGCTTTCAAAGTTAAATCGGTAGCCAAAAGCATAGAATAAAACGCTTCCTGAAACAACAAAAAAAGATACAACGGCGAGGAGAAAAAGCGCAAAACGTGGCTTACCTTGAAGCATACAGATGAATCATAAGAAGGAATAATAAGTTGCAAGGTATACTTCTGCAACTATAAGCTATCATAGCGCATCTTTTTGGCTATTGAAAGGGATTTATAAGAGGAGTCCATTTTCTTGAGAAAAGTGTTTATAAGAGCATCGGGAGAATATTTTTCATGTCATCAAAAAAGGTTTTCCAGTAGATGAAAAAGAATAAGTATTCTTTTGACGGGGTACAACAAGGAATGGTACACTCACGGCGTATCATTTTTTGTGGAGATTCTTTTATTTCGTATATATGATGCCAGGTATTTCATTTTTGGAAAATATAACTGGGTTATCGAAAGATGTTTCTGCCGACTTTTCTTTCTTTTTCTTGTTTGCTGGTTTAAGTCTGGCATTGGGGTTCTTTTTGGGTCGTTTTAAGCTCATCAACATCCTTATTAATGCTTACATCGCATTGGCTTTTATATCGGTAATTCCAACGACCATTCTCTTGGCTTCTGACTATGCGAAGGCTGGTATATTTGTTCTTTTACTTGTCTTTTTGACGGCGATTGATAAGCGACTTTTTGATCTCCATATTTCGAGTGCCGGATCGGATCTTTTTTGGCGTTTGATCGTTATGAGCCTGCTTGTTTCTGGCATGCTCACCAGTATGCTTCTTTCTCTTTTGCCACGAACGGTAACGCAGAGTTTTGTAACGGAGCATGTTGCTCTTGTTTTTGCTTCGCCGCTCGCATCAATAGTCTGGTTCGCTGTTCCAATATTTGCCCTTCTCTTTATCAATAATCGGTTGAAATAAAGTGTCTGATGGCGGAGCTTGGCTAAAAAGAACACAAAAATCCTTTAGATAAAGGATTTTTGTGGAAAAAATAGGGATGCAGAGCCGGAAGAATAAGAAAGAGTCTCTGGGGCTTGACAGACCGGTTTTGGCTGCTATACTAGGTAAGCAATCAGGAAGTGTACGGATTGCTTTTGTTTCTTTTTGTTTTTTTCTGCTGAGTGCACGAGTGTGTATGAAAAAGGAAAAATAATATAGAGAATATCTGTCGGAGTCCATTAACAATTTCTGTGCGAGCCAAATAAAGAAGAGAAAAAAGTTTAACAATCACAATTTTTTGTGGTTAGTCCTCTCTCCTCTGCTTTGTGCAGAGGGAGACGGCGGATTCCTTTCAATTTGTTTTTCAATGAAACGTATTCTTCGGAATATCGTTTCTCTGTTTTGAGAGTTTGATCCTGGCTCAGGATGAACGCTGGCGGCGTGGATAAGGCATGCAAGTCGAGTGGGTTTAGGCCCACGGCAAACGGGTTCGGAATACATAGGAATTTCCCTCAGAGTCGTGAATAATTCGGAGAAATCCGAGCTAATACACGATACGCTCTACGGAGTAAAGATTTATCGCTTTGAGATGAGCCTGTGTCCTATCAGCTTGTTGGTGAGGTAAAAGCCCACCAAGGCTATGACGGGTAGGGGGTGTGAGAGCATGACCCCCAACATTGGAACTGAGACACTGTCCAAACACCTACGGGTGGCTGCAGTCGAGAATATTCCACAATGGACGAAAGTCTGATGGAGCGACGCCGCGTGTGGGATGAAGGCCTTCGGGTTGTAAACCACTTTTTTCAGGGAGCAATTTCGATGAGAGTACCTGAAGAATAAGAGGTTACTAACTCTGTGCCAGCAGTAGCGGTAATACAGAGACCTCAAGCGTTATCCGGATTTATTGGGCGTAAAGGGTAGGTA
>JAGOSP010000023.1 GCA_018062205.1 Candidatus Moraniibacteriota bacterium | reverse complement strand
AGTCTAAAAAACCACTTCATGTAGCGGATATTATTAAAATTGCTCTTGATAAAAAACTAATCAAGACAAAGGGTAAGACACCAGAATCTACTCTTGCGGTTGATTTGCTCTTAGAAAATAGACGGAGAACAGAAAAGGGAGCAAAACTAAGATTTGTTAAAGTCGGTTCTGGTACATGGGGTTTAACTGAGTGGAAATAGTTTTGTCCGAAAATTGTTTTGAAAAAAAATTAGAACCCCGCCGAAATCCCGCCCGCATTCCTCCCCAGACCCCTCCTGCGGGCGGGAAAACAGCCGAGGCAAGGCGAATCCATTCCCCCAGACAAATAGTTTCGCCTTGCCTCGTCCGCATTAGTATTTTTAATCATTTGGATTTTGCTCGAAAAACATTCGAACTTTGTCCAACAAACACCGCAGCATTTTTTTTTAAAGGCGTTTGCATGAGAATGAACTCGTATAAAGCAATAAAAATGCCTAATCTTGTGCTCTTTAAAGAAAGAAGATTGACTGTTTGGAATAAGGACTGAACTGTCATTTTAAGGAGAGAAACTGTTTTTAAGAGTGAGATTATGACAAAAGAGTTTCTCAAAAATAGATTTTTTGATATCAATAAATTGCCGACTACCGAGGGAATATTTTTTCTTGGTATTTCTATGAGTCGGATTGGAAATGAGCAAAGCCCTGAGAAGTGTTTTGAATATCTCAAACATCTTACTTCAAAAATCCAATACACAGATGGAATCGGCATGGAAATGTGGTATGGAGATTATTTATATTTTCATTCCGAAGACCCAGCACATACATTACGAGACAGGTTTAAAGAGCAAATGATTTCTCACAAAAACGCTTTTATTCATCTGTTGAGAAAAGATCGTCAATGGACGCATAAAGCATTTTCATTTAAAACATTTGGTCAAATCCTCCTTGAAAATTCAGACGTGTTTCTGTTGGCCTACAAGACAGTGCGAGATTTATATACAAATGACCAGACGTTTCGGAAACACGTAGAACAAGATTGTTTGGCGGCAGGGCATGGTACTGGAGAAATGGCAATAAACTTTATTCTTGAAGAGATTTCCATGTTTTATTTATCACAAAAAGGGGCATTCCGATTGAAGAATACCTTTGTGACAGATACCGAGAAAAATTGGACTCTTCAGGCATACCCAGGGAAACCACTGAAAAGCGAAGCCTACTTGTTTCAGAAAAATCCTTTAGATCTTCATAATCCGAAGAACCCTTACGAAGATTGTTATTATGACCTCGACAAGAAAATATTGTACGATTACCGCCGTATGGATATTGAGGAATAGTCTTTGTATCTGAATCGGGGACTTAAAAAATAATTCTTATGAGGATTGAATAAAAGTAGTAATCAAAATTGTATGGAAAAAAAGTATATTGATAAATTAGCGTGGATTTATATTCAAGATCAGAAAATTTTGAGTACTCGTTCGTGTGGGAAAGATACTTATTATATCCCTGGGGGTAAACGCAATGGGCAGGAAACCGATCAAGAGGCCTTGATACGGGAAGTCAAAGAAGAATTGACGGTTGATATCCTTTCCGACACCATAAAACATGTGGGTACTTTTGAGGCACAAGCTCATGGCAAGCCGGAAGGAACGGTAGTTCGTATGACTTGCTATTCATCGGAATTTACTGGAGATATCAAACCCGCTGCAGAAATTGAGGAAATAGTTTGGTTTACTCACAAAGATAAGGACAAAAGTTCGCTCGTGGACAAAATAATTTTTGATTATCTTGCCGAGAAACAATTGATTATATGAGATACAAAGCTCTTATTTTTGATATGGACGGCACTGTTGTAGAGCGAAGTATTATTTTGATAATGCTAACACCGAATTTTGAGCAAGAAGAGTTGTTAAATCTGGTCAATACGATGTTTTGTACAAGAAATGGTTTGGTGATGATATGACAAATTGAGAGGTATGGTTCTGGGAGAGTTTTTCTAGTATACTAAAGAATCCCAATCTTTAATCACCATGCTATGGTACAACCACTCTCTGATTTTTCGGTACCAGTATTCACCAAAGCATTGACCAATCTCAAAGCGCAGCTTGTGAAGGCGCAAGCTTTTTGTGTTGAGAAAAAAGTTAATGAAAGCGTCCTGCTTCAGTCGCGTTTGGCAATCGATATGCTACCCTTCGTCAAACAGGTGCAGATTGCTTCGGACAATGCTAAAGGCACGACGGCTCGGCTGATCGGTGTCGAGCCTCCCAAAATGGAGGATACCGAGCAGAATCTTGCAGAACTGATTGTTCGTATCGACAAGACACTTGCGTTTCTTTCGACAATCAAGCCAGGGCAGTTTACAACAGCTGCTCAAACGCCAATTCGCTTGCCGTATTTTCCTGAGAAGCATTTCTTGGGAGGTGAATTTCTCCCTGAGTATGGTCTGCCGAATTTTTTCTTTCATACCGTAACAGCGTATGCTATTTTGCGTCATGTCGGGGTGAATTTGGGAAAGGCGGATTATATGGGAGCTCTTTCGATGTATGCTGATTAATTAGAGTACGTTTATGAAGCAAGCCCTTATAGTTACAGATGTACGAAAGACCTACGCTGGTGGTGTTGAAGCCCTCAAGGGGGTGAGTCTTTCGATTGAAGAAGGGGATTTCTTTGCATTGCTTGGGCCAAATGGTGCTGGCAAGACAACACTTATCAATATCCTTTCTGGATTGGTGAATAAAACATCCGGAGAGCTTCTGGTGCACGGTGTTTCCATTGATCAGGATGCCGCACAAGCGAAAATGCAGGTTGGTGTCGTCCCGCAAGAATTCAATTTCGGTATCTTTGAGAAAGTCTTGGATATTGTGCTTGATCAGGCGGGTTATTATGGCATTTCTCGTCGTCAGGCCTATCCAAATGCGAAGAAATATCTCACCCAACTTGGTTTGTGGGAAAAAAAGGATGTGCAAGCACGTGAATTATCGGGGGGTATGAAGCGGCGCCTCATGATTGCTCGTGGACTGGTGCATGATCCAAAATTTCTGATTCTTGATGAGCCGACTGCTGGGGTTGATATTGAACTTCGACGAGGGATGTGGGATTTTCTTCGTGAATTGAATCGCAACAAAGGTGTGACTATTTTGCTCACGACGCATTATTTGGATGAAGCGGAAGAGCTTTGTCGCAACATGGCGATTATCAACAGAGGGGAGATTGTCGCTGCTGGTCGCATCACGGATCTTCTTTCGAGTATGGAAAATGAATCAATGATACTGGAATTGCAAAGTGCTCCAGAAGAACATACTTTGGCTGATTTAGCGGTATTTCATCCTCGGATGACTGAGAAATCGCTTTCCGTGACGGTGAACAAGCAGTATTCCATCTCTCAGGTGATGCAATTGCTCTTGGGTGCCGGACTGGAAGTGGTCTCTATTCGGAATACCTCAAATCGTTTAGAAGAATATTTTCTCCAGATGACTCAGAAGAAGAGCGAGTAAATTAGATAGACGCAATAATTATGAATTTCAAGCGCAACCTTACTGCCTATCGGACTATTGTTCACAAAGAAGTGATGCGTATGTTCCGGGTGTGGACACAAACTCTTTTGCCGCCCGTTGTGACGATGACGCTCTATTTTGTGGTATTTGGGAAATTTATCGGTTCTCAGATAGCGAATATTGATGGTTTTTCTTATATGCAGTTCATTGTGCCAGGACTCGTTATGATGTCGGTGGTCATGAATGCTTTTATGCATACGGTGTCTTCTTTTTATTTCGCTAAGTTCCAAAAAACTATTGAGGAAATACTCGTGTCACCGACGCCGTACTGGGTTGTGATTGCGGGCTACGTGACCGGCGGCGTGGTACGGAGTCTTCTTACGGGTTCATTAGTGCTCGGAGTGGCGTTGTTTTTTACGCGTATTCATTTCGCACACTGGGGAGCTATTTTTGTTTTTGCTTTGCTTGCGGCGATTCTTTTCTCGCTTTTTGGATTGATTAACGCAGTGTTTGCGAAGAGTTTTGACGGCGTGTTTATTATTCCGAATTTTGTTTTAACGCCACTCACGTATTTGGGGGGAGTCTTCTATTCGGTGAAGCTTTTGCCAGAATTTTGGCAGTCTGTCTCACTGTGGAATCCGATGGTGTATATTATCGGTGGATTCCGTTACGGTATACTTGGGGTTTCTGATACAAACGTTCTCCTTTCTTTTGGAATACTTTCAGCATTTGTTGTGGGAACCTTTGGTTTTGTGTGGTGGCTCTTCAAAACAGGTAAGGGTCTCCGGACTTAGGCAGACTCTTTTCGGGGGTGCATACATTTCCTTGTATTTTGTGGTGAAATGTGCTACCATGGGGGTAAGTAAGTTTTCTTTCGAGTCCCGCAAGTAGAGGGCGGGATAGCGTTCGCAAGCGTTTCTCGGTGGTGAAGTCGTTGCTTCTCCCAGTCAAGTGCCAAGAAGGAAGGTCGTCTTACGGTGTAATCAGTTCGAAGCAACAAAGTATGTCAACAAAGTTGTATGTCGGCGGTATTTCATATCGCTCGACTGAAGATTCGCTCGCTGAAGCTTTCGCACAGGCCGGTTCGGTTGTTTCTGCGAAAATCATTACCGATCGCATGACTGGTCGCTCACGTGGATTCGGGTTCGTCGAAATGAGTGGACCAGAAGAAGTGCAGCGCGCTATTGATATGTGGAACGGGAAAGAACTTGATGGCCGCACATTGACCGTCAACGAAGCTCGACCGCTCGAAGATCGCCCACGAAACTAGTTTTTGTTGGAGCGTGAAAAAAAGAACCCTAGCATCACCGCCGGGGTTCTTTTTTGTTATGGAATGTTGCTTCAGCAAAAGAAAAGAGAAAAAAGAAAGCTCACGAAAAATCTCAAGAGTAGGCGGTGTAGGCGGGCACTGAAGATAGTGTATACTAGAAGAGAATTAGTTAGTCTGTCTATTGTATGCAAAAAATACTCCTTCTCGCATTGGCTTCTGGTTTTGTCGGAGTTGGCTTGTTCGGCTTTACTTGTGGATCATTGCCGGGAACATTTGATATTGATCCGTTGCATAACATTACGCACATACTTTCCGGGCTTTTGGCTTTCGCGGCAGTGATGCTTGGGGAAAGGATGATTCGTTTTTATGCGCGTTCTTTTGGCGTGATTTATCTTATCGTTTCGGTTATCGGATTTTTTGAACCAACACGTTTTGTTTGCGGGCTTTTTGTGTTGAATACATCAGATTATTGGTTGTATATCGGTGTTTCGCTTCTGTTACTTTGGATTGGTTTCTTTCGGTATCCTAAAAAGGATTCATCTGTGTAGCTTTATTTTCTATTTGAATATATGCATCAAATACATCGTATATGTTTTCTCTTGGTCATCATCATAATGGGATTGTTTCTTGGTGGAAATAGTGCAGATGCAGCATCGTGTAGTGGTGGCGGACGTTCGGGTACTTGTTCGGCGGCGTGCGCTGCTCCAGCAGATCTCATTTCTCCCGCTACCGGATGTTTGGCTGGTGAATCCTGTTGTGCTGGAGGAGGATCCGGTTCTGGTGGTGGTGGCACAGGGGCTGGTGTTGGTGGAACAGTCACTGTTTCCGTGAACAATCCATTGGCATTTAATACTGTCGAAACCTTTCTTTCGGGGGGCATCCTTCCCTGGCTCCAGGGTATTGCAGCCACTCTCGCTCTCGTCTTCTTCATCATCGGTGCTCTCATGTATATGGCTGGAGGAGCCAGTGAAAACAATATCAAACAAGGAAAAGCAGCCATGACCGCCTCTCTGATTGGTTTTGCTCTCGCTC
>JAGOSP010000015.1 GCA_018062205.1 Candidatus Moraniibacteriota bacterium | reverse complement strand
ATATCTACTGGGCACACAGCATGATTCTTCAGTGAGAATATCCGGCCAGACTTCGTCCTCACCATTTCACCCTCCTCGGCCTCGGTATAGAGTTCCTCAATCATCTTCTCCCCCTTTCGAAGGCCCATGATGCGCATTTCAACATCCCCCTCAGGAATCAAATCTTTAGAGCGAATGAGACACATCGCCACCTCATAGATATTGATAAGCTCCCCCATATTGAGGATATGAATACTGTCCGATTTTCCTTCCGCTGTACTTTCAATAACGAGCGACGACGCTTCACGAATCGACATGAAGAATCGCTGCATATCCTTGTGCGTCACGGTCACATACTTATGGAGTACCATCTGTCGCTCGAAGAGTGGGAGTGCCGATCCATTGGAATTGATAACATTACCGAAACGAACGATATTGAATTTCGTCGTCTTCGATTTGAGGCACTGGATATAATATTCGCAAAGCTTCTTCGTCGCGCCCATGATACTCGTCGGGTTCACCACTTTGTCGGTCGAGATAAAGGTAAAGAGCTTCACGCCATTCTGCATTGCCGCGTCGATAACGCGCTTCGTCCCGATGACATTATTATATACCGCCTCATCGATATTATCCTGCATGAGATGCACATGTTTGTATGCCGCCGCATGGAATACGATATCCGGCTTAATCCTTGCAAACAGGGCATTGAGCTTATTGTTGTGAAGGATATTCCCTACGATAAGCTCACACTTGTCGCGCATCCCCCGCTCTTTCAGCTGTTGCTCGAGGAGAAATATAAGGTATTCAGAATTGTCATACACGACCACCTTTTTTGCCTCAAGATCAACAAGTTGTCGTACGATTTCTGAACCGATCGATCCCGCGCCACCCGTAATAAAAATAGTCTTCCCCTTGTAAAATTTCTTCAATCGTTCGATGTTCTTATCGATAAATGGTCGCCCGAGGAAATCCTCCGTCTCGAGAGGTTTCACTTCGGAGTATTTCACATCACTCTTACTGATGACCCGTAAGTTACGCGGTACGATACGGATAGGAATCCGATTCTTCATGCTCTTCATAAGAATGCGACGAATAAGCGCTCCATCGGCCGACGGAATAGCGATAATCATTTCATCTACCTGGTAGATCTTCGCAATTTTCGAAAGTTCATCGATACTACCCAGATGTTTAATCGAGGCGGCTTTCGGAATCTGATCATCAATAAAACCGATGACATGCGCACCCTCGACATTCGTATTGATATCCTGCATCAGAAGTCGTCCCGCCTTCCCTGCTCCGATAATCAGTATATTTCTTTCATTTGACATATGGCTTCACGATAGACATGTTATCTTCATAGAATTTCTTCGTCTGCTGCAATCCATTTTCCAAGCTTGTCAATGTAACTACCCCTATTAAATCACCCTTCGCACACGGACTCGATATTGCTTCTTTCGAACCCCGATATGATACATCAAGAGGATTTTTCAATATGCTACTATCCAACGTATTGATAAGTTCAGCGATACTCGTCAGCGCCCCAGATCCGATATCATGCACTCCTGTCATATTATTCAAAACGACCTGCTCAATATATCTTGGTATATCCCCGGCATAGAGAAAATCACGAACCGCGTCCCGATCATTAATATCGGTTTGTATACTGTTCAGACCATTATACAAGAGATTCCCCATGAGGCTCCCCTGACGATACGGGATCTGGTACGGACCATAGGTATTGAAAAGCCGGAGAATGGTCAATTGAATGCCATTTTCTTTGCAATATTCGGCATAGAATTTCTCCAGAGCCTGCTTCCTTTGGCCATACTCCGAATCAGGATTCGCATACACGACAGCCGAAGAAAACACAATCAGGTGCTGGCCATTTTTCAGCCCAACATTTTTCATGAGATTTTTTTCCTGCTTAATGAAAGCATCTATCGGAACCTTGTTATCAATCAAATGAATAACAACATCGCTCTCGTGATGAACCACCTCTTCATATGGTTTTGCAGACAAAAAAACATCGCTCCTCTGTTCAAAAGGCGACTGCTCATTTCCGACAGAAACACAAGCATTCTTCTTTGAAAAATAACCTGCGATATTTCGCCCGATAAATCCCTCACCCCCCAAGAGAAGAATCTTCTGTACTACTTTCTGTTGTTCCATATATATTAATAACAGAAACTACTCTTTATACCCATTCGGATGTCCGGTATACCACTTTCGGAGGCTCTCAATGCTTTCGGTCAGGGATTTCTTCGGCATAAATTGAAGGGCCTTCTTTGCCTTCCTGGGATCGGCATAGATCTTCGCGTGCTCACCCTTGCGCGTGACCGTCGGCGCTTTCTCCATCACTCGGCCAAATATCCGCTCCACTTCAGAGACGATCTCCTTCACCGAATACCCCTTGCCATTGCCAAGATTGAAGGTATCCGATGCACCGCCCTGGTCAAGATACTTAAATCCGAGAAAGTGCGCTCCTGCCAAATCCTCTACATCGATATAATCACGAATCGGCGTCCGGTCCGGCGTCTCCACATCAGCACAGGTATATGAGAAGGGCTCGATATCCATCGCCCCACGCACTGCATTCTGAACAAGGAGTTGAGACGGCTTCTTGCTATCTCCAATCATTCCATCGCTCGATGCGCCACAAACATTGAAGTAGCGAAATATCACATACTTCAAATTATGCGCTTCGGCTTCCTGACGAATCAAATTTTCAGCGGCAAGCTTGGATTCGCCATAGGGATTCATCGGTTGTAGCGAATGATTTTCATCTACTGGCAAAATCTTTGCTTCACCATACACGGCACATGTTGAAGAAAAAATAATTTTTTCCACATTCGCCTCACGCATAACTTCGAGAAGATTTTTTGTCCCCTCCACATTATTTTTCATATACAATTCCGGCTGCTCCACCGATTCATTCACAATACAAAGTGCCGCGAAATGCAATACCGCACCGATATCATGTTTCTGGAACACCTCGTGAACACTATTGATGTCCAACAAATCAGATTCCTCTACGTCAATACTTCCAATCTTTGAAAGAATTTGTAGTGGTTCCCGATATCCGCGTGAAAAATTATCAAGAACCACAATCGAGAAACCCCGCTCAAGAAAAAATTTGACCACATGACTCCCTATATACCCGCCTCCCCCTGTAATAAGTATTTTTTTCATATTCTCAAACCTAGAAAAGCTTTTACTTTATCGGGGTATTTATCTTCACTAAAACGAAAAATGGCTTTTTACGGCATCTATAGTATACTCCAGACATGAACCTCCGACAAATTGTCACCTCAAAAATCACGCTCGGTCTCATTGTTGCCGTTTTCATTATAAAAGGCATTCTTTTGAGTTTTCTCATACCCGTATTTCAGAATCCTGATGAACAGATTCACTATGGAACCGTCCAATACTGGGCAGAACCAACGGAAAGAAACTGGGTCATACAAAACAACGGAAAAAGAAACACTGTGAGCTCGGATATATCCACCTACGGACTCTCGGAAGAAATCATTCACGCAGCTCAATCCACGCAATTTGATGAAATAAAATTTGAGAAGCAAAATATTCAGAATTTCTCTGACACTGACAGCGAAAAAGAAATCTTACAGAATAACCGAAAACATTATGTCGAAGTCTACCCAACCAATACCTCTGGAACCAAATCTGTTTATTATCTCTTCGCTGCATGGCTAGAGCGTCTTTTTTCTGATGAAAGTATTTTTACGCGTATATTTGTGATGCGATTCCTTACTGTACTCTTTGGTCTCGGTGTCATTATTCTTGCCTATGTGACCGCCAAAAAAATCGGCTTCTCAGGAAACCTCTCGCTCCTTTTTACGACACTCATCGCTTTTCAGCCCATGCTCTCCATCACTGGATCGCAAGTCAATATCGATATCGCCCTTATCTTTGCCTTTTCGCTTTTTTTCTATGCCGGTGTTTCTCTGATGAAAGACCTTGAATGGAAATATGTCCTCTTAATCATTTTTTCAGCTCTCATGGGTCTTTTTTCCAAAGGCCCTGGAATTGTTCTCGTAGTTCTCCTCTATCCGCTCTTCACTTGGTTTGCTTATCAAAAACTTCCACTCTCCAAAAAACGCTTCGCTACTTTTTTTATTGTCACTACCCTTTTACTCGCTACGCTCCTCTTTCTCGTTGTCCCCAAGAGCTATTTTGTAAGCATTACCAACTTCACAGCACAGTCAAAGTTCAGTTCTCCCCTGGAATCTACCAAAAAATACCTCGATCAAACACTCTCTCTTGGTGAAATCCGTGATACCTCCCTTTCCTACTGGGGGCATTTCGGCTGGCTTGATAATGCTATCCCACATTGGTCGCTCAGCATAATCACATTCATCACCTTTTTTGGCTTCATCGGTACCATCTGGTATCTTTTTTCTCAAAAACAGGTTCCCTGTCTCCCAGAAAAAAAATACCTCGTTTTATCACTCGGAATGATACTGGCATTGCAAATAGCCATTCGTTTTTACGATTGGCGAGTCTACGACTACACCGGAGAAATCCTTATCGGTCAGCCTGGACGCTATTTTCTCCCCAATATCATCGCCCATCTCCTTATCGTCATAACTGGTATCGGATTTTTTCTTCGCCAAAAAACAAGGTTCATCTTTGTCATAAAGATTCTTGCTCTCTCTATGATACTCCTCCAACTCCACGCTATCGTGAATGTCATTATCCCCCGTTACTACCTCTAAAGTTCGTATGAAAAAAACTCTGACATACATCAGAAAATATAAGAAATGGATTCTCTGTCTCGTATTTCTTTTGACTATAGCGAGTATTTTTTGGACCTTTCTGACAAATTTTGGTCTCGGTGAATCCGAATATAATTTCCTTGGAAAAACAAAAAAAATAACCCTCTCATCGGGCACCCCAATCACCCAAACTTTCACTACAAAAAAAAATGGCTTCCATCAAATCCGCGTTGTTCTCGGTCGAGCTAATATCAAACCAGGCGAACAGATTGAATTTCGACTGATGGATGAAGTTTGTCAGGAAACTCTTGCCATGAAAATTTTTCATTCTGAACCCCCATCACAAGGAAGTTATACTCTATTCCCTTTCCCCGTCATTATCCACTCTGAAAACCAACACTACTGTTTCTCTACTACCTATTTTTCCGATGAGGATCGTCACGGCGAGAAACCATATCTTTCTGCTACCGATGTTCCTCAGCCTGTCTTTTTTGACCGCACTCTTACTGACACGAATAAAAACAAAGTGTATTATGGCCAGACTCTATTTTTGCGCCCCGCCTACACCAGCGGGCACTCTTCAGGTGATCTCTGGACCCTCGTTGAGCGCCTTTCCCAATACAAACCAGAATTCCTCAAGGATTCTGTCTTTTTAGCAATCAGTACTATCTTCCTCTTTGTAACCATCGTCCTCGGCATCCGTCTCATTCGTATACAAGACTAACTCGCTCTTCGCCAGGCAAATGGTATCTGAGCGCCTCCCGTAAGGAAAAGCTTACACGGGGAAATGCTCCTAGATGTCTTTGGAAAGATAGAGTTTCTGTGTTGGGTATGCGAATGCAACCCCACGGGATTCAAGTGCTTCCTTAAGCTGAAAATTAATATCCTGCTGAATATCCATGTAGCGATTATAATCCGACGACGCAATCAGATACACTACTTCAAAATCAAGGGAGGAATCACCGAATGACTTAAAGTGAGCCCGATCAAATGTCGTTTCTTTCACTCCTTCAACAATCTTCTTAATAAGCGCTGGTATTTCTCGAAGCGTTTTTGATGGTGTCTCGTAAACAATACCAAAGCCAAAAGCAATGCGACGCGTTTGCATCTTTTTGAAGTTGCGAATACGCGCGCTCGTCAATTCAGCATTAGAGATAACAAGCTCTTCGCCATCAAGCGAGCGAAGTCGTGTCGACTTGATACCAATTTTCTCGACTGTACCAAGATGGTCTCCCACAATAATAAAGTCTCCTATTTCAAATGGCTTGTCGAAATAAATAGCAAACGAGGAAAAGAGATCCCCCAGAATATTTTGGAGTGCGAATGCGATAGCAACGCCACCAATGCCAAGTCCAGCAATCAATGACGTAATATTCACCCCAAAGTTTGAGAGAATAAGAAGAAGCCCAAGAGACCAAAGAAGTACTTTGCCAATGAGCGAGAGGTTATGAAAGGCTGCCTCTGCGTTTCGGTTGCCTTCACTTTTGATCTGTTTTTCGACGATGAAGTCAATGACGATTTGTACTGCCCCAATCACGCGATAGGTAATCCACGCGATAAGAAGAGAAGTCACTGCATTCCCAACCCACGGTGCAAGTTCAAGCGAATGAGCTGCAATGTAAAATGCGAGGAATGAATAAAATGGTGGACGAAATGAACGAACAATACGAATAAAAATATCATCCACATTCGTCTTGGTTTTCTCGGCAAGCTTCTCAAGTCGATAGAGGATAACTTTCTGGAGAACACCAAAACAAACAAATCCGATAAGAAAAAGTACTCCTCCGAGAGCGTATCTCTCAAGTGTATTTCCAAAATATGTACATTGCCAATACGAAGCGGAAAACCACCCCGAAAAGAACTCCATGGAAGTCATACTGTATTTCTCTTAAGGAAATTACTTCTGTAGCTTCTTCTTAGCCTACCCTCTTCTGGCTAATTTGAAAAGGTTTTGTCCTCTTTTTTTGCTATTTTTCTACTCAGATACTGGTAGTAGGGGGAATTTTTAGTGTTTGTAGTCACATACTGCGAAAGTACTTTTTTTCGAGCTTGCTCACCCATCGTCTTCCGGAGCGTCGCACTTTTGACAAGCTGCTCGAGACAATCCTTCCATTCTGCCGGTGTCGCAGCCACGAAACCATCTACACCATTTTCAATCGCTTCTCGAAATGTCTGCGTTGCTGTAGCAATGGTTGGTACACCGAATGCGCCTGCTTCAAAAAATTTCAGTTCTGATTTGGATTCACAAAACGGATTGTCAATTTCGAGAGGAGCAACATTGATATCTGTTTGGGAAATATTTTCGAAATGCTTTTCACGACCAGCAAAGGGAAGTTTTTTGACGCGAGTTCCAAATAATGAAAATCGCTCGTCAAGATCAAGCGGGCCATACAATGCGAGTTCTGTATGCGGATAGCGTTCAAGTATGAAAAGAAGCGGCTCAGTTATCGTGGCAAAATCTTTGTTGTGCGAAGCTGTTCCCGAAAAATAACTCACCACAACTTTCTCAGACTGAGTATCTTTCTTGCTTTGATTTTCCAGTGTTGTGTCCACTTTTTTCATGTCTTCTCCCGAAAGCTTATTTGGAACAACAAAGACTTGTTTGCCTCGAGCGCGCAATTTCTCAGCCAGAAAACTGGTTGTAGTTGTTGCCACCTGCACGTACGGATCAGCAAGCATTTCTCCCCCCACGCCATGTTCATACAGTTTTTTTTCTAGTGTATTCATGTGTTGGAAATAATCCATATGGACCAAGTATTGAGGATCGTAGACCAAATCATCTGTTTCAAAAATAATTTCTTTTTGCAGTTTTTTGAGCTGAATGAAGAGCGATTTCGCCTGACCGGTATACAGCACTCGATGAAAGACAAAGACAGAAAATTGTTCTGTGTACGAGAGAAGAAAAGGATTATCCTGCACCGTCACTGAAGTCCGATAACCTTGAAGGGAAAGCTCTTCCGCGACGTGCTCACACCGATATCGTGCGCTGTCCCCAACTCCACCAGAGATAAACAAAATATCTCCCGGCTGTACTCGTCGGAAAAGTGCCGATGCGGCGACAAACACCCGTTTTCCGCCATGAAATAATCCCTCACGCCGAAGCGTATGCCACGCCTTCCCGATTTTAATGAGCAATAGTTTCATGTATATCTGTAAATTTTATACGAGCTCTTTCGAATCTCCTGCACACAAAAAAACAAGAAAGAATTGCCTAATATATTATCTTGGTATTTCCTCGCTCTGTCAGTATACCAGGAATCACCATCCCGGGCAGATTTTTCCTCGCCAGACGATAGTCAGAATCATCATCACTTTCGTCATCAGCTAAGTCACGAGAAAAACGCATGAGGCGAGTTCTATTTTTGACCGGAAGATAGTGCATCTCCACAAAGTCCCTCTGAGTACGCAGAGCCGAAGCAAGACGAGTGTACTGCTGATTTTTGTCCTTCTGCCATTTGTACTGAAGAGTCGTCATCGGTTTGGTCGTGACTCCATCTGAAACAAGAGACTGCAGTGTGAGGAAAAGACGATTTTTCTGATTTCTTGACTGATCAAAGGTCAGAATAGTCGTATGCCCAGCCGCATCAACAAGAGTTGCTGTCACAATTGTTTTGGTACTCGGAAAGGAAATGCCACGAAATTTCATCAACCGTTGCTGCCAAAAAGTGAGCGTGAGGTGAATATCATTTGTAACAATATCTGCCGGAAGCATATGCTGATCGATACTGTCTCTCCCGACAATATCAAGCTTTTGCGTTTCGGTATTCAAGACAATGTATGCTTCGGGAGAAGTCTGATCAATTTGCACAACCTCTGTCTGAGCGACTTCCTGATTGCCTGCTCGGTCAATAGAACGATACTGGAGAGCGAACACTCCTTCATTGGTAAGAATGAAAGGTTGGCTATATGCAGTCCAGGAAATACCATTATCCAAAGAGTACTGTGTCTGCTCTACACCACTACCACTGGTTTCATCTTGAGCAGAAAGAGTCACTGTCACAGCGCTTGTGTACCAATTATGCTGTCCTTGTGTTCCCGAAAGCGAGATGTGTGTCACGGGAGGAAGAGCATCTGTTGGCTCGCTTGGCACAGTCACCGCATTATCGGTTACCATAATCGGTGCCTCCGTAAGAGTATCCATTTCGGTAGTACCAGAAAGAGTGACTACCGACTCCGTCGCAGGATTTCCTAGATCCTTGCTGTCAACAATATGCGCAATCTCAATTCGATATTTTCCCGTCCCGGTCCCCTGCGTCAGAACACGATATTCTCCCTTCTCTGGATTGGGAATAGTGACGAATTCATTTTCTGTATGATAACCGGTATAGAAAGTACCAGGAATTTCGTCGTATATTTCTCCATTCTCAAAATTTTTCCCCACTCTTTTTCCTGAAGGCGAGATCACCTGCACATCAATGGGAGAGAAGAGAAAAAATGCAAGCATTTTTTTAACTTTTGACATACGAACCTCCTCGTACGGCTGACGAATACCCAGTGTTTCGAGTACTTCATCCTGTCCTTCGGTTGGTAAATCATCATGAGTGACACCTTCAAGTGTAAGCGTATAGTCAGATGGAATTTCTGAAGCAAGAGCAGAGACAAGAGGGACTGTGCCATCCCCATCACTTCCAATGATTCCACGGGCAGCGTTGCTTGGATTCAGGCTCTCGATATCATCAGGATAGCCATGCTTCCAATATTTCCCTTTGTCGGCATCAATAACACGAAAACCAGCGATAGTACTCTCGTCATTCATAAGTTTACCAATAATTTTGGTAAACTCGACTCCTGATAATTTTGCAACGCGTTCCGAGGTATTGAGATTTTCTAAAAATTCATTGTGTGGATACCCATCACCATATGGAGATAAGAGGTATTCTCCATCTTTCAAACGAGCAAGGTAATCATACGTCGGCAGCAATTCTCGAACAGAAATAATTGGTTTTTCGTGGAGATAGTCGTAAATATCATCAAATCCTTCGTGTTTAGCCCATTGTTTAAATACGAATTCTTGCATTAATTCTGAAAAAGACCAAAACCACTTTGCACCATCCCACCGCAAGTAAGCCTCGGGCGCTCCTAGCTCTGGGGTTCCAAGGGTGATTAACTGATCAACATCTGCCTGGTATTCATTCGATTCAATATATTCTCTCGCCACTAGTCCTCCCATGCTGTGCGCAACAATATCGACTTTTGGCCAATGACGAGCTTCTTTAATTTCCTGTATTTTCTGCGCCAGAAGTTTTGCGCTCAAAACATTGCTTTCTCGCCAGTCATAGGGAAATTCGTACACATCTTCATCTAGACCATTTTTCCTTAAAGATGCCACCAAATCACGATAATTCTGAAAGAGAGGGTCGAGCGCCCAGACTGGTTCAGTTTCGTGTGCACGGAGTATCGGATAGGATCCGAGCATACCCGGAACTACTATCACCGGATCATGGAAGTCCTTCTCAGGGGCAAGGAAGCTTGTGTCAAGTAGACCCATAATATGCTCATGCTCTGTTTTGCTTGTCACGTGGTCCCACCAATTATACCGAAAGTCGTAGGCGGTATCCCTTGCCATATTCACGACATCGAACTGACTATTCTCAAAAAACTTCGAGCGCTGCACGCGTACATCATCGAGAGACCACCGTCCACCTCGAATAAGAATAGCAACAACATTGTGATGAAAACTAACACCGTCAGCAAAAAAGTGACCTCCATTCATAATATCTATCGCTCCCGAATAGACATCCAAAGCATAGGCTGTGGGCAGCAAGGAGGGATTTCTTTCTACTTGGAAAACTGAGGTTAGGGAGCCTCCCCCGCTCACATCAACATTTCTTAGGTTTGCAACACCGCCACGTTCTACACTCACCGTATACGTTTCCTCGAGTATATCGGGGTGTTGCTTTTTCAATAAAACGGGTTCTTTTACTGTTCCATTGACCGTCAGCGTCCCCTGAACACTCAATCGTGAGCCACCCTCAAAAACAAGATTTGCTCCTTTGGTTACCGTAACTGTCACATCTGGATTAATAATAATATTTCCAGAAATTACGTGTGCTCCTTCCCAAACTACCGACTCCGATATTTCCACGGTATCACTCTCATCTGAGAACACCAGAGAAACACCCTGCCAAGAAAATACTCCGGCGGCGGCGATTACAAAAATACCAGAGAAAAAAACTCGTCTATACTTTCTGCTTTCGAACATAGAAAATAATACTGAAAAGATTTATGAGCGGCCAGACACCTATCAAAAACCAGTACATCCAAAGAAGATGATAAAACTGAAACATACGAGATCCAACGTTTAAAAGAACTGCCACATTGCTTAATACTGAAAAAAGTATTACCGCAAACCAAAAATTTCGTTTGAACAAAAAAACAATGAGGCTGATAAGCAAGCTCAAGAAAATAAGTCCGAGCGTAATCTGCATATCGAGTATCGGGTCAGAAAAAAACATAAATATTTTGTACAAAAGATACGGTCCTGATTCCTTTCTCATGAGTATACCAAAATCCATTCTTTTTTAGAAATCCGAAAGGACTGACTTTCGCCAGACCTTTCTTAAAAGAACAGGGCATTCCTCTTCCCCTGACTATTTTGCCTTGATAGCCGAGTGTGACAACATATGAATGATAGAAAGGACTAGCGCACCAAGAATGGCTGTCCACATCGTCTCTACTTCGAATCCCTTGATAAACCCTCCCAGCATAAAGAGAAGCGCTCCGTTGATGACGAAGGTAAAAATACCAAAGGTAAGAAGATTAATAGGAAGAGTAAGAATGACCAGAATCGGCCTAATAGTAATCCCGATAACTCCCCAAAGAAAAGCAAGGACCAAAGCGGTACTCAACCCCTCAACACTAATACCCGGCACAATATGCGGCAGTGCCAAGAAAGCAAGCGCTGAGACAAACCATTTGAGAAGTGCTGTCATAATGTTTCTTTGTTACGTGATAAATAAACGAAATAAATTAATTTTTTCTGCGATGAATAAGTGCCTTGAATGTCTTGAGGCAGAGAAGAATATCAAGCCAAAGAGACCAGCTTTCAATATAGTACACATCCAGACGATATTCGTCTTCAAACGGAAGATCGGAACGACCCGAAACCTGTGCCATACCAGTGATACCCGGCTTGATTGTCAGAAGCCGACGGTGGTATTCACTGTATTTATCTACTTCGCGCTGCTGATGTGGTCGAGGTCCAACCAGACTCATCTCGCCCTTCAAGACATTGAAGAACTGCGGTAATTCATCGAGCGAATAGTGCTCGATAAAGGCACCGATTTTTGTTTTCCGAGGATCATCTTTAATTTTATACAACGGTCCCTGACGCACACTCATTGTCCGAATCAATTCTTGCTCATATGTAAGCGCTCCTTCATAATTTGGATTCGCCTTATCGGTACACCATTTCCACTGCATATAACGAAACTTGTACACGAAAAACTTCTTCCCATCCTGACCAACACGTTCGTTGAGATAAATAATCGGTCCTTCCCCATCTTCAAGACGAATGAGAAGCGCAATAATACCCATGATAGGCAAAGCAAAAAGCGTCAATAAAGAACCCGCAACTAAATCAAAAATTCGCTTCATCACTTTTCCCCATCCGTCTAGTGGTGTGTGCTGATATTCAATAATTGGTTCATCGTTCAAGATACCGACCTGCATCGAAGCACGCGCGGTCTGAAGTGTCGTTGGAATAAAACGATAACTCACATTGTTAATCTGACAATAGTCGAGCAATTTCTCGTGCTCATCATCTGTCAATGTTGCGTCGCAAACGATAACTTCGTCCAATCCTTTTTTCTGACGTATCTCTTTGATTTGATGGAGCGAGACTCCCGAAACCTGCGCAACCATTTTGTATCCAAGCTCGCGATGTGAAGAAAAGTATCGTTTAACAGATTGCATCTTGCCATTCGTTCCAACAAGCAACACTCGATGCACACCCATCCCTTTCGTCAGAAGATAGTACCTCTGGATACGAGCAATCAAATACCGGCCAGTAATAACATAGAGCACGGTGAATCCCCAGCCAGCCAGAATAATGAAACGCGAGGAAAACCATTCTCGTTTCAAAAATATGGCAACAATCACAACAACCAAGACAAGCGATGTCGCCTGAAAAACCCGATAAGCCTCCTGCCAAAAACGACGAGTGGTTCGCATCTGATACAATCCTTCCAGCGCAAAAATGAGGACAAAAATAGGTGCAACAAAAAGCACTACCTCCATAAAATTTGAGAGAGTGATGTCGTAGAGTTTTGGTCGTAACGCAAGAATTTGCGGAATATTACGCACGTAGTATGCACTCAAAGCAGCAAGGGTGATCATAACAAGATCAACCGGCAACTGCATGGCACTAAAAAATATTTCTGATCGTTTCATAAAAATGTTCCGACAAAATTATTTTCGGTACTTTTCTAGGACGGGTCTATAAGCCGGATTCTGTATCTCACCGAAGCGAGACGATTGCCATTTCTCTTGATCAAACGATTACTCGCTGATTCTTTGCGGCACTCCATCACACGGACTCAGGCAGACTTAATACAATATTATTCCTCTGTATATTCAGTCAGCATAAGTCCGTGTAATGACACGACCTTGCACTCAGATAAGGATTTAGCCGTTTCACTCCAAGCATTACTACTTGATTCACCCCAATAGTGTATTAGGGTGGCTCAGTCTTTGCAGACCAAGCCGTCTCTGTTCGCACCTCGCGCCTCGCGGCGTCTGGGAATTACCCAGTACCTGCTGCCTCTTTTTTTGAGGGAAAAAGGCGAGTGTCCGGACTTTCCTCACTCCAATTGTGACACTGGAGCGCGACAATCCGACCTGTCCTAGAAAAGAACCACAACCAAAAATTATACACTTTTTTTTATAAAAAGTCAACTAAAGACAGCTTGTGATTCAAGCTATATTCTACCACGAAACGACTCTTCTGGAGATTTTATTGATGAAGTTTTCCGTCAAGGCGCTCTTTGACTGCGACGACAATGCGATTAAAAGCCTCGTCCATTTCCTGGCTCGTCAAGGTGCGTTCATCGGCGCCAAAGGAAAGATGAAATGCGAGATTACGCTCTCCATCTCGCTCAAAGATATCAAACAATTCCGCCCTGCGAAGGAGTGGCGCACCCACCTCTTGCATCAATTCCACTACCGCCTGACTCTTTTGCCGTCCAGAAAAAACCAAGGAAATATCGCGTACCGCAAAAGGAAACTTCGGAAGTGGCGTGAACAATTTTTCTGTTTGCACTGACTCTCGAAGTATTTCCGTATCTATGAGAGCAACTGCTACTCCCGATGTAACACCTAAATACTTCATGATAAATGGCATAAGCGTCCCGATAGTTCCCAATTTTTTTCCTTGAACCATGATGTCAGCACTCTGTGTTCGATGCCACTCATCCCCTGCTGTCGGAACCACGTGTGATACAAATGAAATGTCACGAACACCAATACCTTCGAAAAGAGTTTCGAGTGATCCTTTGAGTCGTGTGAACTCTCGAGAACCTTTCTCTCGAGAAACACTCGCTAGTGCCAGCACCTTTGATTCTCGCACTTCAGATGTTTTCGATTTTTCAAAAACGCTCGCCCACTCGAATAAGCGGAATGATTCAGTGTGTCGAATATTCTCTTTCACTTTAGCAAGCAAACTTGGAAGCAGATTTCTTCTGAGATGTGTCTGATCTGGATTGAGCGGGTTGGCAATTTCAATATGCTGAGTGTGAGAAAGTCCGAAAGCATCCATGTCAGTGACACCGTAAAAAGAATACGTCATGATTTCAGCAAAACCAGAGTGTGCTAATAACTCTTTGGTATGCCGTTCAAAGTATTTTTTTTCATGTACGGCTCCTGCGAGAAAAGGCAGCTCTGGGGCAGCTGCCAAAATTTTGTCATAGCCACGCATGCGGCCGATTTCTTCTATCAAATCCCACTCATCACGCAAATCGGGTCGACGGGTTGGAATATGAACAAAAAGTGCGTCCTTTCCATTAACCTTTTTCACCGTCAATCCCTGTAGCGCAAGATACTGCACCACTTCAAAAATCGGAACCTTTACACCGAGCACGCATTCTACCCGAGATAAAGCGAGTTCAATTTTTCGCTCCTTGCGTCTCTCGAGATATTCATCGCGTGCACCCATGAGCTTCCCTCCCGTCAATGCGTGAATCAGTGCGGCTACTTCGCGTGCCACTTCGGTTGGAAGATTTGAATCAAGATTGCGTTCAAATCGATAACTCGCATCGGTGGAAAGACCATGCCGAATCCGTGTCCGCCGGATTGTTGCTCCATCAAAATTAGCAATTTCAAGAAAAATATTTGTTGTTTCTTTGGTCACCCCCGAATGTTTGCCTCCCATCACACCAGCAAGTGCCAAAACTTTTTTCGTATCTGCAATAACCAAATCTTGTGTCGAGAGTATTTTTTTATCCCCGGTCAAAAGCTCCAGACGTTCTCCCTTCTTGGCAAAACGAATCTCAATTCCACCCGAAAGCTGATCAGCATCAAACGCGTGAAGCGGCTGTCCAGTCAAAAGCATCATATAGTTCGTGATATCGACAATATTGTTCACTGGACGCAGTCCCGAAACCAATAATCTTGTTTTCATCCAAAAAGGAGACTCTCCAATCACAATGTCTTTGAAATACAATCCGACATAGCGTCGACATTCTTTCTTATCAAGAATATGTACCTTGGGAGCCCGATTATACGCCGGTGTTTTCAGTGGTTTGGCACGGGCTTCGGTAAACTGCGGCGCATGCCCATCAAGAGCAGCAATCTCACGTGCGAGCCCTTCGTACGACAGGGCATCCGATCCGCGATCAGCCAAAATTTTTACATCAAGAATTGTGTCTTGCAAACCGATATACTTCGCAAGCTCTGCTCCGATGGGAGCTTCTTCATGCAAAACAGCGATTCCTTCATGATTCTCAGAGAGGCCAAGTTCTTTCTCAGAACACAGCATGCCTTCCGAGCGCACTCCGCGAATTTCAGATTCTTTGATAACAGCTCCGTTTGGAAGTACTGCTCCCGGGAGAGCCAACGCGACTTTTTGCCCCGCCTCAAGATTTGGAGCACCGCAAACTATTTGTCGCACGGTATACTTTCCAATTTCCACCTGCGCTATTCGCAATCGATCGGCATCAGGATGAGGCTCGACCGAAAGAACTTCCCCAGTCACAATATTCTCCAGATGATGTGCGTAACTCTCCACCGTTTCCACCTCAAAGGCATGCCGCATAAGCAAATCAGCCACACGGTCAGCGGGCTTCTTGGTGCCAGAGAGTTCTTTCAGCCAATGGTAGGAATATTTCATACTAAAATTGTTTCAGGAATCGAAGGTCTCCACTCATAAACAGTCGAATATCGGTAATCTTGTATTTCATCATAGCCAACCGAGTCAAACCAAATCCCCACGCAAAACCCTGATATGCACCTCGCTTGTATCCCACTGATTCAAAAACTTTTTGATTCACCATACCAGCGCCGCCAATTTCAAGCCAGCCAGTTTGCTGACACACCGAACAGCCTTTCCGCTCACACAGCACGCAAGAAATATCAAATTCAAATGATGGTTCAGTGAATGGAAAATAGCTTGGACGAAGACGAATATCAATTTTCTTTCCGAAGAAACGACTAAAGAAAGTCTCCGCAATATACTTGAAAGTTGCGACAGTTACTTTACCCGGCTCATCAACCATCAGACATTCAAACTGATGGAAGGTATGCTCATGTGATGCATCAGTTGCTTCATTTCTGAAAATACGCCCCGGAACAATAATACGAATGGGTGGCTTGTGTTCCTGCATATAGCGTACCTGAACTGTCGAGGTATGCGTGCGTGGGAGATACGTGTGCTTCCAGTGCTTGTCCTGTTTCACCCAGAAGGTATCTTGCATATCGCGCGCCGGATGATCCTGAGGAAAATTGAGTGAATCAAAATTATTTTGCTCTATTTCAAGTTCTGGTCCATCCCAAACACCAAAGCCGAGTGACGCAAAAATATCTGCAATTTCATTTTCCAGCAAAGTAATCGGGTGCAAATGGCCAGTCGGCAGACGCTCACCCGGTGCGGTCACATCAATCCATTCCTTATCCCAATCCACTCCCTCGCGCTCAATCCGTTTGACTGATTCCTGATACAGAGCGGACAGTGTCTCGCGAGCATGCTGCGCTGCTGGGCCAACAGTACGCTTCTCTTCAGGTGACAAGTCCTTCAATCCTTTCAAGACATCATTGAGTTCAGCCTTACGTCCAAGATACTTAGTTTCCCATACCGAAAGAGTACTCGCGTCTTGAATACGTTCGAGTTCTCTTTTCCCCTCCGCAAGAATAGCTGCGATCTTTGCTTGTGGCATAGTCCTTTCTTTCAATCTATCACGAAAACTGTAATTTCACGAAACCATGCTTTCCTACCTTCAACACTGTGTTGTGATGCTTCGTCTTGTCCAAACGAATATCTTTTTCAGGTATTTTTTCCCCGTCAATCGAGACACCCCCTTGTTCAATTTTTCTCCAAGCGTCGCTCTTGCTCGTGGCAAGATTCATTCTTACTAAAACGTCTACTACTGTTTCGTGTTCTGCATTCACAAGGGTGACCGGAATATCCTCTGGTATTTTCTTCTCTGAAATAGTTTCCACAAAATATTTTTCGGCTTTCGCTCCTTCTTCATTTCCATGATAGAGCGTGACAATTTCAGTAGCTAGCCGGAGCTTGGCATCACGCGGGTTTAATTCCCCCTCAAAAATCTTCGCCTCTATAACCTCGACTTCAGCGAGTGGCACGCGTGTACAATGAATCAGATATGGGACAATCATCTCATCAGAAATACTCATCACCTTGCCAAACATACTATTGGGAACGTCGAGCAAATTAATGGTGTTCCCCCAGCTCGAACTCATCTTACGTCCATCAGTCCCCAGCATGAGATTGGTCATCAAGACACCCTGAGCTGCCTGTCCATGGGCTTCTTGTAATTTTCGTCCAGCCAAAAGATTGAAACGCTGATCTGTCCCTCCAAGTTCGACATCAGCACAAACAGCAACACTATCATATCCCTGCATCAGCGGATACATCATTTCACGAAGCGAAACGCGCTTACCTTCATCAAGTCGTTTCTTGATATTCTCACGGGCAATAAATTCAGCCACGGAAAAATGCTCTGCTTCAGCACTAATATCATTAAAATCAAGTGACTCAAGCCATTCTGAATTGAAATGTATTTCTGTTTTTGTAAGATCAAGAAGCATGCCAACCTGACTCGTATATGTCCGCATGTTTTCCTGAATAAGATCCGCTTTGAGCATCGGTCGCTCACTTTCCTTGTCGCTCGTATCTCCAATTTGACCAGTAAAATCACCGACAATCAACACGATCTTACAACCCAACTCTTGAAAATCCCGTAACTTAAGAAGGACAACCGCTCGACCAATATGCAAATGCGGACTCGTTGGATCAATACCCAATTTCACGCGCAATTCATCGCCATTCATCAACCGTTGCCGAAGGCGATCGCTGTCAATGACTTCCGCTACACCGCGATCTAAGAGTTCATCAATTTTATGTTCTCTTGTCATCTCCATAACTAATTTCAAATAATCACTCTTCTTGTTTGAATTATTTCAATCCAAGTCGAGCCTTCATAAGACGAATTTGATCATCACTCACCTTTCCACTTTTTTTCAATTCTTCAATTTGTTCACGGATTTCTTTCTCATGTTTTTTGACATTCTTTGGTGTCATCATCTTTTGCATGAGCTTGGCTCTCTCTGCCGGATTCATTGCCATCACGCGTTTGTATGCGAGACGCTGCAGCATATTCATATCCTCTGGTTTTTTGACACCAGGAATATCTGGCAAAGTCTCTTGCTTCTTCTTCTCGTCATCTCCTTTTGCAAATGGATTCCATTTCATACTTATTTTTTCAATTTCATCTTATATCGTGTGACTAAAAGCGCAGATGCAACATACACCGAGGAATATGTCCCAAAAGTGACACCAATCAATATCGCCAAAGAAAAATATCGAATACTCTCTCCCCCAAAAATCGTGATCGCCAACAGTGTGATAATAACTGTCATAGAAGTATTCACCGAACGACCAAGAGTCTGATTGAGCGAACGGTTGACTACTGTTTCAAAGTCCACTTTCCCATGTTCGCGAAGTAAATTTTCACGAATCCGATCATACACCACGATAGTATCATTCACCGAGTATCCAAGAATAGTCAGGATAGCAGCAACAAACGGAACCCCCACTTCAATACCATACAACTTCCCCAAAACCGAAAACACACCAATGGTGACTAAAATATCATGTCCCAGAGCGATGATAGCACCAATACCATATTCCCAGGAGGTCACTGGGACCGAAACTCTTCGGAAAGCCCATGCGATATACAAAGCAATCCCAATCACGGCAAGGATAATACCTGATACCGCATTTTTTTTGATCTGTCCAGAAACCGATCCTCCAATAAAATTGGTGCGCAGCTGCTTTACTTCACTATCAAGTCCCTGTAATTTCTCAAGTACTTGCTCATTCGCATTCTCATCTGACGAAAGATAGCGCAAGAGTACCGCATGGTTTTCTGTTGGCTGCACGGTGAGACTCTGCAAACCGATAGGCAAAAGCGCCTCAGTCACCTGTTTGGCTTCCGGAGCTGGATCAATCGAGAACTGAACTTCCATCAGTGTCCCACCCTTGAAATCAATTCCCAAGCGTAGTCCCCACACGCTCAATGCCACAACAGAGAACAGGGTCAATGCGAGCGAAAAAATGTATGCGTATTTTCTTTGTTGAATAATCTGCATCATAGCCATCAATCTTTTTCAAAAATTTTTCCCTTCGGAAGGAGCATCCAAGGTCGATTCTCCGCCCAATGCCCAATCAAGAAACGAAGCGCTACTCGGACCAATACTACAGCGGTAAACATCGAGAGCAATACACCAATCGTCAGAATCAAAGCAAAACCCTTCACAAAACCTGTTCCCATACCAATCAGAATAAAGGTGGTAATCAGTGTCGAATAATTTCCATCACGAATGCTCGGCCATGCTCGACGGAATCCTTCATCGATCGCTTTGAAGACATTTTTTCCATACGCAAGTTCTTCGCGCGTGCGTTCAAAGATGAGGACATTGGCATCCACCGCCATACCAATCGACAAGATAAATCCAGCAATACCCGAGAGCGAGAGTGTAATGCCGAATGGGGTATAAGCCGAAAGCTTAAAAATTGACAAGAGCATTGCTGAATACAAAATCAATGCAATGACAGAAACGAGACCAAGAAAACGATAATAAAAAATCATGAAAACAGCCACGGCAATCAACCCCATTAATCCGGCAAAAAGGCTTTGTTTCAATGCCTCGGCCCCCAATGACGCATCAATACTTTGCTGCGACTCCAAAGTAATCGGCACTGGCAACGCACCTTCATTCAATCTCTTAACCAAGGCATTCGCTGAAGAAATCGTATAGTTCCCCGTAATGACTGCCTGCCCATTCAGAATCTCGGTCTGCACTGTTGGAGCAGTTACAATTCCGCCATCAATCAAAATGGCGATTTGTTTGCCAACATTACGCTGTGTCAAATCGGCAAAAAGCTTGGTCCCCTCATCATCAAACTGGAGAGCCACCTGCGGCGATCCCATCCCTTGTCCCTGATAACTCACCGAAGCACTCTTCAGATTTTTCCCCGTCAAACCAGTTGCCTTGTACTGAAGGTCTGGAAATTGATCAAGAGTATACTTTGGAAAGAGAATATGTGCTCCACGAACTTCTTTGTTCTCACCATCTCCCTTTTCTTCAATTTTCTTAATAACATGAAATCCATACTGACTTTCCACAAGCTCTGGCCACACCGCACCTGACTTCAAATTCTCGTCAAAAAGCACCTTATCAAAGGCCTCAACGAATTTCCCCTTGGTGGTAAACCCAAGATCACCTCCAGAATCTTTGGATCCCGGATCAGCGCTATTCGTGTTTGCCAGAAGAGAAAAATCATCTCCAACCAATGCTCGCTTCAAAACATCGTTCGCCTTCTGCTTATTGGAATCGTTGTATGATGTCAATTGCGCCTCTGCTTCTGGGCCAGCTTCCTCCCGAAACTCCAGAAGAGGTGTCTCTTTGATCGTTTTCTTTGCCTCTTCAATATTTTTAACTCCTGGTAACTCAACAATAATATAGTGGTCCGTACCGACATTTGATTGTTGTACTAATGGCTCCCCAACCCCAAAAGCGTTCACTCGCCGTTCAATTACCGCTTCAGCAGCCGAAAGAGCATCGCCAATCTTTCCTTCCGGAACCTGCGACACGTCTGCCTTGTATTCCAAATGAATACCTCCTTGCAGATCAAGGCCAAGATTCACCTTAAAGTGGTCTTCCATCCAGCCAACCGACGCAGGAAACCAGGTAATCTGCGGATACGCAATCACACCAGCGACCAAGCCGAGAAGAAGTACGAGGATAAATTGTAGCCGAGTTTTTCCGTGATGAGTCATATAGGCTTGAGTATAGACAAATGTTTCTTTTCACGCAAATGCAAGCCTTTTTCATCTTCACTCACTAGCAAAAGACCTTTTTTTGAGATAAAGTATTCATATATGTTTCCTCCTCTTCTCATTCTCAAAATCGGCGGTAGTGTCGCGACGTATAAAAACCGTCTAAGTCTTGCTATTCGTGCATCACTCATGCGAAAGGTCGCGTTTGCTCTCCGTTCCAGCCTGAAAGAAAAACCTTTTCGCCTTATTCTCATTCATGGATCTGGATCGGCCGGGCATCGGCTCGCGCATGATTTCGATCTCAAGCATGGTACCAAGAAAAATCCTCAAAAAAGAGAAGCTGCCCTTCTTTCACAACGAGCCAATCAAACACTTGATGTGGCACTCGCAGATATTTTTGTGACAGCCGGCCTACCGGTGGTTCCTGTGCACAGCGCTTCTGTGATTGTGCAAAATAATACCACTATCGAACATTTTTCAACTGAAACAATCATTCACGCGCTCGCGCACGGTCAGATTCCTCTCCTCTACGGAGAAATGGTTCCCGATACCCTGCTTGAATTTTCTGTTTGCTCTGGAGATACCATCGCCGCTTTTCTTGCCAAAGAACTCTCCGCCAAAAAAATCTGTTTTGCATCAGATATTGATGGCATTTTCACTGAAGACCCTCATCGTTTTCGAAACGCCACGCTCATCCAAGAGCTCACTTTCAACATGCTCGCCACGCAATCTGGTATCACCGAGTCACACTCTGTTGACGTAACCGGCGGTCTCAATGGCAAACTCAAAACACTCGCCATACTCCAGAACTCCTCTGTCGAATGTGTTGAAATATTTAACGGCCTGAAGGCAGATCATTACCACGATATACTCCTTGAGAAATTCTTTCCTCATACAACTCTTCTTTTTTCGGATACAAAAAAGGGATAGTCACCAAACACATACGTGTGACCATCCCAAAACAGATTCTTCTTCTCGTCTAATAATTGGAGTCTCGCCTACCCCCACGAAAGATGTGGCAGGCGCCGGAGAAAATCCTCACACACTGGCCTTGTTTCTACCCGAATCAAATCACTCGCCAGTAGCGCCGGGATTGTCATCCAGCCCATCACCTCGATTTCGCTCGAGGCAGAAGAAAAAGACCGATCGGGAGGCCCGACATACCAAGCAATCCCATAGCGAGTAACAATATCGTATCCCCGTGCTTCAGGGAACAAGCGAAACTCCGTGGCTACCGGGAAATAATCAGCCACATCAGCTGGCTCATCAATACCGAGTTCCTCGCGGCCACATCGTTGCATCGTTTGAATAACACTCCCTTCGTCAGCAGCCTCCTGTGTCTCTAAGGGAAAACTCAGCATCCCAGCCCTTTTTCCGATCAAAGGCTTCTCTTTGATTTCCCGTATCACCATGATTTGTATCCCCTGAGGACTCTGGGTACACAGAATCAGCCCAACACCCGTCACAACCAACTTATTGTCCACGCTCTTTTCTCCTCTCCACAAAAGTACTCCGCATACCATACCGAAAAAATACCCCGCAGTCAATACCCGATGTGTCTCCTTTCCTCAAGAAAAAATTCTCTTCGATCAAAGAATTGGCTATCAGAAAAATAGCATTACCATACCAGCAGTGCCAATCCTGATAAAATAATGACTGTTGCTATCGTCTTCCGAACAATATCATGCTCATGAAAAAGATTCCCGCCAATAATCACCGTAAAAAGTGCTGACAATCGCTTCACTGCAACTACCATCCCAAGACTCAAGGCCACCTGGACAGCATTTGCATAAAAATATCGTTGGAGATACGTGATAACGCCAAGCAGAATAATAAGCTTCCAGTTGCTTCGCAGACTCGACATAAATTCTTCTTGGGAAAGTGGCTGTATAAGAAAAATGATAGAAAAATTTATCGCGAGAAAAATATGCACTATCGCGAGAAAGGCGAGAGCATCTATCTCGTAACCAGATAACACAATACGATCAAAAAGAGCGCTCACTCCAAAGAGGAGAACGGCTGCCAATGTGTAGATTACATATTTCTCTCTTCCTTTTGTAAAAATTCCTGACAAAAATCTGAAATTCTTGAGTTCAAGAAAAAGGATTCCCCCTACCATTAAAACAAATCCGATCAGGTTGATTCCGGCAATTCTTTCCTGAAGGAATACGAATGCCAGAGCCGCGGCCACAAGAGGAGAGAGAGCGAAAAACGCTGAGGACTCACTCACCTCGGTATGCTTCAAGCTCTTCGTAGCGAGAAAAAGCGCGCCTGTGCCAAAAAGCGAGGCAATGAAAATAAACCCAATAACAGAAAGATTCACCCCTGAGAAATCGGCTATCCAGAAAACAGGTATCGAAAAAATTGCATTCGCGAGAGCAAGCATCCATGATACCTCTAGTGTTCTTCCTTTCGATACAGCCCTTTTCTCCAGCACGGTATGACCAGCAGTAAAAAGAGCGGCAACAAAAGCAAGAAGAAACCAATTCATATTCCGATAAGGTCTCAAGAGTAATAACACTAGTGTACCAGAAGGACAAATACATTCACAATTTTATTCAAAAGAAAAAATTTCCTTAAAAAATATCACCAAAAATCGTACCTCCAAAAGAAGGACTCTTAATCTCAAAAAAAATAGAGCACTATTTTTTATTCCAGCGCCTATCACGAGAGTAAAAAGCTTTTACTGGCTTTGACTATTTTCATTTGCGTCTCAAACTCATCTGAATGAGTAGTACAGTATGCTAGCGAAAAAAAGTAACATTCACCCAGCCACCACTCAAAGCGAGCTGTACAGCCGAAGGAAAATGTATCCATCGTAAGAATAATCTTATTATCCTAAAAAAATATATGAACAAGAAAAAATTCACTCTCGCTACATTAGCCGTCATTGTCACATCGGGTGTCGTGATACTCGGAGTCGGTAGGGCTTCGGCTGATACAAACACCCAGTCAACATTAGTCCAGATGATTGCCCAAAAGTTTGGGTTAAACCAAAGTGATGTCCAATCAGTTTTTAGCCAGCATCATCAAGAACGTCAGGGTCAAATGACAGAACAACTCAAAACAAAGCTTGATCAAGAAGTGGCAGCAGGAAAAATGACTGTCGAACAAGAAACTCTCCTGTTGAATAAGTACAAAGAGTTGTCAGACAAGCGAGCGTCACAGATGGAAAACTTTAAGAATTTGACGCCAGCTGAAAAACAAGCCGCTCGAGAGAAAGAGAAGCAGGATTTGGTAGATTGGGCCAAACAAAATAATGTCGATATACAGTATCTCCATGGCGGGTCTCGACAAATGGGAATGGGACATGGATTTGGTTCAAGAAAGAATCAGTCAGCAGAGTAAATAGTAAATGATTGCGAAGAACAATCTTGATATTGACTGATTACTCTTCCATTCAAAAAACAAAAATCACTCTCAATGAGTGGTTTTTGTTTCCTCTGATTCTCAGAGTGTCACTGCAATGACGAAATAAGCTCGTAACTCATTCTGTTTTACATGAGGATATGCTGTAGCAGAAAATATTTTGTCTATAATGCCTTCTGTGTCCGTCTCTGCTGAAAAAATAGTCTCACAAAAAAAATTGAACCCCCACCGCACGCTGTGCAAATGGGGGTTACGGGTCAAAGGGCTTAAGGGCCCAAGACCAGAGAGCACAAGAGACCTAAGTCTCAAGCGACAGAGCGCCTGCGAACACCGAGGAAACGGCAGCGGTCGCCCCAGTCACGGTCGAACCAAGAGAGGCAGAGCCCACGCCTGTCGTCGTCGTACCACAGTACAGGGACGAACCGATCCAGGAGGACCTCGGCGACCGAGCCGAGACCGATGATCGGATACTTCCGCTGCTCTTCGGGATTGATTTCCCCGAAGGTGAGGATATGTCCGATCTGACCAGGCTCGAAACCGTCTTCCTGGATCAGCCCGAAGGCGTCCTCAGAAGAGATTCTCCGATTGAAGTGGAAAAGCTTCCATTCCCACTCGCCGACTTGATCGGCGGTGACGAGGAACTTCTTCTCCGTCAGATCGCTGTTGCGCCAGCCGTAGTTGCCGCGCGTGATGCGATCTTCGAAAGCGAGGTCGGGCTCGATGGTCATGAACTGCTCGACATCCGTCGGCACCACGACCGCTTCGGCCGTAGTCGACAGGAGCTGGATCTTGAGTTCGCCAGCGAGGATCTTGCGAACCTTGTCTTCGCCACCCGCCAGCTTGACGAGGGCGTTGGTCTCACCATGGGTGAGATTTCTTGATGCAAAATTGCTCATCGTATTCTCCTTGGGCTTTATTGCCCGTTGGAATCATCCCCTCACCCGGAGACACTGGACTCTGGTAACTTTTTCACTACAGCTTTTGACCAACTTACCCTGAAATAAGCCAAAAGCTGTAGTGAATGAATTGTGAATGTTCAAATTTACATTATACACTTTATACATATATAAGTCAAGCTTCTTGATCTTCATCAGAAACTTTTTCCTCATTCGGCCTCTTACCATATTTGAGGCATTCCCCCAACAAAACAGACAG
>JAGOSP010000014.1 GCA_018062205.1 Candidatus Moraniibacteriota bacterium | reverse complement strand
GTCGAATCCTTCTATAAGATTTCTACTGTTGTAGATTTTTCGGGAGAGAAGGAGCCGTATTTTTTTGTCTTCTCATGATGTGAGAGATTGTGACTATTCCGATAAGTCCAGAGAGAATAGATCTCGCTGTTCGGTCTTGAGTAGTGTAATGGTCAAAATCAGGGTCTTCTCGGTTGATGTTTCCCATCAGGAATATTAAGAGGATAGGACAAGCATACCACTGGGAGAAATTGGTATATTCCCGTATACTTGAGAAGAGAAATGGAGAGTGATAAGGCTATTGGGTAAGATACATATGCAACAAAAAGATCTGATTCTTTATCGTGTTGTTGACGTGGATGGTCGGGGTATTGATGACACCACAAAGAATCAAACCAAAGAACAAAAAGCAATCTTTGAAGAATCTCCGTTTTTGGGTATCGAGTTACAAGGGAGAGACTTGCTTCGTCTCGCGCAGGTCTTTTTGACGTGGAGGGGAAGGGTCAATGAAATTTCATATCGTGGTAATTTTCAGGGGAAGGCGATTGTTATTTTTTCTCGTCTAAATCCAGAACAGTATTTTCGTTCACAGGATATTATTTCGCCGCTACTTTGGCCGGAAAATGAATTGATCCGCTTGGAAAAGATACGACAAGATGACCAATCAGAAGAAGTAACTGTAGAGCTCAACAAAATCGCCGTTTCCTCTGAGAATACCGAAGTTTCGGTTCTCGATTTTCTTCGTCAACTGTACGCAATGAATCCGAAGAAAAAGAGTGTTTTTCTTAAGGGGAATATTTCTCCCTATCTTTTTCTTTCTGTAATCGATTGGTTTGCTCTCGAGAGTCAGCATATTTCGTATGAAAATACTTCTTTGCTATGAACATGCCGGAAGCACCAACCTCTTTTCCGATACCAGAAGCTCCACCCAATCGTCATGACGTTTGGAGGCAAGAATTGCGTGGAAAAATTCATCCAGAAAACTTGCCAGTTGCACAAAGACGAGGGGATATTCAAAAATTGATACAGACCGAAATTACTCCCGGGAATGGCGGCGTTGTTTTGATTCAGGGCGAGACTGGATCGGGCAAATCTATTCTTCTTCCGGGAATTTTAAGAGAGGCACTCCAATCACAACATTTACCCCTGAAGACATTAGTTGTACAGCCGAGGCGTGATGCGGCGCTCAATGTTTCTCGTGCCATTGCAGCGGTTGAAGATTTATCCTGGGGAGAGAGTGGTATCGTCGGGTGCTCTACATCCGAAGCGAAAGAAGTCGGGAAATTCTCAGAGATTCCTGTTGTGACAACGGGCGTTGCATTACGATATCTTTCCCGTTGGCTAGAGCACTCAGAAAATACTGATTTCAAACCAGAATTTGGGGCAATCATGGTCGATGAATTTCATGAGAATTCTATAGAGTATCATTTGATTCTTGGCATGCTCCAAGTACTTCGTGAAAGAGGAAAATCACCCTTTGTTGTTTTGACGAGCGCTACGCTTGATAAAGAAAAAATTCAGAGCTATTTTGGCATGACCGATGAGCAATATCTCAAAGCAGAAGGCAGACTCTATCCGGTTGAAAAACGCTATTTATTGCAACGTGATGATGACTCGGTTACAGGAAGAGAGCAGGACTATATCCGAGAGGCTGCTTCTGAAGTGAAATCTCTTCTCCAAGAGAGGAACAGTGGGGATATTTTGGTATTCATGCCTGGTGCAAAACAAATACAGTCAACCATCAAAACAATAGGGGATATTCCTGGTGTTGAAGTCGTACCGCTCCATGGTTCCCTCTCGGTCGAGGAAAGGAATGCTGTTATCTGGTCTAGGCCGCCGACTGGTGTGCGGAGAGTTATTGTTTCAACCAATGTGGCGGAAACTTCGTTGACCTTACCAGACATTACTGCTGTGGTTGATTCCTGTCGTTTTAATTCAGTCCATTTCAATGAGGCTACAGGTATTTATGAAAAAACCATCGAGCTTATTTCTCGGGATTCTGCCGAACAAAGAGCGGGTCGAGCGGGTCGAGTCCAATCAGGCATTTGTTCTCGTTTGGTGAATGAAGATGAATGGGAAAGCATGCCTGAACACACGATTCCCGAAATTATGCGGGCGAATCTTTCCCATGTCGTTCTCAAATTGAGAGGCATGGGTATCGCTCCGCAGGAATTTCCGTTCATGGATCCACCAGAACTAAAACGATTAGAAGAGGCAGAGCGATTTCTGGTCCAGCTTGGGGCGTTGGATGCGCAGGGAAAATTAACAGAAGCTATTGGGAAAAGAATGCTTGATATGCCTTTCTTTGAACCATCGTTGGCTCGTATGGTGGTGGAGTCTGAACGAACAGGAGAACTGAATGCGACTTTGGTTTTGGCGACACTTGAACGAGAATCAACTCTTTTTTATCAGCCGTCACAAAGAGAAATCTCAGCCTGTCAGACGAAGATTCTTGCCGAAAACGGATATACCGTTCCCCCTGGGAGTCCAGCGCGAATTTTTGGATCTTCCGGAGAAATTAATTCGGCTCGTGCGCAAGATATGTTGAGAAACGCTCTTCAGCAAGCACGCTATACATTGCGCGCAGAATATGCTCAAGTGCAGAGTCAGTTTGGAATCGGGTCTGATTGGCTGAGAAATCTCCGTTTGTTTTCTGCAGCGATTGAACAAGGTGTTCTCGAATCATCTCGATCAAATCGAACGCCAATCGGACATGCAACTCAGATGAATTTTTCTCGCTGGTGTCGTGACAATCATGTGAATGAACAGGCGCTTAAGCATACTGCTGCACACCTTTCTGATTACACCAGAGCTCTGGGGATAGAAATAGATTTTGCATCGCTTCAAAAGTCTCTCGATACAGTGGACTGGGATGTTTTGGATAGGGTAATTCTTTCTGGACATCCACACAAGCTACTCTATCGTTCCCCAGATCATGCTCGGGGTATGCCGGAGTATCATTTCTTCGGTAGTCCAGATGGGGATGAGATAAATCTTTCTCCTGGATCAGCTGCCTTTGAAAGCAAGCCCCAATGCTGCATCGCTTCTGGAAGAATTAGCGAAGGGTCTGGTACAAAAAATGGAATGAAGATCACTCGTAGATATGCCCCCGGGGTACATCCGGTATCTGCAGCTCAAATCGAGCAAGTTTTTCCAGATATGTTGGAAGAGTCGATAAATGAGTCTGGTATACAACTTGATCCTGAAAGAGAGGGCGCTCCCGTGGCTACCGTGAACATAAGCCCGAAAGGTTGCCCGTATATTGTTCTGGGTGAAAAACGAGTTTTTGTTTCAAGAGAACAGAGCATTGATTTTTTTGCACAACAGTTAGCAACACAATACCAACGTACTGATTTGGGATATCGTATCGCTGAGTTTTCTTTTCATCATCGAAATCTCTCCAGCGCGCGCGAGATCGATTTTCTGCGGCAACGATTTGGAGGGGAGGTAAAGCCACTTCATCTTGTCTTATGGTATAAGGAGCAGCTGAGCGCTTTGCATACCCAAAACGAGGTGGTCGATTTGAGTGTACTCGAAAAATATGAGAGTCAACTCTTGATACAGAAAGAGGATTTTTTGAGTCAAGAACATCAACATGAAATTGAACAATTTTACCCGGAACGCTTTTCGCTTCCTGGATTTTCTGGCGTGAATGTCTCCTATTTTTATTCCGCGGATCAGCAGCCACCGATTCACAGAGCACGTCTTTCTTTTGATATTTCTTCTTTGTCACAGAAAGCTTTTTGGTCGTCAGAAAATGCACTTCAAAATCTTACCTTGGAGCAACTGCCTCCGATCGGGAGACCTTCAGGTGATAGTGGAAACCAATCACAAATACAGCTTGAGTTTTCTGCAACTCTTCCTGATTTCAGGATTGTCGGTCCGTTTCATTCGCTTGAAGAACTCAAAACACAAGCCGACGCACGTATGGATGAAACGGCGTGGCTGGAATTTCTCCAGAATCATTCTCTTCAAAAGAATACTCTTGGAACTATCGACCCGTTCAAAGAAATTCCACGCTATGATGAGCAGCCCCTGGTGTATAGGGTAGATCGGGAAGGGAATAACCTCCTCGCCTATCCATTTCTGACACGGAATTCCGGGTGGAATGGAAATGGGTATGTGCGTACCTATGAGATACAATGGGTAAGAAATAAGCAGACAGCAGCAGACGGAAATCAAGAGACCAGAGAGTATGTGCAGCGGCTGCTTCGTGAGACACCAAGAACCGATCAACAAGAACAGGTGGATAGAGTGGAGAGGTGGAGCCCTCCTGTGGATGATGACGATTTTGAGCTGCCTCCTCTTACGAAACAAGATCAAGAGGAAGATGGAGTAGCCTTTGAAGGTCCTCTCGCAGCTGCATTGAGAGGCGCTGGAGTTGACGGTATCGCTCAAGAGGAAGTTCATACTTCGTCAATAGCGAAAGAGAAAATGATGTCAAACTCTCCTTCACGTCTACGAAGAGAAATCCATTCGGAAGCGCAAGAAAAAACAATAGTCTCTTCCTTGCCCGACGAAGTTTTAAGCGCTATTTTATCAATTAAAGATTCTGAAAATCGAACGCTGGCTATCATGGAACAGCATGAGATATGGGATGCAAGGTATGACGCATTGCTCGAAGAGCAAGAAGCGCTTTCGGGCGTCGTTTCCACAGCAGATGAACTAAACAAACAGTGTGTCGATCTTAGAAAACGAAAAGAAAAAATCGGGAGAGACCTGAAATCGCTTACTGAGAGAACATCGGATAAAGAAAAACGCGGAAAGATGCTTTTGGAACGGAATAGCGTTGATCAGGAGCTTGATGATGCCGAACAAAAACTGAAAGCAATTCGTCAGCAAAAAAGCAGGCTGATTAATCTGGAAAAAGAAATAGCGTTGTGCCAAGAGCAAAGAGCTGAGCTGGCTCGTATGGAAGAAGAGGCGCTCGGATAGATTGCTTGAGAAAAATTATTTATTTTTATTACTGACATGATTCCTTCAAAGGCATATCCACTGCGAGTGAGATTGGTAGGGGAAATAGTGGCTGAAATTGTTTTGCCTCTCCGGCAGACAGGGAAGATAGCAATTATAGCAATCGGACTCCCCTCAATGCCGTCAAAAGGGGAGTTGCTTCACTTCCTCGCAGAGCAGGGTTACGTGGCAGTTTTTCCGCGCTATCGGGGGACATGGGAAAGCGAGGGTTCTTTTCTTGATCAGTCACCGGCTCGGGATATTGCCGATGTGATTGATTCTTTGTCTGCACATCCAGTGGTCAGAGATCTTGCGACTGGACAGGAGACGAGACTACGCGTAATGACTTTCCATTTGTTCGGATCTTCTTTTGGTGGTCCGGCGGTTATCTTAAATTCCGAACACCCGCTTGTCAAAAAAGTAATTGCTCTTTCCCCTGTTCTTGATTGGAGTAAAGAAGGGGAGGATGAACCATTTGAAAAACACATTCAATTTGTGACCGCTGGATTTGGCGACGCCTATCGATTGAAGAAGGCTGCTGACTGGCAGAAACTTATACGAAAGGATTTCTATAATCCAATCACGCAAACAGGGCAGATTGATGGTCGAAAAATTTTCATCGTGCATGCGAAGGACGACCATGTGGTTCCATATGAACCCGCACTTGAATTTAGAGATAAAACCAAAGCTGCTGTTTATCTCAAGCCACAAGGTGGGCACAATCTTCGCCTTACACATCAATTCCTTTGGAAAAAGATACAGCCATTTTTGGCGAGCCATTGATTAGAAGAGTGTGTACTTTCTTGGTGAGCATGCTATGCTGATTCACAGGAAGTTTTTTGTACAGTTTTTTAACAAAATAAGAGAGAAGAAAGGCGACTGACCGATGAGCGAATTCAATAAACCAAACAAGGTTTATCGATTGCGTCCGGTCACTATTCTGCCGGGCAATTATTACAAGATAACCCGACAGAAAGGATCTGAAACCACCTTAGAAATCGTCCCTATGGATAATAAAAGTCTCGCTAGACGTCTAGCAAGACTTCGTTACCCAGAGCTTTGTGAGGTTATGTGGGTAGTGATTGAGGAGCTCTGCGAAACTCTTGGCAATGAGGCTT
Organism: Candidatus Moraniibacteriota bacterium; assembly: GCA_018062205.1. Classification (GTDB taxonomy): domain Bacteria; phylum Patescibacteriota; class Minisyncoccia; order Moranbacterales; family UBA1568; genus JAGOSP01. Next base: position 20,790 of record JAGOSP010000014.1, on the reverse strand, counting down.
GCGTTGAAGATGATATTGCGCAGAGAAAGCATGTCTGCGTTGCCTTGTCTCGAGCAGTCGTTTGTCTTCAAAGGGCTCACGCACAGCTTGCAATACTAGCCACTCTTACCCGGGAAGAGATTTCCCCGCATGAAGAGAGGAGACGCCCTGTGGCAAATAAGCTCGTATAAATTCAAACAAAACGCTATGGGAGACAAGGTCTCTTTTTCTGTTCTCAGACTCCCCCGTGTTTTTTGTAAAAATCGGGGGAGTCTCACTTTTTAGTTTAAATGCGCTTTTTTAAACTTAGTCGATCGAAATATTTTTCTATTCAAATAAAAATGAGAAATCTGAAAAAAATCCAAACACACTATTATTCTTACCTACTCGCTTATTCATGTGGAGCTGGAGCATATTATTTACACGGAAAAAATATTTTTAAAAAAAGAGCGAACGAATTATCCAGAATAATTTTTTGACAAAGTGAGGAAGCAGACATTCTTAGTGAAGAGAGAATCTATTTTTTCACAGGAAAAGAGGGGATATCTATTCTCAAGAGCACCTGTCCAGAAGGTCATCTTGTTGAGAAAAAGAGCCAGACAGAAAACAAGCGGTAGGAAGTGGTACGCTAGCACCACTCGATGGAGAAGTATGCCTGAGAACGCATTTAAATGCGTCTAATAATTGCTTATTTAAGCCGTTATTATACATGAGAAATAAGCGTTGCAAGCAGCCTAAACAGAGCCATTTTTCTGGTTTTCTGTACTATATGTCGTATAAGTTACATTATGCGACATTATAAATAGAACAAAAAAAATTCTGCACCGTTTAGTATCACGATACGAATACATTTTTTTAAAGAAAGAATGTATGAACGAATGGTTGGAGAATACGTACCCCTCTTCCTCGTAAGAGAAACTCTCTTCGTCCATCAGAGCGGAGATTTCAAGTTATCCGTAGGCATATTTTTTTTATCTTTTCTTTATGAGTTTGATGTATGTTATGCGACATGAATTGATCTACGCTCATGTTTTTATTACTCTCTGAGAAAATAGTGTTTGTTGTTGCTTTTTCGAATAAAAAAAAGTGTCCAGCGCTTCCTTGCTTTGAAATAGGCAAGGTAACACACATGGACACGCATACTGTTTTCTCAGTCGACTTTTTTCTTGAATCAGTCGACAATGATGACTCGATCTTTCCCTTCCTTCTTCGCCCGGTACATGAGCATATCAGCTGCGCCCACCACGTTCTGAAGAACAGTAGTCAACGATTCGGTGTTGCTGGGCAAAATGGAACGCACAACCATGCCGCAGCTCACCGTAACAGGCGATACGGCTTGAGGGAAACACTTTTTGAATTCCACAGAAAACGTTCTGCGGAATTCTTCGAGGTGAGAAGTTGTCTCGCTGGCATCCTTTCCAAATACGATGACAACAAATTCATCCCCTCCTTTGCGGTAAACAATGTCTGTCGCCCGCGCAAATAAGCGCCGAAGCAGTTCGGACGCGAGACGAAGCACTAGGTCTCCGGTATCATGGCCGAGCGTGTCATTGACCGACTTGAATCCGTCGAGATCAATGAAGGCCACTGCTACTTGCACTGGTGGTGTCTTGGCATCCATCTTATCCGCGTCGTACGTGCGCCGTTTTTCGGCATTGAACGCCCTTTCGGCTGCCACTAGACCTCCCCTGAGATTGAGTAGCCCAGTGAGCTTGTCGCTCTGGGCGTCTCTCTCGGCGATGGTTATTTTTTCCTGCAACAAAGAGAGCTCAGCTGCTTGTTCTTTGATTTTCCTCTGAAGATCTGTGACCAACAAGTGGTCTTTGAAAATCTGCAGAAGAGGCATGAACATCCATGCCAAGGTGATGAAGGTAATGTGTTGATGACCACCGGTGGTCAAGAATATGAGTCCTATTATGATGCAGATGAACAGGATCCGTAAGATGTACTGGTCCAAACGAATAGCGTTCATTTTCATGAGATCCTCCGAGGGAAATGGAAAACAATTGGAAAGGTACGAAAAATACTTTATGTTATGATAGCATATATTGACTTATTAGTCAAGTATATCGAAGTACCCAAGAAATGGTAGACTAGGAGGCAAAGCTGGTCGTTCGAAATTCATCAAGTTTGGATGTTTCGTACAGGGGGTTTTAAAATGTTTACCTTACTCACTTTCTTTTTTTATGCGTCTTTCTTACTCTGGTCTCGGATCATATGAGACATGCCCGTTGAAATATAAATATCAGTACATAGACCACATCAAGGAGCCAAAGTCCAAAGATCAGGTTTTTGGTACGCTCATTCACTCGGTGCTGCACTATTACCACACCCCTGCCCTGCTTGCTCCAAATCTTGAACAAGCACTCGATTTTTATGCGAAGAGATGGAATAGTGAAGTATTCGAAAATGAACTCGAGGAACGAGCAGCTTTCACCGAAGGGGTCAAAATTCTTGAACGCTATTGTCGAGAAAATACTCCGGGTGATTTCACTATTGTTGATCTTGAGAGTCGCTTTTCTCTGGAAATTGGTGATGATACGACCGGAAGACACACTCTTTCGGGCATCATCGACCGTATCGACAAGACGGACGAAGGATACGAGATCATCGATTACAAGACCACGAAGAAAATGCCTTCCCAAGAGAAAGTAGATACTGATTTACAGCTGTCAATCTATCTCAAAGCCTTTCTCAATCGATATCCGAAAGAAGCCACTCGCCTCGATACATTGACGGTAAGTTTGTATTATCTCAAGCACGGAGTAAAGCTTTCGTCGAAGCGTACGCAAGAGCAACTTGATCAGATAGAACCAGCTTGTTTCAAAGTCATTCAGGCGATAGAGGAAGAGAAATTTGATCCTCAGCTTTCACCCCTGTGTGACTGGTGCGGATACCAAAAAATTTGTCCGCTTTGGAAACACAAGTTTGCGGAAACACGGAAATTCGAAACCAGCGAGGTAGAGACTGCTATTGGCGAATATCTTGATCTGAAGGGGCAGCTTTCGGCGGAGAAACTCCGCTTGATGAAACTTCAGGAAATGATACTGGCCTATATGGAGCAAGAAGGAGTTGACCGCGTTTTTTCGGAGCAAGGTATTATTGGGAAATCTCTGCGCAAAACATACAAGTATGATGCATCGCAAATTCGCGCATTACTCGAGCCTCTTGATAAATGGGAAGGAATACTGAAAATTGATGGAATAGCATTGCGGAATATTCTCGCTACTCTCCCCTCTCCAGTAAAGAAAGAGGTTGAACTCGCTAAAAAACTCGACAAAGAATCAGTGAGCCTCTCGGTTAAACGAGTCAAAGATATTGAGGATAGTGATGATTTAGCAGCGTAAATTCAAGCGAAAGAAATGAATGATTTGAAAAAATATGAAACATCGATACGACGGCGGGTGTCACTGTGGAGCAGTGCGATATATGGTTTCGGCAGATCTTGATCAGGTTATTACTTGCAATTGCACACACTGTTCAATCAAAAGCCTTCTGCTTGTTTTTGTTCCCATTCAAGATTTCCGGGTACTTTCTGGCGAAAACCATTTGAGTGAATATCGGTTTAATCAGAAAGTTATCGCGCATCTTTTTTGTTCAACCTGTGGTGTTGAACCGTATGCGCTTGGCAAAGATAAAATGGGAGAGCCGATGGCTGCTATTAACGTGAGAACGCTTGATGCGGTTGATATTTCTACTTTGAAAATGGCACCCTTTGATGGACGGCATCTTCTCTAAAGAATATTCCTATCCGTTTTTTTTCGAAACAAAAAACCACCCCAACATATCTGTCCGGGTGGTTTTTTTCAGCTCAAAAGAAGACGGCACATGCGGTGCTACTCATTTTCTCGTTCGCTCAAAACAAAATCACGATTGAGAGTCTCATTGAAGGTTTTGATTTTTCCCTGCTTGTCTATGATGGTTACGCTGAGAGGTGTCCCCGTTACTCCTGATTGTTTTGTCACCTTGAGGTTATACCACTCACTCGTATCAATCGTTTTTGGGAGCGTATATTCGAATGTAACCGTCCGCTCTGATGCAAGTGGAACTCCAACCGTAACACCAACGTATTTTTTTCCAAGATCATTTCCATACACAGGAGCATCGCCATTCGTCACACTGGTGATGAAGCTTCCTTCTGGAAGATAGGCTCGCAAATAAGATATATAGTCTTTAGTGTACCAATTACGAGCGACACCAGTATGTGTGTAAATCATTTTCAAAGTGGCCTGAGGAACCTCCTTTGAGAGATCAACAGTATATTCGATTCGTCGGCGCATGTGATAGTCGCTTTTCAGCGCGCCAAGGTTAGCGTCTATCAACATGAAGGAATCATCATGCCATGTGCTATCGACAGCACCATCCCAACCAGCATCGGCGACTACCCCCTGGAGATACTCATCTACAAAGTAGACTTGAATCGCCTTGCTATGGAGATCTCTGAGCATCGTTGTAAAAAGCTCATATTGCTTATCAACTGGGAGCGCTTTTACCTTGGTAAGAATAACATCGCCAAGTATTTTGAGAACAGATTTTCGTTCACCGGCCGCGATATTCTGATCACGATACCCTTGCTCTACTTGGTACTCGAGATCGATTACCGCTTTATCAGCCGCATAGGTTCCAGGGAATCCATCCAGTGTGACTGGCCCGGTAATGTTGAGTACCGATTCAAGTACCTCTGTGGTAATACCAATAACACCATCAAAATGTTCTTGCCCATCCCCCATAGCGTAAAAGGTGATTGCTTGACGAGCATTGGTTGGGAAATCAGGTGAAAAATTTGAATCACGCAATTTCCAGGAATCAATATGAAGAAGTGTAGACATTGGATACGGAGGAGTTATTGTGCTTGGAATACGGCCGTCGAAGTTTCCGGTATCATGTGTTGTAAATTCCACTATCGTCCCATCTTTCACTTTGAGAATACCAAATGATCCAATAAATCCCCCACCTGGTCTTAATTCAAGATTGTTCTGAAAAAGAATCAGGAAGGTTCGTACCTCTCCATTGGTATGAGTGAGTTTGTCGGCAATGAGCGAGAGCGCTTCAATGTCAGATCGGTGTTCCTGCGAAACAGGCAATATACTGGAAAAATCAGCCAAGCGAAGCCATCCTTGGTTTTTTATTTCCCAGAAAACAAACCAGCCAACAAGAAAAACACTCGCGAGAATCACGAAACGTATCCAGTACTGAAAATTTGAGAGACGATTCATATGTTATCTTTGATACACTGATTATTTTCCTTCCTTTAATAGCTCATTGAGGCGGCGTCGGTAGTCCTCCACAGTTGGTTCTGAAGGAAGAGGAGTTTCGATTTCCGGTTCAATTGCCGTGTTAATTTCTGTTGCTGGCGCTTTTTCTTGCTCTGCTTGCGGACTTTCGGTAGCATTTGAAGAAAACTGAGCCAAAAAGGTAGCTTCATCAATGAATGGCAGATTGGACGGAGCTTCTGATTTGGTAATGAGAGTCGGAGCCTGGAATGGCGCAGTTTTAGTTTTGTTCTCTGCAAATTCTTTTGGGGGCAGCGGTGAGGTCTGCTGAGGAATGGTGACTGGCGCGGCTTCCATAGAAACTGATGCATCGACACTGTCACCTAAAGCGGTGGTTTGTTTTAGTGCAGGAGTAATGAGATATGGGTTGTATTCTCGTTTTTCTTCACGAGCACGAGCCTCGCTTTCTTCGCTAAAAAAGACAGTTGGTTTCTTTGGAATGAAAGTATCTGGATGAATAGCAGGATAAGCTGTCTCAGTTGGTCGCAAAGTCGGAGACGATATTTCTTTTCCTGGTGCCAGCTTTCGTCGTGGAGCACCAATCATCAATCGGAAAAGATTGCTTATGGTCATAATCGAAATAGCTATTCCCATACCGAATCCAAGGCTAAGAATAATCCAGGTGACTGGTGATATGAGTGAAGCGTGAACCAGTGGTCCTTCGATGAGCCGGAGAGACATATCTGAACGAATATCATAATAAATGCCAACTTTCTGGAAAAGTACTTTTGACATTTGTCGAGCAAAAAGCATGGCCTCTTCTTGAGTATTTGCTTCAATAGCATATGTTATGACTCCACTCCCCCCTTGTCGCCTCACAGAAAGTATTTTGTTCCATTCTTCGGAACGAGTATTCAAAGACTGTTCATCGAGAGAAGAAAATTCCGCAAGTCTCTCATCGCTTGCAAGTAGCGCATCAAGGAATGATACTGTCGTTGGGAGAACAGCGATATTCTCCACCATTTGTTCGGAAGGTGTCTGAGTGGTCCTAAGCGGGAGCGCGAGTATGGTTATTTCGGCACGATACCCGCGGAAAGTATCCAGCAACACGAAGGCAGCTGTTCCGATGAAGAACATGGCAAGTACCGAAAATACTGTTTTATTGAGTGGCTGAAACATAGATTATTTCTTCTTCATAGCGAATGATGCTTTCCAAATACTCGGTTTCTGAGCCAGTAGCGTTTCATAGAGTGAAACAGTTCGTTTAGCTATAGCGTGCCAGTCGTATTCAGATTGCGCGCGTTCTTTCGACAGAGTAGAGAATATCTTCATGGTGTCTGGGCGATTGATAAGCGAAGACAGTTTTTGTTTCAGATCGAGAATATTTTTTGACTCACATATTACTCCGCAATCAGCAACTGCTTCTCGATTTGCCGGGGTATCACTTACGATACATGGCAGACCATATCCGAGAGCCTCAAGTAGTGTTGATGAGAGGTCTTCATCCTCTGCTAAGTTTACGAAGGTTCCTGCGTGCGAATGAAGTTGTGCGAGTTCATTTTCGGTATACGTATCAATGAAGATAATATCAGTATCACCGGCCGCGAGAAAACGAAGGTAAGAAACATATTCTTTGACTTCATTTTGAGTGCTGACGATAATTAATTTCCAGCTATTTCCGGGAAGTTCCGAAGTTTCTTTGAGCGCCTGAAATGCTTTGATAAGATAGTGTATCCCTTTATGACGTGCGAGACGAGAAACAGAGAGAATATAGCGGTTTTCTTTCAGCCCGTATTTTTTCAGAAGAGTCGTTTTTTCTGTCGGAGATACGTCAATCCCAGATGGAATTAATATGAATGATTTTTGGTAAACATCTTTTGTATACTGAGCCAGAGTTTTTGAAACGACAATCGTTTTTTCGGGTACTGTACAGGTTATAAACTCAGCAAACTTGAGGAATAATCGAGACAAGTAATTTCGGTGATGATGAAGATAGTCTCGACTATGAAATGTCGCAACAACACGCATATCCGGACGAAAGATTCTTGGAAGAAGAGAGAATACGCTCGGACCAATTGAATGGAAATGAATGATATCGTAATGCTGGAACAGGGCGTGTATCGTAGCGAGAGCGATATGTGAAATTGTCTCGAGACGCTTCACACGAATACCAGGTAGAGCAACAAGAGAAATTCCCGATACCTCTTTGGGTGATTCAAAATTTTTCTCTCGTACATATACCGTCACTTCGTTCCCAAGAAGAGCCATCGAAACGGCAAGTTGTTTGACATGCTTTTCGATGCTACCCGCATGGGTCAGCAAACTTTTTTGTCCGATGAATGCAATTTTCATAGTTTTCCCCTCCCTCTCAACAAAAGATAATAGGCGACAGCAAAGAATCCTCGAATAACTCTTATTTCACCGAAATAACCGGTGAAAGATTCCCTTTGGCATTTCCGCCAAATGAGCTCCCGTTAATACCGATTCCAAAACTCAAATTGCCAAACATGCTCATACCCTTGGCAGTTCTACCTAAGCGAGCTACTCCGTAGCGGCTATTGCCTGAAATGTCAGCTTTTTTAAGTTCAATCGTTCCTTGCCCCCCGAAAGAGCTCACCTCGATACCTTCACGACCATTCTTTTTAAAATCATTGTTCTTAGAAAAAATGTCTGATCCATCGAGTACCAATTTTGCTCCACTTCCACGGTTGTTTCGGAAATCATTTTTTTCAAACCAAGCATGTGTTCCTGAAGCAAGATCAATGCCATCACTCTCATTGTCATGAATATTTGAGTTGATGACGGTAATAAATCGTTTTTCGGAATAAATACCAGCACGATCACTTTTTTCGACTTCAACTTTATTTATCAGGACACGTTTTTTCTTAGAAACATCAGCTGAATCAATATGAATACCATCGCGATTGCTCTTGGTGATATGGACGTCATAAATATGAGCCTTGCCGTCTTCAAGTACGCGAATACCATGGCGCCCGCCTTTGACAGTCACATCGGATAATTCGCTTCCGTGCTTCATTTCAACAGCTGGCTTGTCATCATTCTTGGCTTCGATGACAATATCTTCACGATCACCACCTGCTCCATACACCCATACTTCCTTTGGAATGGTGATATTTTCCTTGTAGGTTCCTTTTTCAACTTCCAGCTCATCGCCTTCTTTCGCGTGCTTCAATCCTTCAGAAATAGTGTTATACGGATGTGCTCTTGAGCCATTTTCCATGCCAGAAGCCTTCTTATCTATATGGATCACTTTCCCGCCACCAAAGACCATAAATGGCGAAACAACCAGCATAATGAGCGCTGACCCCAATAAAATTCCTTTAGTTGAGCTTAAATTCGACAATTGCATAGACGATAATTTCATTAACTTAAACAGCATATATTAGCAAATAATGAATTCTTTGTCAAGAGAGGCTTCTTCACGTACAATAGAGATATATATCAAAGATATTACTTTCTAAGAAACGCAACTATGCAGCTCTCTACCCTCCTTCACCCGCAGTCAATCGCTATTATCGGAGCCTCTACACAAGAAGGCAGTGTTGGATGGAGTCTGGCCCGGAACATCATTGAGCAATTTCCTGGACAAAGCTACCCTATCAACCCAAAAACAGTCGAGCTTTTCGGAAAACCCTGCTTTCCATCGGTACTTGCCGTTGAAGATTCTATTGATTTGGCCGTTATTGCCGTTCCTGCGGCGCTCGTTTCAATGGTACTGAAAGAATGTGGGGAAAAAAACATACCAGCCGTTGTTATTATTTCTGCCGGTTTCAAAGAGATTGGTGATTCTGGAAAAATTCTTGAAGACGAAATTGTTCGTATAGCGAAGGAATATTCAATAACACTTCTCGGTCCAAATTGTTTGGGTTTCCTCGCCCCACATGAGCATCTCAATGCCTCATTTGCAAAAACACTCCCACTTGCGGGTTCCATTTCTTTCTTTTCTCAAAGTGGCGCCCTTTTGACGGCACTACTTGATATGAGTGGTGAGAACCTTGGGTATCGTACTTGTATAAGCACTGGAAATAAAGCGCAAATCAAAGAAAATGATTTCATAAAATTTTTTGCCCTTGATGAAGGAACGAGTGTTATTAGTTTTTACTCCGAAGATTTAAGTGATGCCAAAAATATCATCGAAACAGGTCGGGCCCTTCTGAAACGAGCAGTACCGAAACCTGTTATTGCCCTGAAATCCGGAAAGACAGCCGCCGGAACAGCCGCATCCTCCTCTCATACCGGAGCACTTGCCGGAAGCGATGCTGCATACGAAGCACTTTTCAAGCAAGCGGGAATTATACGAGTAGAAGGTCTAGAGACTCTCACCGAAACCTTGGAAGTTTTTTCAAAAAATCCTCTGCCGGCCGGAAAGCGTGTTGCCCTGCTGACCAATGCGGGCGGCCTTGGCGTTATGGCAACGGATGCTTGTATAGAAAATGGGCTTGAACTTGCCGGTTTCATGACAGAGACTATCGAGACGCTCCAATCGTTCTTGCCCGCTGCAGCAAACAGTCATAATCCCGTGGATGTTTTGGGTGATGCTCAAGCTGACCGCTATGAGCGTGCGTTGACCACACTGCTTTCTGATCAACACGTCGATATGTTGATTATTATCATTACGCCTCAGGCAATGACTGAGGCACTGAAAACTGCTGAGGCTATTGCGAGTGCGCGTGATCGTTTTCCTGATAAGCCGATAGTTGTTTCGCTTTCTGGTGGTAAGGCCCTCGCGGAAGCGCAAGATTTTCTCGTACAGCACAAGGTAGCTGTACTGCGTTCCCCCGAATCAGTTGCTCAGACACTCGGTCATCTTTCTTCCCTTGCTCGTCTGCGAGAGCGCTCCGAAACAACTACTTTTGATTTCACCGATATTCGTATCGAAGAAGCAAGAGCAGTCCTTAATCGATCAAGAGAACAGGGCCGCCTCCAATTATCCGAGGAGAGTTGTATCGAGTTTCTTTCGGCGTACGGTTTTCAATTTCTTGCCAATAAGGCAGTTACTTCGCGAGAAGAAGCCCTTCTGACAGCTCGCAGTTTCAACAAAATAGTTGCACTCAAAATCATTTCTCCCGAAATTACTCACAAATCAGATAGTGGTGGTGTTTTGTTGGATATCGATCCTAATCAGGCAGACTTCGCATACGATACTCTCATGGCCACTGTGGCCGAACGTGTACCAAATGCGAAGCTCGAAGGAGCTCTCGTTGTAGAAATGGCGCATCCTGGTGGACGTGAATTTATTCTCGGTTTGAAAAAAGAGCCAGGATTGGGAACGCTCGTCATGGTGGGTCTGGGTGGTATCTTTGTGGAAGTTTTTAAGGATGTGAGTTTCCGTTTCGCTGAAGCACTCACCCATGAAGACGCACGAGCGATGCTGCGTGAGCTCAAAAGCTATCCGCTCATTGAAGGAGTCCGCGGACAAGCTGGTTTGCACGAGGAGACGCTCATTGACGCTTTGGGGCGACTCGCGCGTATCGTGACTGATTTTCCAGAAATCGCTGAATTGGATATCAATCCCCTGCTTGCCTTCCAACATGGTGCTGATTTCCGAACGCTTGATGCACGTATTCGGATTGAGTAACGTATCCGGGATACCTGCCTATATTTTTGATGAAAAACTGGCTATTTAGGCTGGTTTTTCATTTCTAAGGTGACTGTAGAGGCGAAATATCGAATCATTGACAACGTTTAAATATTAGTGTATAATAGAACGTTAAATAGATAAGAGATTTTCGTATGGCAACGATCAACGCTCTTGGGATCAAAATCGACAATGTGAGCTTACTTAAGGCAAAACGTCTCGTTTCTCGCTTTCTTTCTATCCCACACTATCATCAAATCGTGACTGTGAATCCGGATTTTATTATGACGGCCCGTCTGAATCCTTTTTTTCGTTCAGCAGTGAATGGTTCCGATCTTGTCTTGGCTGATGGTGTAGGTATTCACCTCCCCGCATTTCTTCAAAGAAAAAAGTTAGTCGCTCGAATTCCTGGAGTCGATTTTTCTGAATATATCCTTGCATATGCTCAAGAGATGGGTCTGGAAATTTTTCTTGCAACAAGAAACGACGGCCTCAGCTCTTATGTTGAAACGAAAGCAGCTATACTGACACGTTATCCTCATTTAAAAATTCATGGTTGTGATGTAAACATCTATTCACAACGATCACTTCGTAACGCACAAAAGAAGGTACATGGCGATATTGTATTTGCAAATTTTGGTACGCCTGTACAAGATATCTTTCTTTCGCAGCTGCGGTATATTCCTCACCAGACAACTCGTCTTGGTATAGGGGTTGGTGGTACATTTGATTTCTGGACAGGAAAGCAGTTCCGAGCGCCGATCTTTATTCAAAGAATCGGTATGGAATGGCTTTTCCGGCTTATTCTACAACCAAGACGAAGATTCAAGAGAACATTTAATTATGTCGTGGTCTTTTCTTTCCTGTGTCTTGGAACAGCTATCAAAGAGAAATTTCGTTTCTTGTCGCTTTCTTTTCGTCATCACCTGCGTACACTTAAAAGAAGCCAGTCTCGCTTCACAAACGCTATACAACGAAGCACTTATTTTTTCTGAAGCACTTTCGCATAAGCTGAGATAGTTTCTTGCTGATAACGCAAGGGAGTATATTCTGCTGCGGTTTTTTTTGCGTTCCGAATAAGTTCCTCTATACCCTGTGTTGGTAATTGAGAGAGACAGCGAGCCAAATCAGCTTCATCACCTGCCCGAAAGAGAAAGCCGTTTTCTCCATCGCGAATAATATCAGGAATCCCGCCAATATTGGATGCAATGACTGGCGTATCTGATTGGAGCGAGTCCATAAGAACGAATGGCTGATTTTCGTACCATAAGGTTGGCATAATAACTGCCTTTGAATGATTGATGCGTTTCGTAAGGGCTTCTCCGTATTCACTCCCGATAAAGGTCACTCTTTCTTCTATTCCCAAATCGGCAGTCAGTTTTTTGAGATAGCTCTCATCGGGACCAAAACCAACGATTTCAAGCTTTTTTTCTGGTAACAAAGCGAATGCTCGCAAGAGTACGTCGACGCCTTTTTCTGGCGAAAGCCTTCCGAAAAAAAGAGCAGTGTCTGGGCGATTTTTCCAGGGGATATTTTCAGCTGCCTCAATAGGTAAAGGGGCTAGCATGACTGGGTGATGTATGCGCATTATCGGACAAGAAAATCCAAAGTCACGATACTTCTGAATAAGAAAATCACTTGGTGAAAGAAAGAGTGCTACGCTCTGGTAGCTTCCCAAAATATCGTGCAGCCACTTTTCACAGGCACAGATAAAACTTTTCGCAAAAGAATGTTTGATAACACGATCAATAATGCAGCGTATCCCCGAGGAAGAATCCCAAAGTTTTCTTTGAGTAAAATCATACAAAAAATAATTTGGGGAAACAGCCTTGAAGTCACAGAGAGTCAATACAACGGGGATGTTTTTTTTTCGTAAAGCCAGGAGTACCGATGGTGAGAGTTGGTGATAGACATTAAAACAATGCGCAACGTCCGGATGGAAATCATCGATAAGCTGGCTGATATTGTTAGCTGCTTGTTGATTCCAAACGATACGCCATCCAATGGAGATTTTTTTCCACCATGTCTTTCCCTGATCATCAAAATCCACCGTATCGACGAAATATTTTTCCCACACCGTCGGTTCGTTCTGAGGATGGCGCATAGAGAAAAAAGCAACCTCGTGCCCTGCTTCCTGAAGCAATCGTGCCGTTTCAAAATAGATTTTTTCGGCTCCACCAAATCGAAAGTGAAACTTATGGACGAGAAGTATTTTCATATATCTTATTGTATCAAAACTTTCGAGAATGATATACTGGCATCATGCAGGATTTCTACACATTTTCTCGTTTTTTCAATCCAAAAAAACCTTTTTTTTGGATGTTTTCTCTCACAGCGAGTAGTCTTCTGGGCACCCTTTGTATTTTTTTTGATCTGAATTTCTGGCCCGTGGCCCTCTACTGGCTTATTGCCTTTTCTCTGCTCGCATTTATTTCACCGCTTTGGCTTTTGGGAGGACTTCTTTTTATTCGTATGAGCTTGGATCATATTTCACAATATTCAGCCATTTCTTTCGGAGAACATCTCACGCTCAGTTTGTCTCAATTACTGGGCATGTATTTACTCGTTATGGGAATAGCCACCTGTTTCCGTTATCGAGAGAGTGTTGCTCGTTTCCCACTCTTCCCCTCCTTTCTTTTGCTCATTGTCTATGGCGTATTTTCAAGTACCTGGAGCCTCTTTCCCCTCGTCAGTCTCCAGGAAATCGCACGTCTCATTTCCATTTTTTCTATCGCCTTTCTTGCCTACATTGCCGTAAAAAACTTTCGAGATCTTCGGGTTATCTTTCTCTTGCTGATCGCCTCCTCTGTTGTCCCAGTGCTGGAAGCTTTTCGCCAATGGATTTTCGGAATTGGCATTGCTGATAGCTCGCTCGATGTCGCTCGTATCTACGGAACCTTCGCGCATACTAATGTCTTAGCATTGTACCTTTATTCTTTGCTTGTTGTTCTTGTCCTTTGGTATACGCTCTATGAACGGCGAATGTATCTCAATAGAAGAATAGTGGTATTTGGACTCTATGGTTCACTGAGTGCGCTACTTCTCTTCGCAACTTACACTCGTGTCGCCTGGATTGCGGCTTTCCTTTTTTTCTTGGTTTTTGCTTTATCTCGAGCAAAAGTTCTCCTAATTCCCCTCTTATTTTTCCCCTTGATTGCTTTTCTTCTGGTACCACTCGTACAGGAACGTGTCCTTGAAAGTTTCCAAACAAATCCTGATAGCTCTCTCGTCTGGCGAGCTGATATCTGGCACGATGTAACACTCAAACTCGCGTTTGATCATCGTGTGCTCTTTGGGACTGGATTAGACACCTTTTCTCAGTATGCCGAGGATCTTCGTGGTATTCGTTTTGGCAGCACTGATTCTCATAATGATTTCGTTAAATTTTATGTTGAAGGTGGGCTGATTGGCCTCACAGTATTCTTTCTTTTTCTCTTCTCACTCGCGCGACAAATATACTCCTTGAGAACTCTCCCGCATGCCTATCACTCAACAATATTTTTCTTCTCTTTCTTTGCATTTACGCTGGTTCTCTCCTCACTCACCGACAATATCTACAAAGACACGCCACTGCTTTGGATATTCTTCATTCTTTTTGGTGCTTTTTTGGCACTGAAGCGAGAAATCGCCCAGGGAGAGGGCGAAGGAAATCCTCTCGTATAAGAAAAGATATTGTATGTTTTCGTTACTTACGAAAACGCCAAGTCAAGAGAAAACGAGTGGTACTCTTCGGAGCAAACTTTGCAAAAATATACAGACATTGATTTTTCCAGCCACACAAAACGAGAGCCTGATTTCTTTTGAGTGCCTGATATCCACAAGCAGCAACTGTCGTCGCACTCGGGTAACGCGTGAGTGAGAGAGTAGGTAGTCCATTCGCTGACTGAAAACCAGTCGCAGTTGGCCCGGGTAAGAGCGCGGTTACTGACACACCACTTGCGGACAATTCCGCACGCAGTGATTCGGCAAAAGATAGGAGATAGGCTTTGGTTGCGTAGTAGACTGCCATGCCCGGGCCAGGCAGAAACGAAGCAGTCGAGCATACAAAAAGTATTTTTCCTTGATTGGTGAGGAGATCAGAAAGTAAGAGTTTGGTGAGGAGCGTCGGTGCGAGTGCATTGAGTTGAATACTCGCGCGCTCTGGTTGCCAGTCTGTTGATGCGAAGTCTCCTTGGGTTCCACTTCCAGCATTATTGATAAGATGCGTGAGTGGTATTCCTGTGGCTCGCACTTGAGCAGGCAGTGATACGAGAAAGGTTTCGTCAGTCAAGTCCCCAGCGCAAATGGTCACCGACAAAACGGATGTTTTTCGAAGTTCTTCCTGGAGCATCTCGAGACCAGATATGTCTCGTGCAATCAAAAAAAGATGGTATCCGTCACGCGAGAATAAGCGTGCTAATTCACGCCCGATACCGCTTGAAGCACCAGCAATCAGCACGAGTGAGGATTTCAATTCAGATGTATGCATATAAAAAAGTATACCACAGGATAAAAAAAGCCCCCCGGAAGACTTGAGAGAAACGCATCGTGTGCGTGTTCTGTCTTGTCTCCCGAGGGATACTACTCGGCGCCGTTAGCCGCGTGGTTAGTTGGCGGCAGAAGCCGAAACGATGGCGTGGGGATTCCCCCTGCCGTCTTTCTCGACTACGCAGCCGGACTGCGGCTGATATGCGGCGACCACCTGGCCGTCTGCCAGCTTGGCCGAGAAGTGCATCCGCACCTCGCCCTTGGCAGTCTTCATGCCGTCTGCCAGCTTGAAGCTGCAGACCTGAGCCCGGCCCTGAGGGTCATAGCTGCAGGCGACGGCGCGTTGGTCGCTTCCGAGGTCGTTGTCGCTGGGATAGCCAGCAGCCGATTGGTCGAACCTGAGGAACCAGGTTGCCGACTTGCAGGCTTCAGCGTTGTCGCTGCAGGATGCGGAGACATCGCCCTGTCGCCCGGTGCCGGGGTAGGTCGTCATGCCGGCTGGCAGCGATTGGCCACCCGAGGCCACCATGCCGGTGTCGGCGATAGCGATGGTGACGTTGTCTCCGGCAACCTGCATCTTGCAGGTCGGCACCGCGTTGGCCGTGCCGGCGAGGCCGATGAGAAGGAGAAAACCGATCAAAAACGATCCGAAAATCCCCCTCCAGTTACTACCATTTTGCGTGCTCATGATGAACCTCCTTCCCCTGATGGGGTGTAAATCCAGACGGCGAGCAACCGACTGGGGTTTTCAAAGTGCTACCAAAACTGTCCGAAAAAAGTATCGAACAGTTCAGTATACACCTGAACCTTTCATTTGTCAATAGTAAAAATACTTTTGTATAAGCCAAAAAAGTCTCTAAAAAAATTCAAGGGGCAGGGAGCTGTCATTTCAGCTTCCTGCCCCTGAGGCAATTTTGTACTCGAGAGAGTACCCGTAAAGTATCCATCTTGTTCCGTCATCATCATCGGCCTGCAGATCAATGTCTGCACTTTTTATCGACTTTGTGACTTAAGATTCATTCGGTTCAATCGGTTACTCATCGAGAGACATCATTGCGATGTGATATCAGGGATCGATTTTTGGCAAGATTTCTCTTTCGGGAACCGTATCCTCTGCTACCCTCTCTTCTGACTTTTCTTCTTGTCCTTGCGACGAATTTTCCTCCCCCGGGGAAAACTGGAACGTCATACCATTAACCTCGGCCGCTTGTGCAACCTGGGTGATGCGCGTCCCGTCCCGATTGAAACGGATAACTCCCGGGGTGTTGACCTGGATACCGACGGCGGCCGCGACACCGGTTTCTGGGTAGAGGCCGATGTTGACACCGGCCAATGCGCAGACCGTGTCCTCGATGATACAGGCACCAACTCGTGGAGCAATGCCTGCGTAGTCTGGAACGATGGCGATACCATTTAACTCACCAAAGAAGCGGACATCTTCTCCACGCCTGGTGACAAATCGCCGAACGCCGACTTCCACGCTCCCCTTCCATTCCGGAAGATCGAGCTGGGAGCCATCCCACTCTGCATGGCCATGAGCCTTGCCAAGCGGAACAACGAATCCCCACCGATAGTGAGTCTCGTCTTCGCCGTTCCTGCCGATGCGGTAGTGCGTCCCATAGAGAGCGAACGCGTTCCACCGCACGTCGTGGCTGTACTTGCCCTGACTTCCTTCATTGCTGCGGAAGCCAAGCATAGCCCGATAGAGGTCACTGCTTCCGTCTTTGTGAGACTGACGGAGACCAATGCCGGCGAGAAGGAGTTTTTGCTGTCCCTCCCAACCTTGGTATTCATCGTCCGCCATATGTCCACGTCCGACGATGAGCGCTTCGTTGTACGTTTTGCCGGTATTGCTCTTCCATGTGAATGGACAAGCACCGACTTCGACGTCAGTGTAGGCTGCTGTAGTGTTGGCACCCTGAGCTATCGATTTCTCGATGCCCGCTCCAGCGTGGATATTCCACTCATCACAAGCCGCGTTCGCGACGGATGATGATTTTGGTTGTGCTTCTGGTATTGACTGTGCTGGCGGCTGTACCGCAGCAACACTTTTTGGTGGCAACGGCAACCAGTTGCTGCAGTTACGTACCCACGCCCATCTCTTCCCGTTCGAGAGAGTGATGATGCGGACGGGAACCGAAGTTTCCTTCGGCCAGGCAGCCACGACGTTCTTGCGAACGACGATTTTGCCTTGTTTGCAACTGCTCATTTCGGCGAATCGCTCACCGGGTTCGAGAATCCGATGACTGAAACTTCGCGAGGCCATGAGTCGGCGAAGCTCTTGGCGATCCATCTCCGGAATGCCGTGTGCCGCCCAAGCTGCTTCGTTGCTCGCGTCTTCCGAGAGGCGACCGCACCCTTTGACTGGTGCTCCGCCAGGCTTCTTCCAGAGGAACTCCTTTGGTTCCACAGTGGAAGATGTTCTTGCCACAACTGCCACGCAAATCCGAAGACCTGCAGGCATTTTCCTTGGGTCCGAGATGCCATACTTCAGCAACTCGGATTTCCAATTTTTTCCGAAAATCTGCGAAGGGGTCTCCCCTCTCGCGATGATTCGGGTCCCTCCGGCACACTGAAGTGCTGGTGCCGCCTCTGCCCACGATCCGAAGATCATGAGGAGGCAGCAGAACAACAAAAATCGTTTCATTTTCTGTGCTCCTTTCATGAAGAACCAGGATCGGGTGGCGCAGAGGGCAACCCGACTTCCGGCACCTGTGTGGTACTGGTTTTGAGTTGCGATGCGCCATCGACGCAACGATTCACTGCTGGCAGACTTGCGCCTACCGAGATGGCAAAACTGATGATAGCCTGCCCCGGAATAGGAGAAAGACCAACGAAAAGATTTCCTCCACCGTGGCCGATCCAGCAATCGATCATGCCGTCTTCTTGCGTGAGCCGAGCCACTCCCAGATAATAGTCCACTCGCGCTGCACCGCTATGAAACGGCGCTGGCAATGGGAACTCTCGTTCAATAGCTCCGAGGAGGTATTGACCAGCCTCGTTTGTCCGTCGGACCGGAAGGATTTTCTCCCCCGCAAGCCGTGACGGATGCTTCTCGAAAAAATCAGCCGGCAACTGTAGAATGTCCTTTTCAGGACGTTCATGCAGCGTGCCATCAAGTCCGATGAGGAATCCTCCATTCGCTCCCCACACGTACACCGGTTTCCCGATATGTGCTTTGGCAAGAAATGCCGGAAAGAGAATGAGAAACTTTCCTGTGGCCCGGCGCCATACGGCATCATACAACTGTTCTGGTTTCCCATCACTGCCATAGACTGCCGCACGGAACACCTGACGCTCCAGACGAGCCGGTACTGTGCGTACCGATTCGAAGCTCGTGCAACGCTCTTGCGAGAATTTGCATTCGAGCTCGATTTGTATTCCCGTTGGAGTCTTTTTCAGAGACCTGAGAACTGCCCGCGGGTACACCCGCCGTGCATCTTCTAATTCTTCTTGAAGCAGGTCTGGTACTACCCGATTGGGCAGCTTAAGCTCGACGAGATCATATCCAGTGGCCTCTGCAGGATTGCTGGCAAGCCACTGGCTTGCTGCTGGATCCTGCTTGATTTGGGTCGGAGCACTTGCTTGCGCAAGCGCCACCTTCGCATCATACTCCGGATCGAATCCGGCGCTCTGACGCATCGAGGCGCAACCACCCAGAAGGGCGACTGACACCAGGAACAAAAAAATCTTCAACCTGTTGTTCATTTTTTTTCGCCCTCCTTGTGACTAGAAATATTGAACCGAATTTTTAATGGACTCAGAAGAACTTCTCTTCTGAGGAAAGGAGGTGTCTTGCACATCTCATTTCCCAAGAAGAAAAATCTTGGGGAAACTCTCTCGCCGTTCTTATGGACGAAGATCGATTGGCATATTTTCAAGAACAAAGCGTGGATGCAAACGTCGCATATGGCGCACAGAAATGACGACACTCGCGAGAAGAATACCCGAAAGAAAACCACCAACAATGACGAGAAGTATTTTTTTCAAAGTTGGAGTTGTTTCAATAATTGGACCAGAAAGAATGCGAATCTCGACACTTTTCTCATCACCTGATCGGAAGAGAGAATTTTTCTCAATAAGGACTTCTGAAATCGCGCTCATCACCCGCGTTGAATCACGATCATTATCATGCTTGACAGCAACGCCTAGAACACCAAGCTCAAGATTTTTCTGAACGGCAATCATGTCTCTCCAGGTATCGAGACGCTCTTTCTTGTTGGCTGGAAGAAATTGGCCGTTTATTTTTCCGGTTTCGAGAACCGCATCAATAAAACGTTCACTGTAAATAGCCTCGCTGAGAACTTTGCTCAAGTACTCCGAGGATTTAAACAGGGAATAAAAGTCCTGCCCTTGAGTGTTGGACTGCACAATAAGGAAGTCCATGCTGGACTGAAAGCGCGCGCTCAAAACCATCGTACTTGCGAATGCAAGCGCGGCGCAAAGCACTCCACTCAGAAAGAGAACACCGAGTTTCTGCTTTAAAATGGTGAAAAGTGATGAAAAGCTCATAGAAAAAACTCAATGATTTAGCTTCTTGACTGACCTCATATATTAGCAAAAAATATGAAAAATGTCAATAGCCAGCGAGTAATGAAAAATGGCTTAAACTCGTACTTTCTCTTAGTAAAGGTGTCTCATTCGTGACAATAATATCCCCCAGAAAAGCAAATAGGGCGGATCTTTGGTAAGAAACGCCCATTTTCAAATAGGTCTTTCTTCAGAAAACCCTTCCGGACGAAGACCTTTCTCTCGTGCACTTTTGTGTTGGCGGAGAAATTTTTTATGCTTCTTTTCCGTATCAGATATTCCTGAGAATTTTGAGATGAAGCTTGATTCAGATAGTTTCTTTCTTGAGCACAAGAGCGAGGTGTTGGAGTTCTATCGCCGCCGCTTGTTCTTGTTCGCAAGCCGACGATTTTTCATTGCCAACATGATCGCAGAATTGCTGGCGAACGATTCCCGCGCGATGTAATTCTTCTTCCAGAGAGAGTACTCTTTTTTGCGCCGGCTTTGCCAGGGCAGTTTGCTGAGGAGCCTTTGGTATTGAGCGGGCTTGCGCTTCCGCGAGAGACAAGGATTCGACGACTGATACCGGCAACAAAATAGCTGCTTGCGCTATGAGCAGGCAATCCTTTCCGATGCTCCCAAGTTGTTTGTTGATTTCACAGGTATGCTTCCAGCCCTTCGGATCAAGCCTGGAAAGAGTTTCTCCGTTTTTTACCACGTAGGGCCTATATTTAGCAGGCTGAGATTGAGTCTTTGGCGACTGTGACGTGCGGAAAGTAATGAGCTCTACCTGAGGCTGCTGGCTCGATGCTTTTTTTTGGGATTCCTGAGAAAGGACGGGAGGAGCGGATTGTGCGAGTGTCTCCGTCGTAGTCGAGAGTACGAGTTGCACCTGAATTGGAGGGCCGCTCTCGACGTGGTTTCGCATCATATTGATGAGTGTAAGCGTCGCACTTACCCCAAGCAGGAAGAATCCCACCGCGCACAGGATCACAAAGATCCAGTCGCTCTGCCGCCTCGATC
>JAGOSP010000004.1 GCA_018062205.1 Candidatus Moraniibacteriota bacterium | reverse complement strand
TTCAATCGAACCCTCACTCCCTATCTCGAGTACTACAATACCGAGAGACTCCATATGGGTATTGGATTTCAATTTCCGATGGCTCTTTTAAGCTAAAACGTTTCCAAGCTATTGATTAGAAGACGTAATACGTACTATTGTAGCATTTCCATTCTATCCATGATAAAAAACTTCGCAAAAAACCCACCAGAAACGGAATACGTCTTCCTCTGGTGGGTCATCGACAACAAAAATAGTGCCACGGCTTACACGCGAGCCAGCGCCGATTTTATTCGTGCCAACCCATCTGAAGCGGCCGAGGAAGAAGGATACGCTGATTTCAACCACTTCAGCTCCTGATTATCTTTTTTAGCTCTCCCATCCCGCCTCCCTCCAAGCGCTGGATTCTTAACCGGGAGATGCCATCTTCCAACTATCCTGGCCAGGAAAGCATCTGTCATCTGGAAATACCCGCATCCTTCATGCGCGCACTCTATTTGAAATTGTTCAGGACGATTAGCTTCTTCGGCGGTTATCACGCCGCTGAGAATCAATGCATTTGCAATACTGAATCTGCCTCCGTTATGGCTCACCCATTGAAAATAGCCGCTGAGACCATTCACCACTAAATCAAAAGCCATTCTTCGCGTCGTCGCCTCAATCTGTGCGTCCGATTGAGGCATACAGGCAACGATAGCAAACCCCGTATTGGAATACGATGGATGAGTACGAGAGCGCAGCCACATCAAGAGTGCCCACGCAGCGATTATGGCGTCATGATTATCCCTGTCAATAAAGCCACTGCAAAGCGCTTCATCAACCCTCTCTCCTGCCGTATTTTGCCAAAGCCTTGTCATGATCAACTCCTCTGTTTGGTAAAAACGAACTACTCCCTACCTAAAAGAGCTGGTCAGGCTCTTGTTGTTTTATGACCGTGGCCGAGATTTACTCGGTGCAGTGCGTTATTTCGAGCAGTGGCCGAAGATGCGGATTGCGATCCTCGCCGATCTGCCTCAGGACATCGCTCTCCTGCAACTGGCGGAGGCGGATGGCGAGGACAAACATCACTGCCTCATCCCACAATTCGGGCAAACCCGAAAAGCTAAAAAGGAAGTTCCTGCCACGAATCGCCCCACCCCAACAGCCGACATTGTGGTTCCTGCTTTGGAAGCTCGTCAGGTGCTCAGGCCAGTTCTGCAGGCGCCGGCCCTTCTCCAGCGCCACCTCAATCCGTTTGCCTAACTTGTCCTGCAGGGATTCGCCGATATGAAAAAGCAGCCCAGGGTTGCTGATCTCGTTCTCGAAAACGGCACAGTAACCACCGCGCTTGTCAGACTGCCCCGACTGGCACAAGAGATTCTCGGCGGCGGTGAAAATATGCCGAGCAACACTGATAAACAAAGGCAAGTTTACCCGATCAAGAGCAAAAGGTGCATCTTGCATAATTATGTTTCCTCCTGTTGTTAAACTACGAGCTCGTCCGAATTGGACTTTACAGGATATTCTCTTTTCGGTCATTTGTCCACCCTTGATTTGATTTTGATGAAGAAAAACAAAAAACAAGACTCCCGTGAGCCTTGTTTTTGATAGAGCGGGTAAACGGAATCGAACCGTCATCCTCAGCTTGGAAGGCTGATGTAATAACCATTATACAATACCCGCATGCGTATGTTCATGTTATCAATGTTCGAAAAAACTCCTTGCCTACTTCACTCTTCAGATATTTTTCTCTCACCCAACAAATGAAAGAATACGGCGATCAGCTTTTTCTGATGCCCCGTGTTTCCGAACATGCAGCAAAGAAAAGTTTGGTTGCCGCACCCCCACACGAAAGAGCAAAAAATCCAAAGTAAACTCTCGAGGCACCCACCCACCATAGCGAAAATTCGCTCTTTCGTCAACGAACTCTTCCTTGCTTACTTCGATACCGGCTTCCGTAAGCCAGTAAAAGGGTCTTTCTTGCACTGCTCTTTCATCACGCCAAAACCAGCCAAGAGAGTTTCCATTGCATCGATAAATTCACCCGATCCGACCATATAATACAGACGATTCGAAATATCTGTGAGGTATTTTTCGAGTATCTCGCCAGTAATATATCCCCGCTCATCATTTTCTGGACCGGCTGGATCTTCAGATTTACTCAGTACTGTCACGTAACGAAAATGTGGGAGTGAACGAGAAAGCTCAATGAACTCCTCATGAAAACTCGCATCTTTCAAAAAACGATTTGCGTAGAAAAGCGTGTAGTCGCGTGTACTCCCCTGATGAAGCGCCTCCCGAAGAATACTCCGTGCTGGCGTGATACCAATACCTCCAACCAAAAAGACTACTGGCTGATCATTCCCTTCTGGTTCAGTAAAAAATCCCACCGCTTTGGTAATTTCTACCGTGTCCCCCGGCTGGAGTGTCCAGAATGTTTTCTTATACCCACTTTCCCCCGAACGCATCGCAAAAGCTAATTCTGGCTCATAGGGCGATGAGGCAAAAGAAAACGACCGAGCCGCTCCTTTCGGATCAGTCTCAACTAAATTGGCGAGCTTAATAGCGCAATACTGTCCCGCTTGATATTCGTAATCGCTCGGACGATCAAACGTAAATATCTTCGTCCCGTCAGCGATATCTTCAATACGCTTGATAGTAATCGTGTACATGTGTTTTGCTTTAATGCGAGCTTTACTGAACTAGTATATCCGATACTCCACTTCGACGTCAAAAAATTTTCTCTTTCCTCTCTCTTTTTTAAAAATTTCCAAGGAGATCAATCAATGTCTTGGCGAGCTTCTGAGTATCATGTCGAATAAACGTGCGTGTCGTCGCGATCTTATCTGCCTGAGAATATTCAACTGGATGTACATCCAAAAAATCTCCTTCAATAATGACGCAACGATTCCCAACAATACGACTCTCTGCGCGTCGCCTGGTAAGCACTGCCTCGTGGGCATACTTTGCCAAAAGATCTTTGTCCGGTAGCTTGATATTATACGTCGCATAATCAATCCGTGACCCACCAAGAAGGCCATCAATGGCCTCTACATAGTCTTCTAACGCAAAATCATCTGTATGCCAGCGTTTACTCACCAGATTGCCGTTATAGACCACTGTGGCTCGAGACGCACAAATAGCCTCTGGAATACCCGGTACCAAAAGATTTGGAATAACGCTGCAATAATGATTGCCGGGGCCAATGATAATGAGATCGGCTTCCAAAAGACACACTATTGCCAACGGATTTACCTCGGGTTCTGGATCGAGAAAAATCTGCTGTATTCCAATGTGCTCGATCTTCATATTTTGATTAATCTCATTTTCTCCCCGAAGCAGTTTCCTATTCTTCAGTTCCAAAAAAAGATTGGTATCTGAAATCGTTACCGGAATAACTTTCCCCTTCACATTGAGAATATGTGAAGCTTCCTGTACTGCTTGCGAAAAATTTCCTGTCACTTTCTCAAGAGCGGAAAGGAAAAGATTTCCAAAGCTGTGCCCAGCTAATCCACCCTCCTCAAAACGATAATTGATGAGTTTCCGAAGTATTTCTGGTGAATCCGAAAGAGCAACCAAGCACTGGCGAATATCTCCTGGTGGCAAAACTCCCAACTCATCACGCAGCACGCCAGTTGAACCACCGTCATCAGTCATCGAAACAATAGCTGAAAGCTCAAGAGGATACTGTTTCAAACCAGAAAGAAGCATAAAACTCCCCGTCCCACCGCCAATAGTCACAACCTTTTTCATACAGTATCCCGTGATTGCTGGTGTCAAAGAAGTATTTCGCATCTGCGAATATATTTGTCGGGGCACTCGGAATCGAACCGAAACTAAATGATCCCAAATCACTCGTACTACCACTATACTATGCCCCGAAACCCATCTTTCAATTTCAAATAAGACTTCTCCTATTTTACCCGTTTCAATGCTATTCGTCAATAACCAGCCCTCTACAAAGAATACAAAGTCTCTTTCTCTCCCTAAAAAAGCAACCCCGCCACAATTATGTATCGTGGCGGGACAACTCTATCTTTTGTATCTGGAAAATACGGAAGATTATTTGACAGCTTCTTTCAAGGTCTTTCCAGCAGTAAATTTTGGAACTGTCATAGCTGGGATGGTAATCTTGGCCTTGGTCTGTGGGTTGATACCTTCACGGGCAGCACGGTTCGAAACTTTGAACGTACCAAAACCGGTAAGAGTCACTTTGTTCCCCTTGCGGAGCTGATCGGTGACAACATCAATAAGACATTCGAGCATAGATTCCACATCTTTCTTTGCGAGCTCAGTCTTCTCCATAATCTCATGAACGAGAGCATCTTTGTTTACATTCTGCATAATTTCCACCTCCTTTCTGTATTTAAGCTTTTAACCTCTTCTACCGTAGCAGATTTTAAGCAAAGCGCAAAATCTCTTACGAGCTTCTTTTCGCTATTGTAAGCCTTTCTCAAAAATATGCAAGTTTTTCTTGGCTTAAACAAGGTATATTCATCAAGATAAAGACTTGTTTCACGGAAATAGGCCTCTTTTTTACCTATTGCATGCCCTCTCGAAAAAACGAGCTACCCCGCTAGATTGTACTAAGCGGGGTAGGAAGAATCTCTCTCATACACATACTTCTCTGCATCCTGACAGCTTCTCTAACGCGCGTATTCAATAGCGCGAGTCTCTCGGTAAACATTCACCCGAATTTCACCTGGATATTGAAGCTCTTCTTCAATACGTTTGGCAATTTCTTTGGCCAAATTCATGGCACCAAGATCATCAGTCTTCTCCGGGTTCACAAAGATACGAACTTCACGTCCTGCCTGAATGGCGAAAGATTTCTCGACTTGAGGAAAAGAATTTACAAGCGCTTCAAGCTCCTGCAGACGCTTAATATACTTTTCTGCCGTCTCCTTGCGTGCACCTGGGCGAGAGGCCGAAATAGCATCTGCCGCTGTTACGATGAAGGCTTCCAGCCGTTCATGAGGATATTCATCATGATGACATTTCATCGAATCAATGACGTCCTGTCCAATATTGAATTTTTCCAAGATACGCATACCAATCTTGACATGCGTTCCCTCAATCTCATGATCAACCGCCTTACCAATATCGTGCAACAAGCCTGCCTTTTTTGCGACAGCCACATTAGCGCCAAGCTCAGCAGCTATCGCTCCAGAAAGATAGGAGACTTCCAGCGAGTGAAGCAGGATGTTTTGCTTATAGCTATATCGATAGCGCAAACGACCGAGGATATAGAGGAGTTTCGGATGAAGCCCAGCAACACCGGCATCATAAGCTGCTGCCTCACCTGCCTCGCGAATCTTCTGATCAATTTCTTTCTTCGCTTCAGCCACCGCTTCTTCGATGCGGGCTGGGTGAATACGACCGTCCTCAATCAATTTTTCCAATGCAATACGAGCTATTTCACGCCGTACCGGATCAAAAGAAGAAATAATCACTGATTCTGGTGTATCGTCTACAATAAACTCCACTCCTGTTTCTTTTTCCAGTGCGCGAATATTCCTCCCTTCTTTTCCGATAATTTTTCCTTTTACCTCATCCGAAGGAATCGGCACTGTCGAAGTTGTAAATTCAGCAACATGCGAACGAGCATATTTTTGAATAACCGTCCCCATAATAGAAAGGGCTCTTCGCTCAAGTTCATCTGCATTTTCATTCTCCAGCTTGGAAATTCGCTTGACTAGAACATCCTGACTCTCCTTTTCCGCTTTCGCATAAATCCGCTCTACGGCTTCTTCTCGAGTCAAAGAGGCTATTTGTTGCAAGCGAAGAGTTTCTTCTTCCTTTAATTTTTCCGTTTCTTCTCGAAGCACCTTAATACTCTCGGCTTTTTTCACGAGCACATCTTCATGCTTCTCCAATTCCTGATTCTTTCGGTCAAGCTGCTCTTCCCGTTTTTCAACACGAAGTTCTTGATTCAGGATTTTTTGCTCACGTTCTTTCTCATTTTTCTTCGCCTCTTCAAAAATCTCGACTGATTTTTTCTTCGCCTCCAAAACAGACTCTTCTGCTCTTTTCTTTGCTTCGCTTAATATTCTTTCCGCTTGACCCTCGGCGGTTGCGAGTTGCTTTTTTGCGATATTCTGACGAACAAAATATCCGATGATTGCGCCTCCGCCAAGAAGAACAACACCAAAAATGAGGTTTGTTATTTCAAACATATAAAAACACCGTATAGAGCCAGCAGATCAGTATCACAAGGACACTGGTATGTATGCGAAATGGAAAGAAAGAGGCTTAGATCCGAAAAAAAAGAGTATCATTTGATTGTAGAGAGATCGTTCCATTCCTATATTTTCTTCCAAAAACATCTGATTCTGCCAGAATACAGTTAGAATCACATAAATTAGATGCTCATTCAGTGTAAAGCCATAAAGTTCTTTTGTCAAAGCGAAATCCGTGCTATTCTTCCTAATGAAATTCTAAAAGAAAAGTAAAAATGCCTTATCGACCAATTGTTCTCATCGTACTCGACGGCTGGGGAATCAGTAATAATATCGCCGGCAATCCTATCCGTGAGGCTGTTCTCCCAACCTTCGATAAATTCAACCGTTTTTACCCGATGACCACCCTTCAGGCATCTGGTATTTCAGTGGGTCTTCCTTGGAGTACTTCCGGAAACAGCGAGGTTGGACATATGACCATCGGTGCTGGTCGCGTCATTTATCAGAACCTTCCCCGTATTGCCCTCTCCATTCAAGATGGGTCCTTCTACAAAAATGAAGCTCTCGTCGCAGCCACCCAGCATGTCAAAGAAAAGAAGAGTCGCTTGCATATTATGGGCCTCATCAGCTCCGGATCAGTTCACTCACACCGAGAGCATCTCTCCGCGATTCTTCGACTCGCAAAACAAGAAGGTCTCTCGGAGGTTTCTATTCATGTGTTCACTGATGGTCGTGATTCCCCGCCTACTTCTGGCGCCCAGCATGTCAAAGAGCTTGACCGTGTCACAAGACTGATTGGGATTGGGAATATTGCGAGTATTTCTGGTCGTAATTTCAGTATGGATCGCAATAACAACTGGGACCGAGTTGAAAAATCCTACCGAATGCTCACCGAAGGAAAAGCCGAGTCCACCGATGATCCTATTGTTGCGATTGAACGCTCCTATACCAAGGGTATTACCGATGAATTTATTGAGCCGACCATAGTGAGCTCAGAACAAAACCCCTTCATTCCTATCAAAGATGATGATGCGGTTATTTTCTTTAACTTCCGCGAAGATCGTGCGCGAGAACTCACCAAAGCATTCGTCATCCCTGAATTTGATGGGTTCGAACGCGAATACCTTGAGACATTTTTCGTCACTATGACCGAGTATGAACGGAATCTGCCTGTTCACCTTGCTTTCGCTCCAGAAGAAGTCTCAAATAGCCTCGGAGAAACCATCAGTCTTGCCAACAAAAATCAGCTTCGTATTGCGGAAACTGAAAAATACGCCCACGTCACCTACTTCTTCAATGGGGGGAAGGAAAAGGCTTTCCCGGGTGAAGACCGTATGCTGATTCCCTCTCCAACCGTGGCTCATTTTGATGAAGTCCCCGAGATGAGTGCCCCACAGGTAACCGAAAAGCTCATTGAAATGGTTGAAAAAAAAGAATATGATTTCATTCTTGTAAACTATGCCAATGCCGATATGGTTGGACACACTGGAAATGAAGAGGCAACGATTGTCGCTTGCCAAGCAACCGATAAAAGTCTCTCCATTCTTATTCCTGTCATTCTCAAGCATAACGGAGCGGTTCTCATCACTGCTGATCATGGCAATGCCGAGGAACTGAAGAATCTTGAAACTGGGGAGATTGATACCGAACATTCAGTAAATCCGGTGCCGCTCTGGTTCATCACACCCGATAATCACCGCGAAAAATCAGCTGACGAAATGGTCAGGGAACAAAATGAAATCCGCGGTCTTCTTTCTGATGTTGCTCCAACCATATTAGATTTAATGGAAATAAAAAAGCCAATCGAAATGAATGGTACGAGCCTTCTTAAACTTTTCGCATAACAACTTTCTTCTTTCACGACAAAAAAAGAATCCACGAAAGGATTCTTTTTTTTTCTTAACTTTTCCTTTATCGAGAGAAACTTCTCCTAATCAATCATTCGATCAACAATGCCATAAGCCACTGCTTCTTCAGCCGACATGAAATAATCACGATCTGTATCACGCTCAATCTTAGTAAGCTTTTGCCCTGTGTGCTTGGCAAGTATTTTATTTAATCGGTCACGCGTTTTCAGAATATGCCGAGCATGAATATCAATTTCTGTTGCCTGCCCTTGAGCACCGCCAAGCACCTGATGGATCATTACTTCACTATTCGGGAGCACCATGCGTTTGCCTTTCTTGCCAGACGCAAGGAGTAAGGCTGCAGCTGATGCCGCCATACCGACACAGATAGTTTGCATATCCGCTTTCACGTATTGCATCGTATCGTAAATTGCGAGAGCTGAAGTGACTGAGCCTCCGGGACTATTGATATACATCTTAATGTCCTCTTTTGGATTTTGAGAATCAAGAAAGAGTAATTGTGCGATAACTGCATTCGCAACACCATCATCAATTGGCGAGCCAATAAAAACGATTCGGTCCAAAAGCAAGCGTGAATAAATATCATACGCACGCTCCCCAAAACTCGTCTTCTCGACTACCATCGGTATAAGATAATTATTTTGCATAACCCTGTTATTCTCCAATTTAGAAATTTTTTCTGCAGATACATTCCTACAGTCTCTCCAGCATTTCAAATACTTTTTCATTCCGAAGTCGCCCACGAGTAGCAGCGTACAATCGTTCAAGATCAATATTTTTTTCTGCATCCTGAACACGCTTATATTGCTGCAGTACCGTATTCATTTCTTGCTCAATATCTTTCGAATCAATTTCAACCTGATCATCTTCAGCGAGTTTTTCCAAAATTAAACCAGCGGAAAGTCTTTTTTTCGCCTGTTCAACCCAGTCCTGCTTGAGAGTGTCCAGTGATTTCCCGACGCGTTCAAGGTATTGTTCAAAAGGCATTCCCATATTTTCAACCTGCAGTTGAAATTCAGATGCCATACGATTCTGCTCTTCCTCAATCAGAATCTCCGGAAAATCAATGGAGGACTCCGCCACAAGAGCATCGAGCAATACTGTTCGACCTTCTTCTTTAAAATGATGTTTCTTCTCCTCGAGCATCCCTTCAGAAATTTTCTTTTGAAGAGCAGAGAGCGATTCAAAATCCCCTAAGCCCTGAGCAAATGTATCATCCAAAACGGGGACCTGTCTTTCCTGAACCAAGCGAAGCTTCACATGAAATTCAGCCGGATTCCCAGCCAGGTGTTTTGCGTGATAATCTTCTGGGAAAGAAAGAGTAAAGGTCTTCTCTTCATCTGTCTGCATACCAACAATCATTTCTTCAAATCCAGGAATAAACACTCCCTTCCCAAGAACCAGAGCGTGCTTCTCACTTTTTCCACCCTCGATAATTACGCCATCCCGACGAACCTCAAAGTCGATTTCAACACTATCTTCAAGCGCAGCCGGGCGATTCACCGTAATAAATTTTGCTCGCATCAAAGCGAGTCTTTGCAATTCTTCTTCGACTTCTTTGGCTTCTACTACTAATACGTCTTCTTTTTTCTTGTGTTCTGTGATAGCTACTTTTGCTGATTTTCTCCAAGTATCAGCAATCTTTACTTCCGGGAGAACGGCTGTGGTCACCGTAAACACGAGCTCTTCGTCCTCTTTCGCGTTCTCAAGTTTCACATCTGGTTTTCCGATAGCATGAATGTGCTCTTGCGTAAGAGCTCGGCTATACGCATGCGAAACAGCATGCTCAGCTGCCTCATGCAGTACCACTTCTTTCCCATAACGCTTTTCGATAAGAGCTCGGGGCACTTTCCCTGGGCGAAACCCTGAAACCTTCACTTCTTTTGCTACTTGCTCTGCAGCATGGTCACATTCCTTACTCCACTCGTCCCAAGCCAAGGTCACGCGCATTTCCACTTGTGAAGCAGGAAGCTTCTTTACAATAATATCCATATCATCTTTCCATAACGAATAAGTTATACACCAACATTCAAAAAAATCTAGGAAATATCTTTGCAGATACCGCACTTTCGCTTCCTCTCTCAAAAAAACACATCGCTAAATAAATTCTCAGTTCTGCATTTCTCTTAAACGATATGCGTGATAAAAATTATTTCCCAAATTTTTCCTGGTACATCTTGAGGCCCCGAGCTACTGTCTCAACAGCCGCGATCCTTCCCTCGATGCCCTTCACAACAACCTCCTTACCATCGTCAATGGTCTTGTATGTCTCAAAAAAATGCTGAATTTCTTTGATAACATGCTTATTAATGTCTGCAAGATCACGAATTTCATCAAAACGAGGATCACTCTTCGGAACCGCAATAATTTTGTCGTCACCCTCACCGCAGTCAATCACGCGCATAACGGCCACAGGACGAGCTTCTACAAGAATCCCCGGAACCAGTGGTGACGTAGTTAACAGTACGATATCAAGCGGATCATTGTCTTCCCAAAGACTTTGTGGAACAAAACCATAATCAAACGGGTAGTCTTGAGATGTTTTCATCGCACGATCAAGCTTGATAAGACCAGTTTCTTTGTCAATCTCATATTTATTCTTCGACCCCTTTTGAATTTCAATGATAACATTAATACTCTCTGGTGCATTTTTCCCACAAGAAACCTCATGCCAAAGATTCATACTCGTTGTAAATTTATTTTTTTAATCTACGCCGTAAAATTATTCCTTGTCTCCTTCAGTCACATCTGCCTTCGGCATATCAACCTCATTTGTTTCTTCAACAACAAGAGGCTCATCGTTTCCTACGACATCAATTCTCCATCCTGAAAGCTTCGCTGCAAGACGAACATTCTGTCCGCGCTTGCCAATAGCGAGTGATAACTGATCTTGGGGAACCTTTATCAAAGCACGATTTTCATCTTCAAAAAGTTCTACCGAAACGACTTTCGCTGGAGACATAGCTGCTGTAATAAACTGACGCGTGTCGCTGCTCCATTCAATAATATCAATTTTTTCTCCGCCAAGCTCATCAATAACGGCCTGTACACGGGTTCCCTTTTGTCCGACGCATGATCCGATTGGATCAACCCCCTCTTCAGAGGTCATCACGGCTATTTTGGTACGTGATCCAGCTTCGCGGGCAATAGCTTTAATTTCCACTGTTCCAGTAAATATTTCCGGCACCTCAAGGGAAAATAAATGACGCACCATTTCCGGATGTGTACGAGAAAGCAAAAGTCCTGGACCGCGAGTGTCTTCTTCTACCCGTACCAGATATACTTTCAAATGCTGTCCAACGCGATAACGCTCACCCTCAACTTGCTCTGAAGGGAAAAGGACACCGATGGATTTTCCAAGGTCAACAAATATATTCCGTCCTTCTATACGCTGAACAATACCATTGATAATTTGTCCTTCTTTTTCTTTGTATTCTTCAAACATTGTTTCACGCTCTGCCTCACGAATGCGCTGAATAACCACCTGCTTAGCGGTCTGAGCAGCTACTCGACCAAATTCCTCATGTGCTTCAAGTGGCAACTCAATCGTATCTCCCACTTGCGCATCGATCTTAATAAGCCTCGCTTCTTCAAGGGTCATATCCCGCTCAATGTTAAAACGTGACAATCGATCCTCGTCGACCGTTTCCTCATGTTCGTGTCGCTCAGGAACCACGGCGCCTTCTTCGATTTCTTCCTCCGTAACAAATTCGCGTGTTGTTTCATCGACAACTTCCTTCACAAGGAAATACGATGCTACTTTCATAACATCATCAAACTTCGCCTTAATTACCTGTCCCTTTTTTCCATAATCTTTCTTGTAAGCAGCAGCCAACGCGGCCTCAACCACTTCAATAACCCGCTCTTTCGACAACCCTTTTTCATCAGCAATCTGCATCACTGCGCTCCCAAACTCCCCGAGACGTCCCGAGAGGCTTTCGTTGGCTTCTGATCCATCAGTTATTTTGTGTACTGCCATAAACTTTCATCTTAATTACTTACTGATAATTCCGATCTCTTTACATATTATATATCGAAATAAGAGAATCTTGTACGGCTCAAACAAGCTCTTTCAAGAAAAAAAGCCCGCTTTCGCGAACCATCACCTTCTCATCACTTCCCATGTACAGTATAGCAAAAATCTCATCCCGCGTCAATATACCACAACACCAGCCCTTTATCTCACAAAAATCATGCGGTTGGATATTTTATCCGTTCTTGCCCATTCCATTCAGGAATATCTGCAGCTAAACGCTCTACCCGGCTCGCCTTACGAAGCAAGCGACGGTGAGCAACTGGTACTGTTTTAAAATGCGGAGAATCATCAAGATCAGCCGCTAAACCAAAAAGATTTTCTTCACTCGTCATCCATTCGTGGTCATATAGTTCAAGAGAAAAGGGCCGAGAAAAACTCACAAGAGTTTTATCTCCATTTTTCACCAGAAAATACTCATGGAAATACGAAAGAGCAAGTTCGCGCACTGTTTTATATATTGGATCACGGTAACGAAGAACTGAGTGGTTCGTTTTACTGAGTGCCCCCCAGTAACCATTTTTCCGAAAAAGTGCCACTACATGCTCCTGGTCAGTTTTTTTCGTCTTAAGGTCCAATAGGAGGGGCTTTTCTCCTTGTATATACAAAGCCAGCGCTGCGAGAAGTGCGCCTTCGATACAATGAGCTTTGTTTTCTCGTAACACCCAGCGTGGAGAATGACAAGTATCTCCGTGTTCTTCCGTATTCATCGGAAGCGCATCCAAAAAATCCTGGATTTTCCCTGGAGTCGACAATTTTTTCAAAAGAGTCGTCTCCTGTTTCGTCAAATCAAACATAAACTGAAGCACTGAAAATCAATCAAAAATATCCCTGTTCAGAGAAGATTTTTTGCATGTTCAAGAAAGCGTTACACTCAATTCTTCTCTTTCTGCATGAACTGTTGCAAATCATGGAATGAACTCATAAGCTGCGCAGGGAAAATAATGGTTGAATTCTTCTCGATGCTGATTTCTGCCATTGTTTGTAGATTCCTCAATTGAAGAGCAATTGGGTGTGCTGAAATAACATCCGCCGCATCTGCTAGCTTTTGACTGGAAGCAAATTCTCCTTCTGCAGCAATAATCTTTGCTCGTTTTTCTCGTTCAGCTTCAGCTTGTTTGGCCATAGCTCGCTGCATATTTTCCGGAAGCTCAATATCCTTGATCTCCACGACAGAAACCACGACACCCCAAGGTTCTGTTCGTTCATCAAGCACCAGGCGAATCTCTTTGTTAATAGCGTCACGTTCAGATAAGATTTCATCCAATTGAAACCGGCCAACGATATTTCGAATGGTCGTCTGAGAAATTTGATTAATAGCTATCTGAACATTCTCAATTGCCACGATACTCTTCACAGCATCAACAACCTGATAATACGCAACAGCAGAGATATCTACTGAGATATTATCCTTGGTGATAATTTTCTGAGGTGGCACTGGTAAGGTAATAGTTCTCATGTCCACTTTGGTAATCATATCAATACCAAATGGCACAACAACATTCAATCCTGGAGATTTTGTTCCAACAAATTTTCCCAAACGAAATACCACTCCCACCTCATATTGCTGCACAATCCGCAAACCTGATAGTAACAAAATAACCACTGCGATTACGATAATTTCCATATAATTCCTTTTTTATCAATAATACAAGCTGTTGTTTCTTCTGTTTCTCAGAAAACCATTCAAGGCTCCTTCAAAAAAATAATCCGCCCAGTTAAATAAACAGGGATAAACTCTTTATCCTCGCAAGTTACTCGACCACCTGATCATCAAGTTGGCTAAAATACATATTGACATCGCTTATCCATTTCTTCACACTTTCACGACTATGACCCTCACAAGAAAAACCGCATTTCCAAAGAATCATTTTCTCTGGCGTATTGAGTTTCTGAGAATATACTAACTTTTCTATGCGCTTCGCTACTGTATCTACTGCATCTTTACGACTATTAAAGCAGGTGTGACCGCCTGTTCCCATAAGACGCCGTATTCCACGATATCCCCAATAATTAAAACAATCCTGTCCATCGAGCACGGGAACTCGCTTGCCCCAATTACTTTCTTTCTTAGCAATACCCACTAAAAAAGCAGCTACCGTTCGATCCTTTTCAAAAATATAAGGTAACATTTCCTCGATTGGATGTCCTTTCACCATATCGCTCATCTTTGTTTGGTATTCTTCTTCTGCTGCTTCACTAAAGTATTCAAGAAATACATCATCTCCTTCTAAAAATGCATCCGCTGCTTCACTTGCTCCGTTTTCAGAAACCACACCCGTCACCACGGGCGTCACCTCAACTAGTGATGACTGGGCCGATACACCCTGATCAAAGAAAGTGAACGTCATAGCCGTCAAAAACACACCAAACGCAACGCCGCTCGCAAGAGAAATATACAATGCGCGCTTTGGAGAAGTGAAAAATAAATACTGAGATCCGCGGATTTTTGCAAACAACACAACAAAAAGCTTAGTTACATCACCGAGATGTACTCGAGCAGAAATTACATCCAAACTGAATTTTTGCTGAGGGTTAGATTTTTTTTGAAAAGAAGTCTTCTCTACCCTTGGTTCACATACAATAGATGATTGAGATAACTTCTCTTCATCCCGATCTTTCCGTGAAAATACAAAAAACCTTTTTGTAGAACGTACCGGCAAAACAACTGGTAATGGTACGCACCGTCGAACTCCATCTAACGTTTTTCTTTGTGAGGGTTGTGTGTTCATTTTCTATTGCCGAGTATGTTTTTTATTTGTTTTCACTTGATGCTTCTTGATTTACAGCATCTTCTGAAATACCAGCTCTTTTCGAAAGTTCTTTTTCAACGTCCGGTTCCCCTATGAAACATTTTCCATCAGAAAAAAGAAATGGGACTCCAATGTCTTGCGTGGACATTCCACAATTTTTTGCTCGACGCTCCATCTCTTTAGCATTAGCACGGTCTTTCCAGATTTCCTTACGTTCAAAAGGTACTTTCCCTTCAATCTGTTTTTCCTGAATATAATCTTCAACATTTTGACAATGTGGGCACCCGTCACCCCAATACAGCACCATGCCAGTATCAGTCAACGGAATATCATCAAATTCATTCCCATCACGCACGCCCCACACAACAATCACTCCAATCAGAACTACCAAACAGACACCCACCAGAACATTCGTATGTTTCATTATTCCTTTTCTTTAAAAGCCGTTTTATTATAGCATATGTATCTGAACTTATGCAGGCCAAACAGATACGAAAGCCATACACCACTAAAAATAAGGATTGCTAGTGAAAATACTTGTCCCAAAGAAAACATTTCTGCAATCAGTCCGAGTTGCACATCTGGTTCACGCCAATATTCCAAGATAAATCGGATGAGACCATATCCAAGAAGAAAACACGCCGTTAATACGCCCGGCTGGTATTTTTTTCTTCTGACCCAAAGAAGAAACAAAAAAAGAACAACTCCTTCACCCAACATTTCATACAACTGAGAAGGGTGCCTAAGTATATTCGTACTCACCTGAGGAAAAAACATTCCCCAAGCAACATCCGTCGGTCGCCCCCAGAGTTCTCCGTTAAAAAAATTTCCCAATCTTCCAAAGATAATTCCAAGTGGTATTGCTTGTACCAACCGATCTGTCCAAAATAAAAAGGAAAATCGATGCGCCCGTACCCACCAAAATATCACCCCTATCGCTCCGAGTAATGCACCGTAGAAACTTAATCCTGCTATCCCAATAAAGTCGCCTGTCACCGGATCAAATGGCACAAAAATTTGCGCTGGATATCGAAGGAAATATGTAGGAGCATACAAAAATACATACCCCAAACGAGCCCCAAAAAATGCCCCTATCAGAATAAAGAAGAAAAGGTCTTCGAGTTTTTTTTCAGGAATATCCCACAAAAAACGTCTTCGACTTGCAAGTAACCAAAAGTGCATCACTCCCATTCCCAAGACAAAACACACTGCATACCAATGGACCGAAAAAATACCGAACGAAAAAAGAATCGGATCAATATACCCCGGGAGATGTTGCCACCATCCACTCATGCGCCTGTTTTTGCCTGATTGTAAGACTTCAGTTGACGATGGAATTCTTTGGTGTAAATTTCTGCCAATGCAAGGAAGAGAGCCACAATAATGGGTCCTATAATAAATCCAAGCAGACCAAAAAGGGAAAGTCCGCCGAGTGTCGCGAAGAAAACCAAAAGCGGATGCATATGTGTATCACGACCAACTAATCTCGGTCGAAGGATATTGTCAACAGTCGATACGATACCTATGCCGACACCCAAAACAAAAAATCCTTGCCAAACATTCCCCGAAAGAAGCAATATTATTCCTGCTGGAAACCACACGATACCCGATCCAACCAGAGGAATCACCGAAAAAAATACCATAATCATTCCCCAAATGAACGGCGAAGGGATACCAGCTATCCAAAACGACAACCCGCCGAGTATTCCCTGAACAATACCCACCAAGATGGTTCCTTTAATGGTGGCCCGACTAATCGAAACAAACTTTTTCATCAGCATCTGATCGTGCTCATCCCGCAACGGACTCAATCGAGTAAGATAGTTGATTGCCCGAATACCATCCGCTAGAAAATAAAACAGCGCAAAAAACATCACAAAAATCCAAAAAAAGAAATGCGCTATACCCTGATAGGCGGCTTGAAGGAGAACGAGGGCATTTTTACTCACTGATCGAATATCTGCTGAAAAAGTATCTGCACTCAAAATATCTGATCGGAAAAATTGACCCAAAATGGGGAGTTGTTCAAAGTTTGTGAAAAAACGTGTGGCAATCATTTCAGCCGACTGCCCCTCGCTAATAGAAGAATACAGGGAGCCGGCTTCATTAATAGCAAAAGTTAATGAAATAAACACTGGCACAACGATAACAAATGCGACAAGAAGACAAGTGAGTAATGCGCTCGTTGTATGGCTTTCATGCGTTTCGCGTAGAAGCCATCGGTATGGGCGCTGAAACAGCACTGCTAGAATAGATGCGATAATAATGGCAGAAAAAAACGGAAGAAAAAGAAACATCACTCCAATGCCTGCCGCAAGGAAGAAGAGAAAGAAAAAATAAGTATTGAAGTGCCGAAGTTCCATATTGTTTTTATTATGACAGGAAATAAACAAAAAAACAATTGTTTCTTCTTTTATGGAACCATTTCTGGATGTAAAAGAAAATCCCGGAATGATTCGCGTGAGTATATTGCAAATGGAAATTGTCCGATAAGGATTTGCACGTTTACAAAAATAATGCCCCGTTCTACATCTTTTTCAGGTGGCCGAACTGAGACGGTCAAATCATATCGCTGAGCAAACCAGCGTTTGATGCCCGATCGATCAGTAAAACCATGCGGAAGAACGAATGGTTGGTATCGAAGCATGTTCTCCGAAAAATACTGCCGATGTAAAGCATGCAGGATAATATATGTAGGAGCTCTTTCCCAATCAATTGTCTGATTATTCTTCGGTTGGTAATTTTTTACCTGCTCTTGTTTCCCTTTTTCAAGCCAATATTTACACTTTTGCATCAAAGGGCAAGCGGCGCACTTTGGACGACTTGTGCAAAGACTACTCCCAAGATCCATAAGCGCAGCATTTAATATCATAGCGCGAATTCGAAAACGTCCTTCCAACCGAAAAACATTTTCAGATTTCCGAGTACCAAAAAAGAATCGTCCAACTACTCGTCGAAGATTGGTATCCCAAGCAAGCGTATTCTGATCGTAAGCAAAACTCGCGATAGCTGCTGCGGTGTAGGGACCAATACCAGGCAAAGTATCGAGGTCTATTTCTGATGAAGGAAAAATTCCTTTGTATTTTTTCGCTACTATCTGCGCTGTCAGAAGCATATTCTTTCCGCGCGCATAGTATCCAAGTCCCTGATAATACGGCAAAAAAGTCTCCCAATTCGTTT
This sequence comes from Candidatus Moraniibacteriota bacterium, assembly GCA_018062205.1. Lineage (GTDB taxonomy): Bacteria > Patescibacteriota > Minisyncoccia > Moranbacterales > UBA1568 > JAGOSP01. Next base: position 70,685 of record JAGOSP010000004.1, on the reverse strand, counting down.
TCGCCAAACTCTCCACTGTTGGAAAACGTATCAGAAACTTTTGGTAATATTCAATAACACGTGAAACTTGTGTTTGCTGGAGCATAATCTCACTCACCCATACCTCATATGCCGTAATGCCTTCTTTTCGCCATGGTAAATACTCTCGACCTGCTTTTGCAAAAAAGTCCGAGAGCTGTTTTTCAAAATAAATAATTTTTTCTTTTTGAATCAACATACAATCAATACTTTTCTCAACCAAAGAAAAGACTCCTTCTTAATTCATGAAGCAATTACTCCCCCGCCGAGACAATACCCATTATCATAAAAGACCGCATATTGGCCAGGCGCAATGCCTTTTTCTGGCTCATCCAAGCAAGCAGCCACTCCGCCATCTCGATGCATAATGAGACGTGCTTTAAGCAGTTTTTCGCCGTGACGGATCTTCACCTGTAAGTTCCGACGAAGCGGTTTCCCGACAATCCAATTAAGAGAGGCTATTTCAAATCGGTTCCGCAACATCCCCTCGCTCCGATAATAATTCGAAACAAAAATTTCATTTGTCTCTGGTCGTTTCTCAACCACATACCAGGGTCCACCCGAAAGTCCAATACCCTGACGCTGACCAATAGTATAGTACCAAAATCCCTGATGCTCACCGAGCTTCTTTCCGGTTTTCCAATCAAGAATATCTCCAACTTGTTTGCCAAGATGATATTCCAGAAAACCATCAAACGCGATTTTCCCAAGAAAACAAATTCCCTGGCTATCCTTACGATTAGCATTAGGAAGATGATATTTCTCAGCAAGCACACGTACATCTGACTTCTGTAAATTCCCAATAGGAAAGCATGCGTGAGAAACTTGAGGCTGCGAAAGTTGCGAAAGAAAGTACGTCTGATCTTTCAATCGGTCTGGGGACATTTTCAACCATGTTTTCCCGTTTCGATCTTCAGTTTGCGCATAATGTCCTGTTGCTATTTTATCGAAATTTTTTCCAACTGCATCAAAAAATGCGCCAAATTTAATCCGTGAATTACAAAGCATATCTGGATTTGGCGTGCGACCAGCCCGAACTTCAGTGAGAGTCGTTGCCACTACGCGCTCCCAATATTCCTTTTGAAACGGCACTACCTGCAGTGGTACGCCCGCTGTTTCGCATACTGCTCGCACATAAGAAAGATCTTCTTCCCATGGGCATTCACCCAAAAAAGCCAGCTCATCTTCTAGCCAAATCTTCATATAAAAAGCAGAGACATCGTGTCCAGCTTCTTGAAGAAGCCGCAAAGCAACCGAGCTATCCACGCCACCAGAAATGAGCATCGCAATACGCATACGAAAAGAATCAATGAGACATTCTAGTCTCCCTTATTTTACAGGAAAAATCAATATGTAGAACGAAGAGCGTTTACAATAACAACGACATCGATTACCTCCTGCAGGATAGCGCCATATACTGGAGGAATATACCCGAAGAAAGCAAAGAGCATACCAATAAATGAAAGACCAATCCCGATAACGATACTTTGTCGTGCCACTTGATATGATCTTCGCCCAATGTGTACAGCATCACGAATTTTCCACGCATCATGTCCGAGTATTGCAACATCAGCAGCTTCGATCGATGCACTGTTCTCTGTTCCAGAAAAAACAATGCCAACGTCAGCAAGCGCGAGCGCCGGAGCATCATTCATTCCGTCTCCAACCATGCCAACAAGCTTCCCCGACTTCTGTTCGTACGTCACGAGTGCTGATTTTTTATCCGGAGAGCAGTCCGCGTATACTGGAATACCGAATTGACCAAAAAGACGATGTGCGTTGGCACGCTTATCACCTGTCAAAATACCGAGCGAGTATTCGCGAACTAAAAAATACTCAAAAAGTTTTCCAACATTTTCTTTGATCGTATCATCAAAATAAAATTTCGCAATTGAAATATTTTCATACATCAGTTCAGATACAATACCGCTCTCGGAATTCCGTTCGACTGACTTTCCAATACGATATCGTTTTCCGTTAATCATTCCTGATATGCCTTCGCCAATTTTCTCCGAAAAATGTGCAATGGGAAATAATGCACCACCTCTTTCGGTATTCATTTTTACCAGCGTTTTTGCTATCGGATGCAGAGAGCTCCATTCGAGAGATGCTGCAATTTCAAGCACCTGCTTTTCAGTATAGAGTGCATCAAGCACCTCGATACACTTCAATTCTGGCTCACCTAAAGTCAATGTTCCTGTTTTATCAAAAAAGAGTGTTTTTGTTTTAGCTAAAGCCTCAAGGACACTCGGACTTTTTATGATAATACCATTACGAGCTGCTCGAGAAAGCCCACCAAGAAAAGAAACGGGTGCCGCAATTAAAAGCGGACAGGGAGTCGCAATGACCAACACTGCCAGAAATCGTTCCCAATCATGGAAAAGAAAAAGTGCGCCCAGAGCTAGTGCCAAAGTTATTAGCGTAAAAATCCAATTCGATCGCTCCGCAAGACGAACCAACGGTGATTGTTTTCGCTTCCCTTCCTCGACAAGCGTGAGAATATTTCGATAACTCGAATGCTCAAAAGTGCTTCTAGCTTCAAGTGATATCATGGCTCCGATATTAACACAACCACTCTTGATATATTTCCCAGATCGATATTCTACCGGCTCCATTTCTCCGGTCAAATTAGACTCGTTCAACAGAGCGGTTTCGGAGAGAAGCGATGCATCAAGAGGTACCATTTCATTTGTACGAACCAGGAAAATTTCTCCCTCCACAACCTCTTGGATTGGCTTCGTCGAAGATCCCTCTGTAGTCTGCATGAGCACTTCTTTGGGAAATTTTTCAAACAAACTCCGGAGTGTTTTTTCGGCCCGATGCGTTCCAAAAAATTCAAGAGCGGCACTCACCGATACCATGAATGCTAGCACGGCTCCTGATAACCATTCTCCAAAAAATGCTGCCGTAAAAAGAGCCAAAAAGGCGATATAGTCAAGGTTCCATTTTTGTTCTCGGATACGCTGCCATGACTCAACAGCCAGAATGCTCATTCCTCCCAAAACAGCTATCTTCAGTAATTCCTGAGAAAACCAAAAAAAAGAAAGTCCGATTAGTATGAAAATCGCAAACGGAAACGCAAATTCTCGACTCATCAATATTGAGCGCCACACAAACATACTATCGTTCACGATTATTCCGAAAGCTTTTTTTCTCAACCGGTGTATTTTTCACGTGGACAGAGATGCTTTCATTCCCATATTTTCTTTCCAAAAAACGCCGCTCATCATTCCGAACAATACGACGCAACACTCCTATTTCCTCTTCCTCTCGCCGTACTTGCCGAACAAGCCAGAAAAGCGCCGCCCCAAAAAGCGCTACCAAGCACGCTGCGACACCAAACAATGAAAGTATCGGTGTACCAAGCCCCTCTGCGCTATTACGGAGAATATCCCAGCGAGTATCTAGAGCCAGACCATTTTCTTGAAAAATACGACAACGCTCCCGATACGGTGCCACTGATTTTTCCAGGGAAAAAACCTCATTGGCCGCCTCAGTAATGTGAAAATACGCAAAGGCTTCTCGGCATTGCTTTTCCTGAAAGGAATGTATCCCATTAGCTAATGCCGTAAATAATTCATGTTGATCTAGAGTCAGTCCAATTTTCGTTGCCTCGGCAAGAATAAGCGAAGCCGGAAGAGCAAAGGCAAAATTGTCTCCGGAAGATCGATCAAACTCACCCGTCTGAAAAGTAACCAAGCCTACCACCTCTCCCTGATCATTAAAAAGCGGACCCCCGCTTGACCCCTGTGACACCTTGGCATCTGTCTGATAAATAGGGAAGTTTTTTCCAGTTGCCGTCTTCAGGGCACTGACTACTCCGCGAGTAAATGTCGCCTCAAGAGGGCTTTTAGTATTCAGTTCTGCTGTTCCGGGAAATCCAAAAATATAGGTTGTACTTCCAACAGACAAAGTGTCCTCGCTCGAAAGAGGAATTGCCGGCAAACGATCAAGATTGATTTTAATCAAAGCAACGTCCCGATCATCCTCCAGGAAAGTATCGCTTGAGCTCTCTATCGTCGCAGGAAATGCTTCGGACACTAAATCAGATGCTTTTTCTTTTTCTGAATGAGGATTCAAAACAAAAACACGACTCTCAAGTTTAAAACTACTATTCTCAATTACGGTACGGAGAATACGTTTTCCAAAGGCATCTGCTTCACCTGATTGTAAAAATGATTGCGCTTCTTCATCGCTCAAATAGAGAGCATTTTCATAAAAAGCAGCTAGAGCTGAATCAGAGGCAAGCATATGTTTAATCGTCTCTGTCGACACGACATGCGCATTCGTTGCTATATATCCATCTGGATGAATAATCAAGCCACTCCCAGAAATATATTCTTCTACTTTCACTTTTTTCCACTCACCTTCTTCATCAACTGCAATCAAGCCACGCTTCATATCCACCTTAATCGGCGCAATTTCAGCCTCACCTCCCGTATGAGTAATAATACGCACTACCGAAGGCTTCACTAAATTCGCAAGCGTCTCAGAAGAATAAGACTCTCCTGCCTGCACCGAAAACGGCATCACCAGGACACCGAAAGAAACAAATAAAAGGAAAAAACGTGACATGAGATTTTTATTTTTTCGTCCGATTATTCCTCTGGCAAAAAAGACAGAATCATCATGACTCTTCTCATTTGATTATAGCAAATAGGGAAAAGAAAGATATGCTCACGCATCATTTTTATGTATAAAAAAACGGCGCTGCCAAAGCAATGCCGTTTCAAAGCGCCGCAGACGAATAATCAGTCGTTCGTATACAAGGTCCATTCGGACCCACCGCAGATGTTCACGCCGGATCTCTCGGTAAACCTGCCATCGGTCATTTCGGCCCTGAGATCATACCTGCAGCGCGCAGTTCCGTCGCTGACGGATAACTTGATGTTATAACCATTCCTTAAAACACTGTCTCCGAGCCGGTCAGCTCCCCAGCGAGATACGCTTGTATGAGAAATGTAGACTCGCTCAACGGTTGCTCCGGTCTCATTGACCACCCTGACGTATTTCGTCATCACCTCCGCTTGCACCAGAGAGGGACCAGCGGCAATGGCACCAATGAACAACGCCGCTACCATAGCAGTTTTTTTCATGTTATTCCTCGCACCAGGTTGTTAAAAATACTAAAAAAGGAGGCCATACTGCCTTCCCATATCCTTGATATCATCCTCTACAAAAAAAAACAATATTGACTTCTTCTCTATTTTATGCTAATATCTCTTGAATTCCTTAACCTTGCTATTTCTATGTTTACCCCAGGAAAAAATCGGCTTTCCGCTATTCTAAAGCATTCTCCATTCGTGCTTTTTTTCTCAGCTCTCGCGATCCTCTTTGCAGTGATTGTGATTGCAGGAGTGTATCGCCAACCAGAAAAAATAACTTCCGTGCCAACGAAAGAAGCTACCCGAGTTGACCGCTTTATTGTCGGCACAAACACCGTCACAACTACTGCCTCAGCCATCGTCAAAAAAGAAACCCTCCAACCGCTTGTCGCTCTTACTTCCGGGGTAGTACAAAGTGTTTTTGTTCATCCTGGCAGTCGCGTCAGCGCTGGGGCGCCACTCTTCCATCTGAGCGCAGATTATGGTACGAATCGTGCCAAACTTGAAACGCTTTTGGCAAAAAAAAACCAGCAATTCGCTCTCGATATGGCAGAACTTGATCGTGAAATTCTTTCCCTCGAGAAACAGAAGGCTCGCCCAAATAAAACGAAGATTGACACCGAAACCGACATCGCACTGAAGCAACTCAAGCGACAACGTGCCGAACTTGAGTTCTCTCTCTCAAGTGGTGCGCTCAGTGTCGACATTTCACGTGCCAATGCAGCTGTCTGGAAACCACGAGCCATTGTTTCTGGAACAATAGAACACATTGCCGTACAAGCTGGAGACTTCGTAACTCCAGGAACCCTCCTTGCGATGATCCGAACCGAAAAAGGCGCAACAACTCTTGATGCCTTTATTGATCCAACACTCGCTCGCGCTTTTGATATAACTCTTCCGTCCCATATTCTCTTTCAGACAGAAGCAGAATCGATTGCAATTACCCCTTCATTTTTCTCCCAAAGCGAAACAAAGGATGGTTTCTTTGCTATCCGATATCTTCTTTCTCAAGACCAATCTGCCCAAGTAGCTGACAATACACGTGTCACTCTTTCCCTCCCTCTCCGAACTGAGAACAAAGAAAAGCACACTCTTATTCCTCTCGATGCGCTTTTTACCCATACCAATCATACGTCGATTTTTATTGAGCGTGATGGGAAAGCCGAAGAACAAACGGTATCTGTTCAGGAAATATTTGGAAATGCCGCCCTTCTCAGTGAAACACTCCCAATCGACACATCTGTTTTGCTTAATCGGACACTTGTTGCCGGAGAAACCATTACGTTTGCTCAGTAAACATTTTTTTATGTCTCTCTCTACGCCCCCTCCTCTTTCATCCTCTTCGCAATCTGGCATTGCTGGCTATTTTTCACGCATCCGCGTTGTTTCGCTCATTGCCATCATTCTCTCCGGCGCTGGTCTCACGAGCTATGTCACGCTGACGAAAGAACTCAATCCAAATATCCAAATCCCCATTGTCTTCGTGACTACCCTTCTCCCAGGTACTGATCCTGAAGATATGGAGCAGCTAGTTACTATTCCGCTTGAAGATGCTCTTGAAAATCTTTCCGGGGTCACCAAAGCAACCGCAACCTCTCAAGAAAGTGTTTCTCATATTACACTTGAGTTTGTATCGGGAACTGATCCGGATACAGCCAAAAACGATGTTCAAACAGCTCTCGACAGTGTAACAACTCTTCCAAAAGATGCCGAGAAGCCCAATATTCAAGTTCTTGATTTCCAGAATCAGCCCTCGCTCATCCTAGCCGTGACAAATCGCAACGGTGAACAAGCATCACTCGAACACTTCGCTGATGCACTCAAGGAAACCGTCAAAGATTTGTCTGGCGTTGAACGAGTAGCTCTTTCTTATCGGAATGAACCCGTCATACAGGTTGCCATCACGCCAGAAACAATCGACACCTATCGTCTCTCGGTTCCAGCGCTGGGAGCAAGCATCGGAAGCGCACTCGATAACCATCCATCTGGATCACTTCAGAGTACAAACACCAAGTATACCCTCGGCATTGAGAAGCTCGCTGATTCTGCCAGCGATATCCGCTCGCTTCCTCTCTCTCTTGGCGGCACCATCATGCCACTCGGATCAATCGCTCGTATCACTGAACGTGCACCGCCAGGAGGCACCGAAGCTTTTTTTGCTGATCGCGAGACATCACCGACACCGGCTATTTTACTCTCAGTTTTCAAAAGTGATACCGCCGATACACGAACCACAGTCGATACCGTACTAAGAACGGCACAATCTCTTGCGGATCAAGAAGGAGGACATATTACTCTCGCCGCACTTTTTGATGGTGGCCAAGAAATTAGTAAAAGCTTCGACCAGCTTCTTCATGATTTTCTTCTTACTTTTTTCTTAGTTTTTTTGGTACTTCTTACCTTCTTCGGATTTCGTCAATCCGTTGTTGCGGCACTCGCCATTCCAATCACCTTTCTCGGCACCTTTCTTGTTATGCAACTCTCCGGTCTTTCCATTAATTTCATATCACTCTTTTCTCTTCTCTTAGCATTAGGAATTCTGGTTGATAATGCTATTGTTATCGTCTCTGCTGTTTCAAGTCGACGACGAATTTTTATCAACGAGGACCCCATGCAGACAACCCTTCAAGTCTTTGCTGATTACCGAGTTGTCATTCTTACTACAACTATCACTACTGTCTGGGCCTTTCTTCCACTTCTCTTGGCTTCTGGAATCATTGGCGAATTCATCAAGCCAATCCCTATTGTTGTCTCCACTGCACTCGCCCTTTCGGCCCTTATCGCATTGTTTATTATTCTTCCGTTCATGGCCGCGCTTCTCGCTGGAAACATACCACGACGGGTGAACATTCTTGGCAAGGTGTTTCTCACCACTACAGTCATCTTGTCGCTATTCATATTCTTCAAAGGAAGTCTCTTTTTTGTTCCCGCTCTGGTAGCAAGTCTTATTGCGCTCAGCATCATTCTATTCTCTTTTTCAACGGTCATCCCTCGCCTCATCGCTTTTCCGCGCACAACGAACTGGCTTGCTCAGCTTGCGACTCTCCGCGCAAACCTTAATCTAGATCGAATAGCGGCTCGTTATCATATTTTCATCAAAAATATCCTCGCCTCAAAAAAACTCCGCCGACGCACTTTCGCCATGCTTATTCTTTTTTCTCTTTTCTCCTACGTGCTCGTTCCGACAGGATATGTTGTCAATGAATTTTTTCCTGAAGATGATCAATCGATCGTGTATCTTCGACTCAAACTTCCCGTTGGCACATCACCCGAAAAAAGTCGCTCGCAAGCGATTGATTTCGCCGAGAAAATACGTCTTGAGGCGCTCGCCAATTTTGTCGTTGCAGAAATTGGCGCCAAACCGCCAACAGACAATAGCCCCTCCACCCCTGACACCAACGAAATCCTCTTCACTTTGATTCTTCCAGATAAAAAAGATCGTAACGAAACTTCAGGTGCGCTGGTTGATCGGCTGAACCGTCAATATGCCTCCTCAAACGAAGGGGAGATTTCTGCCACACAAATTTCCGGAGGACCACCAGCTGGAAGTGATATTACACTTAAACTCCTTGGATCAAATCTTGAAACTCTCGACAAACTCGCCAAAACAATTCAGGATCACCTCAAAGAAAAATCTTCTGTCACGAATATTTCCACTTCTCTCTCTGTCAAAGGGAAACTCGTTTTTGTTCCTGATACAGAAGCGCTGGCTCACTTTGGTGTCACAACTGATGGATTAGCACTTACTCTCCGCACCCTCGGTAATGGCTTCATAGCAAAAAATGATGCCCGTTTTGATAATCAGAAAATGGATATCGCAATTGCTCTCACTGATGATTCTCAGGGAGCAACTCTCTCTGATCCCGAGAGACTCTTTGTGAGCGGATCAACAGGTATGATTCCACTGTCTGCTCTCGGACGTTTTATCCTGAAAGAAAATCCTGCCAGTATTGATCGCGAAGACGGGAATCGCGTCCTCTCTGTCACTGCGGACGTCACGCCAGGCTACAGTGTCTCAACTGAAAGTAAAAACCTTGAGACCTATGTTCAAAAGAATGTCGTCTTTCCTGATGGATATTCCTTTCAAACTGGAGGAGTAAACGAAGAAAACACAAAATCTGTTCGTTCGATTCTTCTTGCGATGCTTCTCTCGGCAGCGTTGATATTCGCTACGATGGTGATGCAATTTAATTCCTTTCGTAAAGCTATCATCGTACTTCTGGTTATCCCCCTTGCGGTTTCTGGAGTCTTTGTTATCTTTGCGCTGTTCGGTATTCCACTTTCTTTCCCTGCGCTTATCGGTGTTCTGGCACTGTTCGGTATTGTAGTGAATAATTCTATTATTATGGTCGACAAGATCAATAAAAATATGGAGTGCATGTCCGATCTCGATGAAGCAATTGCTTCCGGGGCAGCCAGCCGACTCGAGCCGATACTCCTCACCGCCCTTACCACCATCATTGGTCTCATTCCTATCACACTTTCCGATCCAATTTGGCAGGGACTCGGAGGAGCTATTATTGCTGGCCTTACTTTTTCTGGTGTTGCGAAACTCTTCTTCATTCCCGTCATTTATAAAAGCTGGTTTCAAAACAGATAACATTCAAAATATATGGCTACAACAAAATAACATTTTTCTCTCTTTAATTAATCACTCATTCACAAATCTCATATGAAAACTCCTCTCACTCCAGAAGACGCCACATTTCCAATGCGCCTCAATCGTTATCTCGCAAAACAAGGTATCGCCACACGCCGCGAAGCTGATGCGCTCATCGAAGCCGGTCGCATCATCGTCAACGGACAAAAAGCCGTGCTCGGTATGAAAATTTCCGAAACAGACCAGATTACTGTTGAAAACGCAAACCGCCGGCATCACACCTATCTCGCATACTACAAGCCACGTGGCATCATCACTCACTCACCCCAAGGAAAAAGGGAGTATTCCATCGCCGATGTCACCAAGAAATCAGATCTCTTCCCGATTGGCCGACTTGATAAAGACTCCGAGGGTCTTATTATTCTCACCAATGACGGGCGCATCACTGAGCGCCTACTCCACCCTCGCTTCGCGCATGAGAAAGAATATGAGGTCACGGTGCAGGAAACCATCGACGTCACCAAGCTTCCCTATCTCGAAGCCGGCATCATGGAAGAAGGAGAACTCCTCACTGCCAAATCAGTCCGCATCACAAACAAAAATACCCTGACCATCATTCTAACTGAAGGAAAAAAGCATCAAATTCGTCGCATGCTCTCGGCTATCCATCTCACTGTTATTGCTCTAAAACGCGTGCGTATTATGCAGGTACGCCTCGGTGCAATGAACCCTGGCCAGTCACGTCCTATTTCCGGCGCTGCTCGCGAAGCCTTCCTGGCTGATTTAGATTTACAGTCATAAAATAGGGTCTTTGCATTGACGAAAACAAGATAAAAAAGTACAATTGTGTGTTGTTTGACAATGGAAAACTGGGCAGTATAAAAGTTTTCTAGAGCTTTTCCTTTCCGGAAAAGTACCCACTGCTTCACTGACAAGAAAAGAGAGGTCTACACCATGTTGATGATTTTGAATCGTTCGGAAAACAGGGACAGCAGCAGGGTACGGGCTGCACGCAGAGCAACGATGGCCTATCTTCAGATGAGAAGGTCTGCTCATTACACGAAACCAAGGCCTCCGTTCTGGCCTCGATGTATCCACAGTCTCGATCTCCGGGTTGTTCGGAACATTCCCAAGAAAGTCATCCGTCACTGGTTTTTCCGACGTGGGCATCGTCACTGGTAGAAACAGAGAACGACAAAAAAACCGCACGCTTGCCTCTGGCTCGCGTGCGGATTTTTCTTTTCTCTGTTTGTTCGTAGACATTATTCGTATCGCAAAGCCTCGATGGGATTCATGCGAGCAGCGCGACTCGCTGGGTAATAACCGAAAATAATACCAATGGCTGTCGAAACCACGAAAGCTAAGAGAATAGAACCAGAAGAAATACTCGCCGGCAGACCAAAAGAGGTCGCAACAACCGCTACCAGCCAACCGAGAAAAACACCGATAGCTCCACCAGAAAAAGTCAGTACAATGGCTTCATACAAAAATTGTTTACGAATATCAGCCCCTTCAGCCCCAATAGCCTTACGCAAACCAATCTCGCGTGTCCGCTCGGTCACTGTCGTCAACATCATATTCATAATTCCAATACCACCAACTAAAAGTGAGATTCCTGCCACCGCACCAAGTAATGCTGTAAAAGTACTCGTCACTGATGAAGCAGTTGAAACAATATCCGCCTGATTCATAATCGAGAAGTCTGCCTTGGTTGGGTCTGCAATCTGATGACTCGAGAGAAGTGCTGCCTTCACAGCGTCTGATGTTGCATTCATATCCGCACCATCTTTGACTTGAATGTTTATACTCGAGAGATACTCATTTCCCGTAAAAAATTGTTGTGCAGTTGAAATAGGCACATAAATAACATCATCCGAACTACCGAAACCAGTTCCCCCACGAGGAATGGTCACTCCAATAATAGTGAAGTCTGTATTAGAGATGCGAAGTTTTTTTCCAACCGGATTTGAAGCGTCAGCACCAAAAATTGCTGTCACCACATCCGGACCAATTACCGCTACCTTGGCCAAAGTACGCACTTGTCCTGCGGTAATAAAAGCTCCTTGTGCAATATTTACATTACGAACAGTCGCATACTCTTCTGTCACACCCGTCACGCTGGTATTGGTATTATTTCCTGCGGCAGTTACTTGTTTATTACGAGCAGAAACTTCCGGAGCTATCGCCGAAACATCCGATACTGTGTTTTTCAAAACTTCAGCGTCTGCCAATTTTAATGATTGCGCTGAACCTTGTGCTCCAACTACGGATGAACCACGCTCCCGTTCGGCACCCGGACGTACCATAAGCAAATTAGAACCAATAGATTGAATACTCGCCTGTATTGAATCCTGTGCCCCACGGCCAATGGCTACCATAATAATCACCGAGGCAATACCAATCACGATACCAAGCACGGTCAAACCTGACCGTGATTTATTCACCGTAAGCGCCGCATAGATTTCTGAGGAAAGATCGCCTGCCAACATAATCGATGGTGAAAAAAAATTATTTCTTGCGTGGCGTATTTTGGATGTCACTCACAAGCAGTCCGTCTCGAATGAGGAGCGTCCGATCAGCATGTCGGGCAACATCCGCTTCGTGTGTAATCAATATAATGGTATGCCCATGCTCCCGGTTCAAACGTTCGAAAGTTTGAAGGACCAACTCTCCTGTTTTGGTGTCCAGGTTCCCGGTTGGTTCATCAGCAAGAATAAGAGATGGGTTGTTCACAAGAGCTCGTGCAATTGCCACTCGCTGCATCTGTCCACCAGAAAGTTGATTTGACTGATGTGTCCAATGCTCTCGGTCAAGTCCAACTGCCAGAAGCGAAGCTTCAACCTGCTTCATACGATCTTCAACTGGTGCCTCCTGATAAATAAGTGGTAGCATCACATTGCGTACCACGCTTGTCCGTGGCAAAAGATTAAATGCCTGAAAAACAAATCCAATTTTTTCTCGCCGCAAACGAGCAAGCTCATCATCTGAACGCTTCGACATATCCTGACCATCCAGAAAGTATCCTCCAGATGAAGGACTATCAAGTGCACCTAGAATATGCATGAGCGTTGACTTTCCTGATCCACTCGGTCCCATAATCGAGACAAATTCTCCATCCGCGATAGCAAATGAAATACCCCTGAGCACCTCAGTATCGCCGCCTTCATTTTGATAGGTTTTGCGAATATCGCGACATTCAATCATACATCTGAATCACTAAATCAATATATTCCTCTCTCCTTCATCTGTTATTGAAAAAATAAAGGGAGTTTTTTATTCCTCTGCTGATCTACAAATACACCGTGAGAGAAAACAAGAATGACATCTTTTCATCAACTGTCAGAAAACCCTCTCGCCCTCCCTGTATACTACCGATTATTTCTTCCTGATCCCCGAAACAATGAACTGAGAACACTTCCGCCTGATGCGGCTTTGGTCGCGCTCGTAGTAATAGATGGCAAAATCACCTTATCTCCTTCATTTATACCGCTCGTCACCTCAGTCTGTATATCATTAGTCAAACCAATCTCAATAGCCTGGGCCTCCGTTCCGCGTGTATCTGGAGTACTCCGATTGTTCATTCTTTTTTTCACCGTCACCTGACCATCCTCATCCGTACTCAACGCGGCATTCGGCAGGAGCAAGACATTCTTTTTTTCTACTACCAAAATATCAGCACTCACACTCATTCCTGGTTTGATGGAATCATTTTGTTCATCCAATTCAATGTCTGCTTCATAAGAAACAACATTCTGGGTCACCTTACCGATAGTTGCTATTCTTGAAACTTTTCCGCCAAGTATCAGGTTTGGTAGCGCATTAAAAGAGAGTTCTACGCGATTACCCTCGACCACCCTTGCCGCATCAACCTCATTCAGATTAACCACAATTTTTCGTTCTGGTGTAATCACTGATGCGAGTATAGTATTACGTGCAACTGAGTCTCCCGCTTCGACACTCAAGCCGGTCACAATACCATCAAAAGGTGCCTTGATTGAGTAATCAGCAAGTTTTTCCTGTGCCTTACTCAAACTATTTTGACTCTGCGCAACTCCTATTTCCTGCAACTGACGGTTCCAGAGATCAGTTTTGGTCTGTTTTTCGTACATGTCTTCTGTTTGCTTCTGTTTAATTTTTGCATTCTGAAGATTCAGTTGAGCATTCTTGATATCGCGCACTGCATCTTGAGTATCCAGCACAGCAATAACCTGGCCCTTTTTTACCATCTGATTATTCTCTACTTGTACCAACAAAACATCAATACCGTCTCCCGCGATAACCGGCGTCAAGTCAACCTGTGAAACAGCTTCCACTTGTCCACTTCCCGATACGACAACACGTAAATCACCTCGCTCGACAGTCACCGTTTTCTGAACGGGAGCCTGGGTTGCCGAAGAAGAATTTCCAAAATACCAATATGCGCCACCCGCAAAGACCACTCCAATAGTAATCAGTTTCCAGTGTCTTTTTCCCCACGTGAATATGCTCTGCATCATAGGATATTTTTCACAAAGAATCTCTTATTTACCACGATTACGACCCATTGGCTGACGAGAATCTCTTTCATCGTCCTTCTCATTCTGGTCAAAAACACGGACGAAATCAGCAACCACCACACCATCTTCAGCTGGCTTACCAACAACCATTACGATATCATTCTTCTGTATATCGCTCACAACTATCTTTGTCTGTTGCTTCATAAGCAGTGTCTGATCGGTGATACGCACACTTGATTCCTGATTATTATTTCGATTTTTGAGAAACAAAGAATCATTTTCTATCGACAAAACAATGCCCGATATTCCATGCGGGTTTCGAAAACCACGCGAGCCTTCTCCTTTTCCCATCATATCACCCGGCATAAATCCATGTGAACCACCAAGAAAATTCCGCTCATAGTTCTCTCCCCAGGCATACGAAAATCGAGCCTTATGCAAACCAACTGCCACTCCAGCGGCAAAACTCACAAGCGCCACAGACGCAATTCCGACTATAATTACGCTTGATCGAAAAACTTGAGACTGCATGCATGTTTGAAAATTCATAGTCATACAAATAAGATTATGTGATGGATACTAATTGGGGAAATTGAGAATGATTTTTTACTGTTGCATGCATACCGAGTGAAAGGAGAAAGAAAAATAATGGAACAAATAAAAGAGCGAAAGGAACGGTCGGAAATGTCTCTAAAAAGAGCCAAAACAGCTCTCGACCGTAAGTTGTCAAAACCAAGGTATCGGAGACAATCAATGAAAAAAGCTGTGCAAATTCCGAACCAAGTATCGTCGATCCTGCGAAAAAAATCGCGAGGAGAGAAACGAGACCTGATATTCCAATACGTACCCACGAAAAGAGTATCGCCCGGCGCATCTTACGCTCCTGCAATTGTGTTATCTCAGAAAAAATTCGCTCCGAAAAACCAGCGGGGAGCTCCGGTTCTGGAAGTGACTTGAGAAGTGAGGAGAGGGATGATTTCATATGCTTTGCTTTGATTACGATATTCCTGATAACTCCGACGCAATAAGGAAGCTCTTCTTTTCAAAAGTCTGCCGTAAACTTCGAATAGCTCTTCCGTGCCGACTCTTAATAGTGTTATAAGGTTCACCAAGGATCTCGGCTATTTCCGCAAGTGAAAAATCCTCTCGGTAGTGTAATCGGAGAATCTGCTGGAAGCGAGGTGAAAGCATGTTTAATTTCTGGTCTAAAACCTCAGCACTCTCCGCCCGAACCAAGAGCTCGTCTATAAGGGGTGCCTCATCAACAATGCGCTCTGACCAAAGATCTTCCTCTTCTTCATTTTCACCCTTTGAAAAGAGTGAGAATGGCAAATCACGTTTTTTTTTCAAAGCATCGTAAGCGGTATTCTTAGCAATAGCAAACACCCAGGTTTTAAAACTTTTCTCCGTATCAAAACGAGCGAGATGCTTCCAAACTTTAATGCTCGTTTCCTGAGTGACATCCTCCGCCATGGGAACATCGCGAGTCAGAAACAAAACAAATGCGTACACTGGCCTGAGATACACCGAAAGAAGCTCTTCAAAAGCTTTCCCGTCATCATGTAAACTCGCCTCAATCAGTTTTTTCTCATTTCTTTCCATGTGTCTCTATTATGTCACGCTTTTTTCTTTCTTCACAAAAGAATACAGAAATCCACACAAAACCCCGTGTCTTTGTACTACGACCCGAACCCCTATCAAGACTCAAGAAAAGCTCCAAAAAAAACAGGCAACGGATATCCGCTGCCCAAAAGAGCATTTGCTTATGCTGTCTGCCGAAGACCAGTCACTGTCAAAAATGCCTCAACGACAGCGTTCGCTCCCTGTATCTTGCCAATAGTGACCACCCCGTATATATCGAAGCTCTCTGGATCACCGCTTTGGATCACCACGGTACATCCAAGATCGAGGCTGCCGGATCACGGAATCCCACCCAGTCCCGTCACAGAGAATATATCGAAACAGTCCCGTATCAAGCTTTTGCTCGGCATCTTCAATGGTCATTGCCACCTCACATGCAATGCCGAGTCTTTCAAAAATCTTGCGATAAAAGAACACCCAGTTGGGATCATCTTCAACCACAAGAACGTCAACACAAGCTGAAAGAATTACTTGGTTCATGACGGACACCTGATCATTTGAGCGCGGAGGATTCGCGAAGGAAAAAAGGTGAGCGCACATTTCGCACGCGTCTTTTTGAGGTGCATTTCCTCCTTCTCGCCAAACGTCTTCATGTCACAAATAGCGTACCCGGTAGTCATTTCCCTGTCAATCAAAAAAGCGTCTTTTACCCAAATCCGTAAGAAATCTGGTATACTTTTCTTCAGAGAGTTTTGAAATTCCTATGCTGATTCATATTTTTGGCAATCCCGATCTTCCTTTTGACGCCTTACCCGTAGTGCTTTTACCGCGTCTTCAGGAGGCCTGCCCGCAACATACCTTCCTCTTTACTGACCCGAACGAACTTGACCTCCCAGAAGAAAATGAAAATTTTATTGCTCTCGACACTGTAGACGGATTAAAAGCTGTACGAGATATCACGCTCGATGAAATTGAAGCCACGGCCGCACGTGCCACCACACATGATTTTGATCTCTCCTCCTATCTTCTGCTTATCAAAAAACTCCAACCAAATATTCATATCCGCATCATCGGCGTCCCCATGGGAAGTGATGCAAAAACCGTCCTTCCTGCCATCATCGCCCTCCTCTAGAAGCCCTCAGCAATAGAACCTCCTTCTCTCAATCCTAAACCCAAAAGTATCATAATATGACGGTCGTCATATTATGATACTTTTTTCTTCGGTGGCTTAAAGAAATGTTTTTTAAGTTTTGTTTCATTATCAATCCAATGAGCAGTCATAATCCTCACATGAACTTCCGCTCCATACAGTGCTACAAGTTCCATAATTGGTTTTTCGCACGGGAAAGGTGAAACAAACACACTCTGCTGCAATTTAAAAAAATGGAGTTCCTGTAAATGTTCCCGTAATACCGTACGAAACCCTCTCTCCTTTTCTGGGATATCAAACAGAACGATACGCCATTTTTTATCCCACTGCTTCGGACGCTTAAAATGTATTTTTGATCCAAATAGAGCTTGAATTTTTGCCTGCCTCGCTCCTTCTTTGGTCAATACTAATCGAAATGATCCATCGGCAAGCGAAACTTCTTGCACCAATTTCTGTTCACTTAATCGATGAACGGAACGATTAAAGTTACGCTGATCAATCTTTTTCCATCCACGGTAAAGCATTCTCAATTTCTGATAATACCGCAGTGAAGATGTCTCTGTCCCGAGAATAACTACTCCTGCGAGTACTAATAAAACTTTCTGTTGTACCGGACCAAGTTTATACATACTTCTTTCCCGTTATGAATTTCAATATAATTTCATCTATTTCGTCTTTCAAATCTCTACTCGCACCTTTCTCATTGTATCATAATCAGACGGCCGTCTTATTATGATACAGTCTAGTTTTTTATGAGCGAGACAGGCATGTATGATTATTTTGTTTTTTCTAACAAGGTACATCAAATCGCTTCCCCAAGAACAAAAAAACTTGGACTGAGGCGTTGTGGTGAGAAATCATACTCAAAGTATCATTCTGCTGTCGATATCTTGAAGCGATTCTCAGGGGGAAGATTTCGCTATTTCCTGAAGCATTTCGAGTATTTCTCGACGATTATTCTCACTCTCCGAATCACCAGAAAGCGTTCCTGAAAGGCTTTCTAATTCCGCTATCAAATTTGTTATTTGGCCTGGTTTACCAAAAAATCTGAACTTCTGAATAATTGTTACTGCTATTGTCTGACGCTCCCGCGTCACTTTCATCATTCGTTCATCGTGTTTTTGTTCCCACCCCTCTTCTGGCATATCAGACATATCAATAAGAAGAGAATCATACCCAAAATTTCGGTTCCAGGAACAACGTCCTGCTATTTGACTCTTTCCAAAGGCAAGCGCTCTGTAAGCGAATGCGAAAGCCATCCAGGGTGCGTATGCCTCCGGAAACAACATCTTGAGTGCTCCATCTAAAGCGTTGTCCCACTCTTTCTTCCCGTGATCAATGTGGTCTCGAGACCATGTACAGAACTGTTCGAGCCACACACGACGCTGTACACTGTCTATACTATTAGTCTGCTCCAAGCACGCCTCTAGCACCCTCCACTGATTTGGGAAGCCCGACCCTTCCGCATGTGGTTCATAATTGGAAAGATGAGAGTTATAAGCAGCCTCAAAAACTGGCCGGTAGACAGGAAGACTCTCTAGATATTCTTGATACTTTTTTGGGGACAAAGTGGATTTATCTGGAGCAACGGTATCGAAGAATCCCGTGAGACAACGAAAAAAAGAGTCGTAATAATCATCAGTCTTACCAAGCTCATCACGAAACAATGTTTCGAGCATGCTACGTACGAGGCGCTGCAAAGTACTCAACCTGCCCCGTTTTTTAGGGTCCATATTATTTCCATTCCCAGGATTTTTGATTTCCTCAAGATTTCGCCATGTGGAAAAATGAATATCTAACAGTCGAATAGCAATGGCATAAGGATTTTCTGTTTTATCATTCATCTGTTTTTCGCAAAACCAAAGCCAGCGTTTCCGTGCATTCATCTGTCGGGCAACATCGATTTGCTTCTGACCGTCACCAAAAGTCAGATACCGTTGCGAAAAACTCTCCAGCAATGTAGTGGCCAGAAGATATTGCTTATTCCCAATCAATTCTTCCTGTCGCTTCCAAAAGAGAAGCAGAAATTTTCGGTGCCACTTATCATTTTTTACGTCAATACCGTCCCAAAGTAGTTTCCATGCTGGTCCCTCATTTTCATCATCACTCATTGTTTTCTGTTGCCGACTATACTCCGAAAGGTGCCTATAGAATACTTCGTTTTGTAAATCACCTAAGTCCACGAAAAGCGCAACCGACTTTCTCAGGATTTCAAAAAATCCCCAAAAGAGAAAACACCATAAAACGAACAAAAGGTAATGGATAATCCTCAAAACTTCGAGATTTACTGAAATGCCTTCTGGCGGCATATTTTGCACTGGAACTCTTGCGAAAAAAAGAAGGAAGCTAAATGGAATCAGTATCCAAAACTGTCTCACACGCGCCACTATCTGAAAAAAAATTCTCGCTCCAAACTCAGGAAATTTTTTATCTAATTTCCCAATAACAGCCCCTGTAACCGGAATCAATATCACCAAAAGAAGGGTCAACGTTTGCCAATAAATCTCCAACACTTTTTCATTATTAGTAAAAAAAGTATCCCAAGCCCGCTGACCCAATGGATCAAAAAGAAGGAAGACGGACATTGCCATGGTCACAGCAAAAACTCCTATCGAATGGCATTCTAAAAACCTCCCTATTTTCTGTAACTTGGACATCCTCATTATTCTCAATGCAGACACTGTTCATTTTCTTAATCACCAGCGTACGCTGATTCTTTAAGAGAATCAAACAGAAGCATTTTTACAGTACAATTTTCCAAAAATTCAAGACCGCTTTAGGAAGCGGCCTTAAATAAAAGAATTTCTCTCTGCCTTTTCCTTTGCTCAGATCTCGCGGATTTTGAGTTTGAGGAAGTGTGAGGCACAGCTCATGCAAGGGTCATAGGCGCGAATGATTTTTTCACACTCCAATCCGAGAGCATCACGATCAAGAGCAAGGTTGTCCTGAATAAATTTTCCGAGATCTTGCTCGACCGTAATTTGATTCTGCCCAGTCGGTACAATCACTTCGCCATGAGTAACAACACCCTTCGCATCCGTCTCATATTTATGATACAGCGTACCGCGCGGTGCTTCCACCACACCGACACACACTGTTTCCCTTGGTACTATTTGTTGCAAAGGTTCTTTCGCAAAAGTTGCTGTGGAGAGAATATCAATCGATTCATCAACTGAATGAAGAATAGCAATCGCTTGCGCCAAACAATTATCGTAAACGTCATGGGACGGGAAACGCTTGAGTGCTTCGGCTGCATCGCGCCGTGTATTCGGATGAAAAGCATCTTTGTTGAGATTGACCCGAGCAAGTGCACCAACTCGAAATACCTTCCCATCAAACGTGTATCCGGAAGCCTGTGAATAGGGAATGACAACGTGCTCAAGATGACTGCGGTATCCACTCTCATCACAGATTTTTCCATTCATATCCCAGAGTTCTCCTTCGAAATACGAAAATGGGGTGGACTTCAGACCAATATAGTTGGTTTCACGAATAAAAGAAAACGGGCAATTCATGAATAACTCAATTGAACGGAGTATCGTTGGCCGAATAGCTTTGAGTTCTTCCAGACATTTCTCCATTTCCTCCTTCTCAGGAACTTTGGCAAAACCACCTGGCATAAGAAAAGGCGCATGGACACTTCGTCCGCCTGCTAAAATCGAAAGGTGATTCCCAACTGATTTGATAGCAAATGCATCATGCAAAACATCATGCTGTGCTGGATCATTTTCATCAAAAGCAAGCAAAGAATCTTTCCCAAAAAAATCCGGTGCCACAAAGATATACAGATGGAGCGCATGATCACGAATAATCAAACCATGATACGCTAATGTGCGGAGCAGTTTCGTTTGTTCGGTTGGCTGGAGTCCAAAGCCCTTCTCGACCGCTTCAATACTTGCCATAAGATGCGCATTGGAACAGGTACCGCAAATACGTGCCAGCATTTGTGGAATCGCCATAATAGACTTGCCCACCATCGCCTGAGTAAAGAAGCGCTTGTATTCATTGATAGCAAACTGCACAGATGTCACCTTGCCATCCTCAACAAGCACCTCAAGTCCTGCTGATCCTTCAATCTTGGTAATTTCTTTAATACTGAATGCGCTCATTTCTGATACTTGGTGCATAGGATGATTGTTAGAAAAAAATAGTGTTGTCTCTTAGGCGGCTGATTCTGCTTCCGGTTGAGGTTTGATAACACCAAACTCGATAAGCATTTCATTTAAAACTTTGATAAATACTTCTTCTTGCATGGGACAGCCATTCACATGTGCATCCACAGTCACGAGTTCGTCGAGCTTCTTTGCTTTTTCTCCATAATGAAAGCGCTCAAGGAGAAAGTGAATCTGCTCTTCGACTTCAGGAGGGAATTGATTGCGCTGACACGATGGCATTCCCATATTGGCACAAGCTCCGATGGCAACCAGCTTGGTCGCCTTTGATCGGACATCAAGCAACTTCGCTTCCTGCTCAGGGGCAGTAATCGCACCCTCAACAAAAGCCACATCCATTTGATCAATGACATTCTTTGACTGAAGCACTTTCGCATACCGAATATCAAGTAATGGAAGCCATTCCTGATAGTGATCATTTAGGTATTCCGCAAACATCACGGTGCTATCTTCACAACAGGAAAAAGAAAACCACCCGATACGCAATTTTTTCTGAGGAGACATACGCTAAATACAAAAAGAGAGAAGTAAATTACTTCTCTATTCTATCAGAGCTTCACAAAAAAGTCTCTCAGACTTTGATTCGGTTCTCCGTACACTTCACGCAGCGACAACCTTCTTTTTTGATAATATCTTCAAAATATTCCTTGCCATAATCATATGTGAGCTCTTCACCGATCTTGATTCCACGACGCGCTACAATAAAAATATGCCCCCGTCGATCCACCGCTTCACAATTCGGTCGACAAGAATGATTAGCATAACGAGCCGTATTCCAGCGTGGACTTCCATCAATATCAATACGAGAATTCACATTAAAAATATATCGATTCTGTAAAGAATCTCCTCGTTCCCGAGGAATACGATTCCCAACGTACTCAATAATCGTTGCTCCTTTCTTAATTACCTCAAAGGCATAGAGTCCCAATCCGGCGCTCGAGCGTTTCACTCGTACATCAAAATTTGCTTTCGTTGCTTCCATAGACACACATTTTTTCAGTATTTTACTCCACATAGTGTATCGTATTTTTTCATTTCTTGCCACGTATTCATTTTTCCCTGTTTACTCTTATTCAAAAGTATCTCTCTCAAACGCACCTCTGCAATAAAATAGAAAAAGAAAGCGGCTTCCGCAGAAACCGCTTTGAGACTGTTGGCCGCCGATACGATGATCAGCTTCCCTCGGCCACCCGGCCAAGAAAGTGGGTGATGAGTTTCCGCCGTGCCCCGGAAAGCCCGAGAGAACCTCCCCGACTCCGTTTCATCCGACGGGCATACTCGCGCAGAAGCGCAAAGGCAAATGTACAGCGCTTCTCACGCAAACCGTATGCTGGATAAGCAATGTCGATCTGAGCATCAAGGTCTTCCAAGTGTACCTTTTGCTTGGTCTGGCACAGAAATACGCTCAGGCTGTGCAAAAATGCGTAGCATTTCCCGCCAGGGCGATGTACGATATCTCGTTCTCCCTGTTCCAGAGACAATTCAACGCTCAGGCGGCGTGCACAATCGAGCACCTCCTCCTGGAGGATGCCACGAAATGCGAGGCCAAAAAAAGAATCCTCCCTGGCAACTTCCTGACACTCCAAACTCAGGCTATCCAACAATGGCTGCGAAATAGCGCCACCCTGCACGAGCGTTTCGCCTGCGGAAGAAAGCTCGCTCAAAAACCAATTTCGAGCGCTGCTGATAGACAACACATCAGCATTTGTCTCTTCTCGCCCCTCAAGAGAAAGGATGTTTCCTAGACACTCCGCCTGGTCGAGCAGCAAGTCTGCCGCAACTCTCCAAGACAGTTTTTTCAGAAACCTCGCTAGGGGGACTGGCTTGCACACGCCACAATCTTCGCAGCGAACGCCGCCTTTTTTCCTGCTCCCTTTGGGCAAATCGTTATACTGCGCCACACAATGAACGACGAGCTGAGCCGGCCCGGCGAGGATCAAAATTTTTATCGACATGATACCTTCACTCCTCTTTTCTGCTTGCTTGTTGAAAAAATTACTCTCTATTGCCTTTTGGCAACATCCTATTATATCATAAGTTGTATATCTTGTCTATATGCGAGAGTAAAGTAGAAAATAAAGGCTTTGTTAAGGTAAAATATAGAATATTTTTTTCTCTCAATTTTCAGAATGCTCATTTTTTAAAAAGCATTTTGCTCTCTCAATACCTTCATCAGCCGCATATAAAAATGTAGATTGTGCACTGATGCTAGACGGCCAGCCAAAGGATCGGCGACCTTAAAAAGATGCTTCAAATACGCGCGCGTATACTTTGCACACAATTCGCAATCGCAGGTTGCGTCAACCGGGGAAAAATCCTCTTTGAATTGTTCGTTCTGAATATTGATGGTGTGGTAAAAATCTGCTGGGGTCTGATGGTAAATAGCAAGTGGTAAATTTGAAAGCTCTCCTTGTTGATTCTGGATAAACAATCGTCCGTGCCTCCCCTCGCGAGTTGGAATAACACAATCAAACATGTCCCAACCCAAAGCATGACAACGTACGATATCTGCCGGGGTTCCGATACCGAGTGCAAAACGCGGAGCCTGTTCAGGGATAGCTTTTGCTGTTTCTTCAAGAATATCCACCAAAAAATTTCCCTCATCATCAATATGCCGTCCTCCAAAACCATACCCATCAAAACCAATCTGAGCAAGACCAGTGGCACACCGCTTCCGCTCATCCATATGCGTCCCACCCTGTACGACGCTAAAGAGTAGCGGTCGAGTCAACTCATCAAAACCGCGCGCCACACACTGTCGATCGTATTCGGATTTACAACGCTTTGCCCACGCAAGCGTGCGGTCAACTGCTGCGGTGATTTCTTCCCTTGAGGCATCATTGGGTCGCGGATCATCAAGACACACCATCATATCCGTTCCCAAATCAAATTGAATAGCAATCGCTCGTTCGGGAGTAATCAAGTGTTTTGAACCATCAAGTACCGATCGGAATTCTGCTCCTTCGTCGGTAATACAACCCATTTCAGCATGCTTGTGAATAAGTGAGTAAATTTGATATCCACCAGAATCTGAAAGAAGCGGTTTATCCCATCCCATGAAAGCATGTACATCACCCAAGTTATTTCCTTCTACTGAAACCCGTTTCATCAGTTCAATGCCTGGCTGTAAATATAAGTGATAGGTATTCACCACCAATGCTTCAACACCCGTTTTTTCAATATCAGTAATTGTTAAACCACGAACCGAGGCTCGCGTTGCATCCGGCATAAAAAATGGAGTTCCCACCACTCCTCTTCTTGTGGTGAGCTTTCCTACCCGTCCGCCAGTCGGTAACACTCTTTTTTCAAACATATTTAATTCCCTATGACGACCATACTCACAAAGCTTCCATCCTCTTTTTTGATATTTCGTGTCTCTTGTTCGGTTTTTTCAATACGAATATCCTGTTTAGTGAACTGATCCTTCCCGGTGAATACCATTCCATTAATCAAGAGGAGATCATTATTCGCCATTGATATCTCTGGGGTGACAGCTACCTGAAAACGTAATTCCCGATTTGCACCACGAGCTGCTCGATAGGTTGCCAAATCCCACACCAGAGTATTCGTACGATCATTCCATTCAACAGCCTCAGTATCAGGTGCAAATTTTTTCTGATACTTCGAACTACTCGGCAGAGTAATCACCAACTTTGCACCTGTCACATCATTGTATTCATTGTTCAATCGAATCTTAAGCGTGTAAAGAGTTTCTTCGCCGACTACTGGTGGAAGAGGACCTTTCCCGACAAGTAACGCATCGTTCTGATTCAGATACAGACCGATATTCACAGACGAACTCACCCTTGTCATCAAAGTATTGCTCGCAATAATCTTATTGGAACCGATCGGGGTCGGAATATCCGGACTATCAATCTTTGCGGTTGTTTGCAGAGAAAAATTCTTACCTGAGATGCTGCTTGGAATAGGATTCAACATCGGGATTGAAAAAGAAACCGTTCCTCCCTCGCCAGGATTCAGACGCGCTAACCCGGGGAGATCAGATGCTTTCCAAATCAATGTTTGATTCGATGAATTATATGATCCTTTTTCTTGTTTGAGTTTCTGATAGTCGAGCAATTCGGAATTCAAATTCATGGTAATGATAGCATCGCGAAGACCAATATTACTCTCGTTGCGATATGAAATATCAAAGTTCAACATATCGCCTGCATTCACATTCAAATCACGCTTCCCATTGATTGTCTGCGTGATAGACAATGGTGGAACAACAATACGAGTCAATTGTTCCGATATACCATAGGCGACAAATCTTCCTCCTCCCATATAACCAATAGATGCTTTGGTCTTTTTTATTTCATCTTGAGCGCCAGTCAAATTACCTTTAACAATAATTTTTCCTTTCTGATCAGGATTAAGTGTTCCGATATACCAAACTGAATTCCCTTCCGATGGAGCTGGCTCTGCTGATACAAATGTAAATTGTTCTGGATATTCAACCTTCACGCGGATATTCGCAATACTTTTGTCACTCTGACTTGTATAATCAATAGCGTATTCCACTACACTTTCACTGGATGACTGCTGAGGAGCAATCATATTAATAGCCAAAATAGAAGACGCTATCGAAACACCATACTGTTCTTCTTTCTCAAACTGAGAACTCAGGCTTGCTGGGGAATAACGTAGACGCATCTTTAGGAAAAGAGTATCTCCCCGTGAACCATAAAATTTTCCCGAAAAAGTCGCCTTACCATCTGTACGCGCATTAACCGTTCCGAGTGGGATTTCCAATTGTGAGCCACTCATTTTCATTCTTGAATCCTCATCTGGCTGAAAGCCATCTGGATATCCGACTATCAGCGAAACGTTCTCCAAATCAGACCAATTCTTATTGCTGTAGATAATAGTAAATTCACTTGATTCAGCACTCGCTACCTGCCTCGGCCCATTTACGGTAAACAATATCTGTTCCTCGCTATACAGAAGTGAGCGTATCTTAAAAACAGATCCAACGAGAAGGGCCACTATCGCTATTCCACCAAGACTTAACACAATCCAATGCTTGCGCTTCTCTTGCTGCATAAAAACGACATCCCCGCTCGGACGATTTGTTGTTTGCCATTCTCCAGCAGATTCAAAAGCCTGCCGTTTTCCATTCGCTTGATTCCCAGGAGTTGTTGGATCATATACTGTATGTTCAGACATACGAGCACGATGGAGTTCTCTTCCGTGCAGTTCTTCATTTAAATCTTGCAGTCCCATATTTTTTTCTTTATTGCCTTCATTCTACCAAAAACAAACGTTCGCCTCAACGTGCACGATATTTCTAAAGAACCCATTCAACCAAATACTGAATCGCACGCTCTATCTCGCGCACATCCTTTTCGGAAACACGTATTTTTGTTACCGCTAATAATGGATGTTCTTGGAACACCCGCAGAAGTTTCACAGCATTTTTACTCACCGGAAATGATGGATTTTCTCCGCATTCAGACGAAAAAACAATTCCTCCCTGAGCTGCTGAGAAGAAGAATCGCTCATGTCCAAGAAATTTTTGTCCGCTCACAGCTGAAACGCGCGCCTCCATAGCATAGCCAAGACGCGCAATAGCTTGAAAGAGAAAAGCGGGCCCAAGCAAACGTATAATTTCCTGATTTTTCTCTGCTGCACTTTTTTCGGCATACCTCAAAAAGTTAGCTAGAAGAAAATACAACTGCTCATCTGGTTCATCAAATTGAACCAATCGCTCGAATCGATCTAGGGTTGCCAACACAGCACGGAGACCTTCTAATTGATTGCGTAGTTTTGGATATTGTTCTTCTGCTAATGCTCCGGTAATTTTTCCCGTTCCCCTCGTCCGTGCTACAGCGACATCAGCGAGCATCCCATTTTCAAGCTGACTCGCAAGTTTCGCTCCTGATTTTCGAATTCCCTTGGCCACCGCTCGTACCTTTCCCTGCTCCTTGGTATAGAACGTGTAGAGACGGTCGGTTTCTCCGATCTCTCTTTTTTTCAGTACAATAGCGGTGTAACGATATTCCATTTATACTCGTTTCAACTGAAAGGTAAATGGCTCTCCTTCGATGTCAATGGTGGCGATATATTCAGCATTAGCCACATCACCAGGTGTCACCGTTTCAGCGAGGACTTTTCGTGCGATTTCCGTTTGAAATTTTTCAAAGACATTTGCTTTCCCTTGATAGCCCAGCACGATACGATCCTCCACGTGAAATCCGGCTTTTTTCCTTCCTTCCTGAATAGCCCGATTGATTTCGTTCATCTCACCTTCGAGCTTCAAATCATCAGTGAGTGCCCAATCAAAATCGACATCCTCGGTATCGCGCAGTTCTGTTCCATGAACATTTAATTCTTCGCAGAGAATAGCGCGCCACTTTGCCTCATCAAAGAGACCCCCGTATTTGTGAGGAAGAAGCACTTTTGCAAGCGGTTGTCGAACTTTCATGTTTTTCTCAGCACGTTTTTGGAGACCGAGAGTCACCACTTCACGAAGCAAACTCATGTCCTCATTCAGTTTCTCATCTACCAATTTTTCAGCAACTACTGGCCAATCGCTCAGGTGGACAGATGGCTTCCCAGTCAAATTCCGATAGAGCTCTTCGGCAAGAAAAGGGGTAAACGGAGCCATTAATTGAGAGAGTGTCACCAGGACATCATACAGTGTTTGATAGGCGTGTTCTTTGTCCGTATCGTTCTCGGATTTCCAAAATCGGTCCCGGCTGCGTCGAATATACCAGTTGGATAATTGATCAATGAAGGGCGCAAACAAGCGTGTCGCGCGTGCAAGTTCATAGGATTCCATTGCCTGATCGACACTGCGAATAAGTATTTGAAGTTCCGAAAGCATCCACCTATCAAGAACATGCTCCGATGGTTTTATGTTTTCTTTCGGGCTCCATTCATCAATTACGGCATACATCACGAAGAAGGAATACGAATTCCAAAGCATGCGAAATACATTACGGGAGCTCTCGGTCAAATCACGTTCCGAAAAATTCAGATTCTCCCCGGCAACAATCGGCGAAGAAAGAAGATACAATCGCAAAGCATCAGCTCCATGTCGTTGTACCACTTCCATTGGATCGGGATAATTCTTGAGCCGCTTGGACATTTTTTTGCCATCTTCAGCCAAAACAATGCCGTTCACAATGACATGTTTGAATGCAACGCTCTCCTGAACTGCTGTCCCCAGTATATGTTGGTAATAAAACCAAGCACGTGTTTGATCTACTCCCTCAGCAATGAAATCAACCGGAAAACCACTCTGAAAATGTCCTGCATTTTCAAACGGATAGTGTTCCTGTGCATACGGCATTGAGCCCGAATCAAACCAGGTATCAAGCACATCTGGAATACGATGCATGGTCTCTCCGCATTTTTCACATGGCACAACAATGTCATCCACAATATGCTTATGGAGATCAGTGATTTTTTTACCACTTGCTCTTTCGAGATCCGCCACCGATCCAAACACCCGAAGTTCCTCGCACTCACATTTCCAAATTGGCATCACGCTTGCCCAGTAACGCTGACGGCTAATGGACCAATCACGCGCACCCGAAAGCCACTTTCCAAAACGACCTTCCTTAATATGTTCGGGAGACCAGTATATTTGTTTGGCTAATTCAAGGGATTTTTCTTTAATCTTTGTCACTGCGACAAACCATGATGATGTCGCGTAGTTAAGAAGCGGCGTATCACAACGCCAGCAATGCGGATAGCTGTGGAGATATTTTTCTGAAGTAAACACCAAGCCTTTGCCAGTGAGATATTTTACAATAGTAAGATCTGACTCACGAATTTCCTCGACCTTTCCTTTGGCACGCGGACTAATATCCATGCCAGCAAATTCCGTCACTTCATCTTTCATTGTTCCATCCATGCGTACGTGTTGAACAAAGGGCAATGATTCTTTTCTCCCGAGTTCCATATCATCCTCACCGAAAGCTGGCGCGATATGGACCACTCCCGTTCCTTCATCGGTGTTCACGAAATCTGCCACATAGATTTTCCAGCCTCGCTCATGATTTTCAAGCGTCGTATCGTTGGCATAGGTATTGAAAAGTGGTTTATAGCGCTGTCCTACTAAGTCTCTACCACTAATAACGCCTTTAACATTAGAGATATCTTCAATTTGTATGGTTCCATTCAGAAATTTAGTATAATCTGCAGGATCAAAAAGCTCTTCAAAATCTAAATATCTTTTTTTCGCAAATATATATATCCCAGGCTCTATGGTCTTCTTTTTATCCACTGAATAATCTGACGAGGATTCGGTGTGTTCCTCCTTGCTGTCGAATTTCACACGAAGATATTCAATCTCACTCCCCACTGCCAAAGCCACATTTCCCGGCAATGTCCATGGGGTTGTTGTCCACGCGAGTATAAAGGTTCCTGGTTCATCTGCTAATTCAAACTTGGCTGTCACTGATAAATCCTTCACGTCGATATAATTGTCACTCACTTCCTGCTGAGAGAGAGTGGTTTCACAGCGCGGACAAATATGCATGGAACGATAGCTCTCATAAATAAGCCCCTTGTCCCAGAGGGTTTTAAATACCCACCAGACACTTTCCATATACTCCTTATCCATCGTTCGATATGCATGCCGCATATCTGCCCAGCGTCCAATGCGCGGCATCACCTTTTCCCACTCGGCTGCATATTCTAATACTGTCCCACGGCAGAATTCATTGAACTTCGCCACGCCAAGGGCTTCGATATCTTTCTTGTGTTTAATACCAAGAGCTTTCTCGGCGATATTTTCGATTGGCAGGCCATGGCAATCCCAACCCCACTTCCGTTCCACTTGAAATCCCCGCATCGTGAAGTAGCGCGGCACCGCATCTTTGATAACACTTGCCACAATATGTCCATAGTGCGGCGTCCCAGTTGCAAAAGGTGGTCCATCGTTAAAACTATAGCGTGGCTTCCCCTCGCGCCCCGCTACTGACTTTTCAAAAATGTTCTCCATCTCCCAATATTTTAAAATCTCCTCCTCCATTTTTGGAAAATTCGCCTGCGCTTCTACTTTTTTAAATATAGATTTCATAGCTCTCTCTCAAAAAATAATCAGCACTCACACACAAAAAATCCTCAACACGAAACTCGTGTCAAGGACGTCAAAGACGTGGTACCACCCTGGCTTCTCCGTCATATCCACATCACATTGATGAAGAAGACGGACTTATTATACGCTTGCAAACGCGCGCGACGTGAGGTTCTATTCTTTGTCTTTGTTCGCTTCAACAACGAATTCCAAGCCAAATTTCTTCCCCAGGCTCCGAGGTGATTGCCTCATCAATGCCTTTCAAAATTGTAGACCCAGAGTAACATCCCAAAGAAGAAAAATCAAACGCTTTCTTCCTTGACCAAAAAAGCTACTCCTTATCGCCCCTCAGTATCGATTCGATATCTTTGTAAGACCAACCTTTTTCAAGGAGCGCAATTTTAATCTGTCCATCCGTTTGCCCTGCTGCTCGAGATTGCGCTATAAAATCAGAAAGTGTTTGCTCGGTGATTCGAGTACGCTCAGAGACATCACCATATCTATTCCCCTCATTTTGACTCCCCTGCAAAGTAAACATGAGAAGTACTAGATTACCAATAACTGGGACAAGCCCGAGAAGCAACCACCAGCCGCTCCGATTTGTATCGTGTAATCGACGTATACTAATTGCAAATAAAGGAACAAGAACAGTGAGGGTATACAACAGCGCGAGTATCCTGATATGTATCATGGCACCGATTATTCCCAGTATAAATACAATGAGAAGGTTTACTCCGGTAAACATCCAATATTCTCGTCGACTGGCTCGGCCGTCAAATGCTGCATACTTCTTTAATGCTTCAAGATATTCATCCATAGTATTGTCTCAATATTTCTTCTTTATAGAATAAGTACTTTCTCCCCATCTTACCAGTACTCTAGAGAGAGCACAAAGGGTTATTTTTTATCTCACCTGGTCCTCTTCTATTTTCACTCAATCAAGAGGAATGATGACTGATTCAAGAGAACAGTTTTTTTATGCTCCGATCCAGACCACTTCTGTACAACTCCCCTTCGTAGGGTACCAGCCAGTAGCGGAAAGTCCAGGGGCCTCGTGAGTCAAGATACCATGTAATTGTTCGAGCGGATCGCCATGCGAAACAACCACCACTGTTTTGCCCGCATAGTGTTCTTCGAGATCACTCAAAAAACGCTGGAGCCTTCCTCTCATATCAATAAAACTCTCTACGCCATCCGCGCGATCAGGACTGAGACGCATCTCTGGTTTTGGATATTTATCAAAAAATAACTGTATCGGTTTTTCATTGAAAATCCCTAAACCAGTCTCATGTAAACGATCATCGATATCAACTGGCACGCCAGCTGATTTCGAAATAATTGCTGCCGTCTCACGCGTTCGCAATAGTGGTGAACTAATAATGGCAGAAACTGACTTATCTCGAAGAAATTCTGCAACTTCCCGAATCTGATCTTTTCCTTTCTCTGTCAAATGTCGCTCCGTTATTTCGGGTAAAGAAGAGCCAATACTCAGCACATTGTGTTCCGCTTCTCCGTGTCGCACCAAATAAATTTTTATTGGCTGCATCATCACACTTACTCTCACAAACAAATTACCTCATCAAAGAATAGACATCGAAACCAACTGCTGAAACAAAAAACAATGCTACCGGTCCAATAACTTTACACGCGAAAAAGAGAACTTGTCCGCTAAACCCTTGCGGTCTCATATATTTTTCCTGGTATTTTTTGGGAACTCTCCGAATCATGCTTTTTGTTTTTTACATGCTTTCTGGTGCAGAAACCCCAATGAGACGAAGCGTCTCTTTCAGTACGATTATAACACCATTCACTAATCGCAAGCGAGCCTCAGAAAGCTCTCGCGCATTTTCATCAATTACACGACAAGCACCATAAAATGAATGGAAGTGGTCGGCTAATCGTATCGCATATTGCGGCAAATGATGCACGGAATAATTCTCAGACGTTTCCTTGATCAAATCAGGGAAAGCAAGTAATTCAGCAAGGAGTATCCTTTCTTTTGGATGCGTCAAAAGCGAAACATCGCCACGATTGGCATCAAATCCCTCTGCCTCTGCCTTACGCACGATACTCGAGAGCCGAGCATATGCATACTGAGCATAATACACCGGGTTCTTCTGTGACCTCTCTTCGGCCAAACCAAGATCAAAGTTCATGTGTGTATCAGGACTGTACATGAGAAAGAAAAAACGCGCGACGTCAACACCTATTTTTTCGATCAATTCATCAATCGAAACAACGTTACCGGCCCGTTTGCTCATGCGCACTTCCTCACCGTCTTTCATGAGTCGTACCATTTGAACAAAAACAAAATCAAAATGTCCAACAAAACCAAGCGCCTCTGCCGCAGCACGCAAACGAGCCTGATATCCATGATGGTCAGCACCGAGTGTCAAAACAAAACGCGCAAAACCACGCTCCATTTTAAAAAGAAGATACCCACAATCAGAAGCAAAATATGTCCGAGTACCATCACTCTTTACAAGTACTCGATCTTTATCATCACCAAATTTTTTTGTCTTAAGCCAAACAGCGGACTCTGATTCATAAGTCAGATTTTTCTCTCTCAAAAGTGAGAGTGCCTTATCGACATATCCCTGCTCAATAATCTCGTGTTTTTCAGAAGTAAACGTGTCAAAAATAATGCCCATGTTTTCGACTAATGTGGGCTGTATATCATGTTGTAAAATGGATAAGGCTGCCTGCTCGCCGATTACCCGAGCATCAGTAGCTTGAACATCGTTCGCCATAAATTCTTGATGAAGCGCATCGATATATTCGCCCGCATATACCGCTTCATTGTCCTTGAGAACGCTATGCCCAAGTTTGACTACCTGTTCGCCAGCATCATTCACATAGTACTCGTTCGTCACTGCATATCCCGTCTTGCGCAAAACCCGAGACAAGGTATCACCAAAAAATCCCCCTCGACCATTGCCCAAATGAAGAGGCCCTGTCGGATTGGCTGAAATAAATTCATTGTTTACCGCTTGACCTTGACCAAGAAGTGAATCACCATAAGCATTTCCCTGCGCGATGATGTCCTCCACTGTCTGACCAAGTACTTTTTGCGACAAAAAAAAGTTAAGGTGCCCCGGCCCAGCTACTTCAATTTTTTCAAAAAACCGTTCTCTTGAATCGTTCTTTAAAAGCGTTTCTTTTAAGACTTCTGCGAATGCCTGAGATGACTGCTTGGTAAGTTTTGCTGTCATCAAAGCAATGTTCGTGGTATATTCTCCGAACGCTACCTCCTCTGGCCGATTCACCTGAAAGAGAGGCAGCTCAAAATCCGGCAAAATACCCTGCCTTTGAGATATCTCCAATGCCTCTCTTATTTTGACGGAAAGATATGTTTTCATACTTCCTTATCGTAGCGTACCCGAGCCAAAAAGCAAATCTTTCGCTATCTAAATCACTCCCACTCTTTCTCCAATCAAAAATCTTACGCGATTCTCCTTGAGCCTCAGTAAATAAAAAACTTCACTTTCCTCTTTTATATTTTACAGAAAAAGTAAAAAAAAGGCCCGTCAGAACGAGCCACAAAAAAAACATCGAATCAAGCCGGCGGAGAGTTTTCGGGTCGAGACTGCTGCTTGGCAGCCAGTTTTGCAATTGATGAATCAACCATCTCTGCCGTGCTTTTCTGATCCGCGATGGCAAGATACCTGGCTGCACCAGCGATTGCCGGAATGGCGATTGAGAATAATGCAACCCAAGGAGCAGAAAAAGCTACGCTGAATGAAAACAACACGCCCGATCCAAGAATACTCAGCATCAAGCCCTTGTGCACCGGTACCGATCCATCAGGAACGCGCAGGCACAAAACATTAAAATACCAGATCCAGGCGATAACAAATATAAACAGCATCGACACCCCCAGAAAAAACGCTGCGATTTTATATGGCATGGTCGCGATGTCAGCTGCCGATACGTTCAATATCTTGGCAGAGATCAAGACCACTGCGATTTTCCCCGAATTGCTCTCAAGCACCTTGTCTCCAGCAACGCCGAGTCGTTCAGCAGCTTTGGCCAAAGCCAAACCAGCATTGTCTCCAAGCTCCACCCAAGAGCGAGGATCCTTGAAGTCGAACGACGTGCTCGTAAGGGCAGACGCCTCGCCTGCAGAACTCGATTGCCGATCAGACGCCGGAATTTGTCTTCCATCGGCTATGACCAAAGAAGAAAAAGTGGAAAAGAGAAAGAAAAATATCGCTATCACCATTTTTGCTATCATTTCAGAAACCTCCATCATTGTTAAAAAACAAAAAAACCTCCCCGTCCACCCTTGCATTCATTCCGTTCTGAATTAGGACACTCTGGTCTAGAATGTCAAGTATCGTAGCCCCGCAGAATCAAACCTGTGCCCACCAACCTGATCAATCTATTCAACCTGGATTTCAAATGAATACATCCCCATACTACACAAACCCTGAATCGTTCCTGGTTTAAGGACACCGAGATTTGTCTCAGTCACTCCGGAGGAAGATAGTACCTGGCTTATATTCAAACTCGGAATAAGCACCTGAGAAGAACAGTCGAAAGTACTCTCCGTACGAAAACGAAGTATTGTTGGCATTTCAGCCTTTGCCACACTAACACGTGGCAAATAACCACCCTTTGCGCGTATTTCAATATATTGCTTTCCGTCGCTTTCTGTCACATTGTTCGCACCTGCTTCTTCACTTAAGCGGGATTGATTTTTTTCTGAGAAAAAGAGCTCTCTCATTAAGTATCCGCCAACCAACAAGGTAATTCCAAAAAGGATCCAAAAAAATATTTTCATAGTATTCAATGCTTTGATATTAGAGATTAAAAATCGGAGGAACGATACCAATAGCAACCAGGCTACTATACATAGCAAGAAGTGCAAAAGCAATCACGATCAATCCGGCTGTTTTGAAAAAGATGCTCAAAGGAACGCCCGAACGAATCCCAAGCGAACCAAAACTGAGAAGCAATAATACTGGCATTGTCCCTAAAGCAAAAGCAGTCATCGTCAGCGCTCCGGAAAAAAAACTGCCAGTGGAAAGCGTGTAGACCTGCATAGACTGAGTAAAGCCACAAGGGAGAAAGAACGTAACCCCACCAAGTAAAAATGGTACAAAACGATGCTGTATATCTTTCAGCCGATACGCTCTATCCGCAATGCTTCTTGGAATCCCCAATTGAACCACTTTCGTCCAAGAAAAAATATCCAGTAAATTCAGCCCAAGTAACAACATAATTATTCCTGTGAGTAAGCTCAAAATAAAGGTTCCTGTTACACTCAAAGCGAAATGTGCACCTAGCGCACCGATCATTCCACCAAGAAAGAAAAAGCTTACTAGACGACCTACGTGAAATAGGATTTGTGGCTTGATGGCATCACCATTTTTAGCGAAACTTGCCGAAACTGAAAGAGCAAGCCCTCCAACTACCGCTAAACATGAGGAAAGTGATGCGATAATTCCAATCAGAAAAGCAGCTCCATACGATACTTCATTTACATTCAATAAATTCACTAAGCCTATTTTTTGAAGGAAAACAAAAAATCCAATAAAAAGGAGTGTCAGCGGAATTGCAACGCGGAAATCAAGCCAATTGCGTTTTTCCTGAGGTCGTTCAATCGAGAGATGATATCCATGTTTTATGAGAAGAGCGTCAAGTTCCTTAACAAGGAGTTCTTGGGACATTGATCCAAAATCTCCTTGTACTTCTACAGAACTGGTTTTGAGGCTTGATTTAGCAGAAATAACTTTTGGATGTCCACAAAGTTCATCCTCAGTTAGAAGGATACAGGCTTTGCAATGCATACCAGTGATATAGAATACGCGCGTTTGTATATTCGTAGTATTTTCCATACGGTTACAATTTTTTCGTTTTAAGACGAAGTGCATTACTTACCACAGTAACACTTGAGAAAGCCATCGCAAGCCCCGCGAATGCCGGACTCAAGAACCAGCCAAACAGAGGATAAAAAATTCCGCCAGCGAGTGGAATACCAACAACATTAAACACAAAGGCAAGAAAAAGATTTTGCTTGATACCAGAAAGTGTCATCCGTGACAGTCGAACAGCTTTCACCAACTTCCCTATATCTCCATGCAACAAAGTAATACCCGCCGATTCAATTGCCGCATCGGTACCCGTTGCCAAAGCAATGCCAATATTTGCCTGAGCTAATGCTGGAGCATCATTAATGCCGTCCCCCACCATAACCACTATATTTCCTTCTCCCTGTAGACGCTTAATCACTGCGAACTTATCATCTGGTAATGCTTCCGCGATAATTTCGTGAATGCCTACTTGTTCTCCGATATACTGAGCAACTTGCCTATGATCTCCCGTGAGCATTATCACCCGCAAACCAAGCTTCTGTAATTCAGCTACTGACTGATGCGCTTCTGGTTTTACGCGATCTGCAACAAAAAATATTCCAAGGATTTCTTTATCAGAACAGAGGATAAGAGGAACCTTCCCTTCACGAGCCTCCTGGTTAATGGTATCCTCATCCATTAATAATCCATGTTCTTTCGTCCATCCAACGCTTCCTAGATAGTATGACTGACCCGATATGGTACCAGAAACACCCTTCCCTCTTTGGGCTTCAAAATTATCTACCGACGAAATAGCAACATTCTTGTTTGCGGCAAAATCCATGAAAGCCTTCGCTAACGGATGTTCTGAATGATTTTCCAGTGCAATCGCAAGAGCAAGAATTTTTTCTTCTTCATACCCAAATGAAGTACGAATAGCAACCAATTCCGGTTCGCCTTTCGTGAGCGTTCCAGTCTTATCCATAACAATTACTTGCGCCCGAGACAACTGTTCAAGTGTCGCAGCATCTCTCACCAGAATCCCTTCTTGAGCCCCTTTGCCAACTCCAACAATAATCGAAGTTGGTGTTGCTAATCCAAGCGCACAAGGACAAGCGATCACGAGTATGCCAACAAACGCTAGAAGCGCGAAAGAAAGAGCCTGGGAAAAACCGTACAAAGGTGTTCCAAAAATGAGCCAGAGGCAGACCATCACGACCGCAAAACCCAAAACCGTTGGTACAAAAACAGCGGATATTCGATCAACTAGCGCTTGTATAGGAGCTTTACTTCCTTGAGCCTCTTCAACCATACGAATGATACGTGCCAACAAAGTCGTCTGGCCTACCTCAGTGACGCAAAATACAAATGTACCAGTTGTATTAAGTGTGCCAGCGTGAACTAAATCATCTTTCTTTTTTTCCACTGGCATCGGTTCTCCAGAGAGCATCGATTCATCTATATATGAAAATCCATCAATAACTCTACCATCAACAGGGATTCTCCCCGCTGGTTTAACTCGAACTAAATCACCGGGTACTACCGAAGAAATAGGTATTTCTTTTTCTTCATCATTGCGAATTACCAACGCTGTTTTTGCTTGAAGATGAAGAAGCTCAGCAATAGCATCACCTGTTTTTGCTTTAGCTCGAGCTTCAAGGTATTTCCCTAACGTGACAAAACCAATAACCACGATTACAACGTCAAAATATGTTTCTTCTGGTAGACGGAAATAGAGCGGGAAAGAAGGAAGAAGCACAATGAGTGTGCTATAAAAGTATGCAACTGATGTTCCCATGCCAATCAGGGTATTCATATCCGCTACTCCGAATCGCATAAAACGCCACACTCCAGATAAAAACGGCCTTCCAGCCCAAAAGAAAACCATAGTTGCTATCGCGAGCGAAAAGATACTCCAAAATTGCATCGGAAACGGAAAATTCGGTACAAAAAAGTATCTTGGAGCGGCAATCTCCCACAACATCAGAACAAAAAAAACAATCGCGAGTGGTAAAACAAAATATGTTTTCGCTTGCTCCGCCACAAACAATTCATCTTTTTCTTCCGCAACAATCTCTTTATCTGAATCGGTTGCGAATACAAGAGAATAACCAAGAGGTTCCAATATCTGATTCATCGATTCTGGATTCACTCGATTTTCCTCAAAAACAATATTCGCTTGTTCGGTTGCAATGTTTACGTCTACATCATTAACGCCATCCATTCTTGTCAAATGCTTCGTGATGATAGCCGCGCAGCTGGCGCAGTGTATACCTGTGATAGGAAATTTTTGAGTAATCATACGGTTTACAGGTTATACCATTCACTTCTCCACCCTCTCAGTAAATTCAGCCCATCACTCAAAAATGTCTCCACTGCATCAGCATTGTCCAACACTTCGTTCCGGCTTGATTTATTTCGAATCTCCTTGGTCATCAAGATACCGCTCTCATGATGAGCAACTAGTGCATTGAGAAATCGTAAATCAAAAGTAGCATTATAATCCCCAAGTTTCGCCGCAAGAGGATCTGGTACCGTGCGCTTATCGTTATACCAATCGTTCTTCCACCGATACAATTCCGCAATCAACTCTGGTTCACTTTTCTGAATAGCAAAAGCCAGGTCCCTTACTTCCTTCCGCTCACTTTGCTCTGCTTGTTTTGCAAGCAAAATCGCGCCTTGGTGATGCGAAATCATCGCATTAATATAGCGCAAATCGATTGTCCTATCGGGGCGTCCGAGATCCATACGGCTCTTATCATACATGGCATAATCTGGTGTAAGAACATATCCAACTCCAAAACCAATAAGCCCGGATACTAAAGCGAGAGAGAGCGCGAGGGCAAGAGAAATTTTTTGCATAAACATACATTCAAATTAATTATGAGCTACTGGACGCTTTTATATTAGTCGTATATTTCAAATTGATCTCAAATATTAATAAAATTTTTATTTTCGTTTTAATCGATACACCTTCAGAATTTCTGCTTGAGCTTGAGCCTGTTCCTTCTGTCCACTCTTCATCTGCCGAACCAAACAGCTCCCAAGATGAGACTCCATCAATTTATCCTCGATATTAGTTAGTCCTTGCTTCACGGCCGAAGTCTGCGTGATGATATCGATACAATAAATATCTTTTTCCAACATCTCCTGCAATCCGCGTACTTGACCTTCAATAATTTTCAATCGGTGAATCAGTTTTTTTTTCTCGATATTCATAAATATTTCATTTAAGTATTTTTTAATACCTCTATTTTAATACCCCCCTTGGGGTATGTCAAATTTTACTTCTAAAAAAGAAAAACAAGGATTGCTTCACCTTGTTTTGAGTATCATTCTTTCTTTCTAATGAATCGTCCTTGTTTGTGTAGTCGTATCGTTATTCTTGAGTTTGATATTCGGTTTATACGTACAGATGATCTCAATACCACCATCAGTTGCTGGGGTTACTTCAACCGAACCAATCCTATGATGATGTTCTAAATTCTTTTTTCTGGATATTCCAACATCACTATTCACCATAAGAACATCCGGGATATATGGTTCAAATTTTTGACCGCCCTCCTCTTGTTTTTTGTGCCCGTGTATAACGGTAGTCACGCCCATTTCCTTCAAAAAATGACTCAAAAGAACACCGTATTTCTGATAATATTCCTTAGGAGAAAGACCTCCAAGCGATCTCTCTTCACCGCCATCATCACATTCGCGAAAAATATTTTTACTTTTTTCTGGATCTTTTCTCATCATGAATACCGCTTCTCGAAAACGACGATTTATATTCCAAGTTGCCGGAATTCCCCCTTGTTCACAATATTGCTGCCAGAGCTCTCGTACCAATCCAAGCGATGGATACCGATGTAAATAAAGCACTGATCCGCGCACACAAACAACGTCCATTGATCCAAGAAATTCGATTTTTTTGTTTTTTAATCCTACCTCCTTACCATTGGCTACTTGCGTCAGGAGATCAAGTTCGTGATTTCCGACAAGCATCGTCACTGAACAATCAGCTGGTGCTGTTTTCTGAAGATGACGGAAATATGTAAGTGCATCAGGATTGGGATTCTGTTTATTCACACTATCCCCCAATAACAACAAGTGTACCGGTCGAACTGAATACTTCCACTCTCCGTCATTCCCTATAAGATCTCGCTGCTTCAAGCTGGCGCGTGCCGCTACAAGGTCATTGTGAATATCCGACAAACATACTACCCGCTCGATTTGTGGCTCACGTTCACGCTGTATTCGATCACCCCCCGCTGGTCGCTTCGCTCGAGAAAACTCAAACGATTGTGGTGCTTCGAAAGATGGCATACGATTCGGTATTTATACCTAAAAATCCCCCTGCTCTCGATATTATTTGTATCATATCATAAACAAGCATAAAAAAAGCCGCCCCGAAAAAAACAAACAGGGGGCGGTTTTACGCCGAAAAAACGAGTCAAATACTCTCTGGGAAACAACAGAGGGTTTCGACTATCAATCGGAGTTTCGGCACAGCATCACACGAGGAGGTCAATCGCCAATGCCCTTTCGGTTGGTCAGCTTTTTTTCCTGGTGGATACAGCCGATGAGCACCTGTTTTTGGATGCAAGATAATAGCACCACCTTTCCCCATCTGAGAAGGACATCTGGTTGCCATCTGATTTCCAAATCGGATTTCAGCGAGACGACGTGCGATACGAAGAATCACTTTCACCCCAGTACAATCCAGGGTAAATTCTTCGGGTAAAACGAAATCCACTCTTGACATCTCATTTCCTCTCACGTATAGGTTTTTAAAAAAACACGGTCTCTTAAGAAGATATCCTTTCCAAATCCCAAGGATTTCGCATCTCTTGTACAGCAAGAGAAAAGATGCACCAAGTCACATCGCTTCTCACAGTATACTGTATACTGAAAAGAGTTTTCTGCAAATATTCTCTTCCTATGGTACTTTTTCTCACCATTACAGCGGGCATAATCCTGACTATTGGCGATATTGTCCTCAAACAATGGGTCAGAAATTCCTCTAGCTTATTCTATGCAGGAGGTATTTTCCTGTACCTTATAAGCATGAATTTGTTGGCATACAGCTACAAGTACGAAAATATCGCCGTAGCTTCTCTCCTTATGGTCATTTTCAATATTCTTACACTTACTTTTGTTGGCTACTTTTTTTTCCACGAAAACATCACGCCCTATGAAATAATTGGCATTGTTCTTGGTATAGCCTCAGTCAGTTTTCTTGAAATTGGAAAATAAAAAAATCATCAAAAAAAACACCGGTGCTTCTAGCGGGGCGTGTAAATTTATACATTATTATTCTCTATTTTCTCAGAACGATACAGTACTTTTCCTAGAAAAAAGAGTATTCCAAAAACAAAAATAGTACCGGCTATCCCAGCGAGTGCTGTCGAAAAATGAACATCTTGAATTCCTGGTATCCGATAGTCCAAAAAAATACCCCAGGAAAACTGGCTTTCCTTCTCATGGAATCCTTGTGTTTTAGCAATTTTTTCCAATCCATCCGGAGAAGAAGAGGCGAAGAGTGATAATCCGCCACTAATACAGAGCGCTCCAAAAAACACAAATCGCCAGCTATTCCGCATAAGAATCTTTTCTCTTGAGGATTTCCAGTGAAAAATTCTTTTTTTGCAAGAAAAAGAGAATCACTATAGTAATCAAACCTTCACCAAGACCGATACTTATATGTGTCAGTATCATTGATGGCAACACGATTGGAAGCGACTGTGTCCCCGACCAGGCAATCTCAAGCGAAGCTGCAACAGCAGAAAAAACAACCGAAAGCCAGGCGGCGACAAACGCACTTCGAAGAAATATTTTTTTTATTTGCTTCGAATTTTTTGTCAAAAATATAAAATAAGAATACCCGCCGAGAGCGCCCACGATGCCTATATTAAAAATATTCGCTCCCAGAGCGATAACTCCGCCATCCGCGAAAACAAAAGCCTGTGTCGCAAGCACAACACTCATCACCAGAAATGCTTCAAAAGGTCCCAGAATAAGGGCGGCGAGTACTCCGCCAAGCAAATGCCCCGATATCCCACCGCCAATGGAAAAGTTAACCATCTGCGCAGAAAAAATAAGCGAGCCAATTGCTGCCATGCGCCATATTTTTTCTTGCCCAAGTTTTGAAAGTCGATGCTGTATACTCATACTCGCGCCATCGCCCATATTATGAGGAAAGGTTGCAAATCGAGCCTTCAAAATGGGGATTTTTTCAAAGAATGTACTCCGTACCTTCTGCGTTACTAGTCCAACTGCAAGCGCGGCAATCCCCGCGAGACCCGCCGCCGTCCCATTGTTTAAAAATTCATTCGGAAGATGCATATACTCTTACTTAAGAAATTACCACTCACGCGCCTCCGTAACTCACCCGTGAAATACCTTTACGCTTTCTTTGCCAAAGGAAGATGTAGTGTAAAATGTGAGCCAACTCCTTCAATACTCTCTACTGTGATTGTCCCATTCATTCTGCGCGCAAGCTCAAATGTTATCCATAGCCCCAAGCCAGTTCCCGTAATCATCTGTGTTTTCCGATTTTGAATACGAGAAAATTTTTGAAATAATCGTTTCTGATCTTCAGCCGATATACCAAATCCTGTATCAGCCACGGTAATCAAATACGAATTATCCTTAATTTTCCCACTCACGCTCACACTTCCTTGCGCTGTATACTTAAGAGCATTCCCAATAAGATTGATAAGGATTTCTTTCGTCCGTTCTGAGTCTGCATATATTTTTGCTGTCTCTATATCGAGTAACACAAGTTCCAATCCCTTCTGTATTGACTGAGAACGAAGTTCTTCTACTGATTGTGAGATAAGAAATTGAGGATCAATATTTACCATAGTCAAGGGAATCCGATTCCCTTCAAGACGAGACACCTCAAGCATATCACTCACGAGCGTATTTAATCGATCTACTGAATGAGCAATGTTTTCAAGATAATGCTTTGCTTCATCGTCAAAATGAATATGTTTGTCGTCAAGTAATTCAAGATATCCACGAATCGCAGCTAACGGCGATCGCAATTCGTGGCTTGCCATTGAGACGAGGTTATCTTTCATCTCATCTACTTCTTTCAGTTTATTCAGCGTAAGCACGTATCCAAAAAGACGGGCTTGATTGGAAACCAGGAGAAGAACGATTATGACCGTCCCAATCAAGATAAGATACGACCGATATACCGTCTTTTCAATTAATGCATCCGAATCACGCAAAGAAAAAGTCATAGCAATCAATCCAGATCGATTATCCGTCTCATCAACTAGTTGACGAGTGACACGCCAGAAACGCCCGCTCGTATCACTATCGAGAAATGCGATTCCCTCAGGTTTATTCCAAGCTAGCGTATATTGGATATCATCTGTCACCTGATCAATCGCTTCTGGCTCACTCGATGCTACTACCCGAAAACGACTCCCTTCGTTTTCTGATTGAAGAATAGCCAATGAAAGAACCTCATTGTTGTCCGCGATAACACTCTCAATAGTTGTCTGAAGAAGAGCGTTATCGCCTATTTTCCCAGCAATAAGGCTATTCATAATTTTCTCAGCCAACACCGCCTTACGCTGAGTAATACGATCGATATCTTTCTCCATACTGGAGATAAGACTGTAGGTATTAAAGAAAAAAGCCGCTGGAACAAAAACAAGCAACACAAAAGAATACAAAATACGAGGATTTTCACGTACAAATGCAATGCCGTTCAAAAAAAGATTCTTCATATTTCCCAGCGTCTACACCACTAAAGCATCGTCTCCCCAGAAACATCGCTACTCCGTTTATGTTTGATAAATCCAATGGTTGCTAACGCTATTGCTATAGCTGCCGTAATAATCGACACCAGCAAGAGGACATCTCTTCTGGTATGGCTCTGTGTCACCGAAAGAGTTTCGACGGCAGGTGCTGCTTCAACTGTAGGAATCACTGTCACAGCTTGCGCTGTCTTTACGAAGGCAATTGGT
Organism: Candidatus Moraniibacteriota bacterium; assembly: GCA_018062205.1. Taxonomy (GTDB): domain Bacteria; phylum Patescibacteriota; class Minisyncoccia; order Moranbacterales; family UBA1568; genus JAGOSP01. Next base: position 26,764 of record JAGOSP010000004.1, on the reverse strand, counting down.
TCGCTTTTTGCTGTTATTTTCCCCGTATTATCAGTCACTGCTACATAGACTTCGTGATTCCCATCTTCAAGGTTTTTATCGAGCTCATACGTCCAATTTCCTTCATTGTCAGTTTTAACAGTCAACACAATCGGGTCACTGTAAATATAAATCGTAACAAAACTATTTGGAAGTCCTTGCCCTTCTAAATATAATTTCTGTTCACCGTTATCCATCTGCTTAGACGAGATATTTCGAACGACATAATTCTGTTTAACTTCTCCGTACATCTTCGGACTTTCAAAAACGATTTGATCGCTCTGATCTCCTGGCGAATATTTCACTGGATCAAAACCGCCTCTTACCTCATCTCCATCAATAAATCCATCAAGGTCGCTATCTGCGGACTGAGGATTGGTCCCATAACGAATTTCATCGATATCGCTTAAGCCATCATTATCGCTATCGCGTTCAGGAAAACATTTTTCTGGTTGAATCTGGCAGTAATCAAAAATGCGCTTCCTTTTTTGATTAGGATCTTCATCAGAAGCATCTCCCGTGTCCTCTCTTGGAATCCGCAATTCCTCTTCCATTTTTTGTAGGATCGCTATTTTCTCAACTTTATTCATCTCAAACGGAATAAATCCATCGTCTGAGGAGGTCGAATTAATTATTCCTAAATTCTGATTAGCGATATGAATTTTTTTCTGTCCGCTACCGTACTCTCCGTAGATATTCTTTACCTTAACTCGAAGATAAAATTCGCCGTTCGGAAATTTTTCTGATGCAAAAACAAGATTCCAACCAGTCTCGGAAACCCGCGAACCCTTTCCGATGTACTTATACGTATTTGATCCAATAGGAACAAGATAATACTCAACACTCTCTGCATTACGAACATCACCCTTGATTTCAAATTTCCCATGCAAAGTCATACCCTCAACAACATTCTGAAAAGAAAAAGGAGGCGTTACAATACCAGTGCTCACACTCTGTGTGTCTGCAGTCTCGGAGACCTCCTTTGATTGAATTTCCGAACGATCAATTTCTTTTACGAGTGAGTTTTCAATAACGGCATCATAAATGCAGCTCTGCTCAAGCGCTGGACGGGTGTACTCCACGCAATGTACGGGTGATTTAGACGTCAGGGATCGCGTTCTCTTGCCGTTCGCTTGGCAGCTTCCCCAATTTGAATAAGCATATACACACTGAGCTGTATTCGCTATCTCAGATGTATTTTTAGCAGTATACAAGCAAGAATCTACTTTATAAGGCAAGGTCGTCTGTACGCAATCGCTCGGTGAATAGCCGGTCACCGCACGAGAGCGCTTCCCTGTTGACTGGCAACTCCCCCAATCGCTATAACTGTACACGCATGATTGCTTGTTGCTCTCACCAGCATAGACGCAGTGTTGTTCAAGAAGAGGATACGTGTATTCTTCGCAACCCGAAGGAGATTTTGAGGTTAGAGACCGTTTTTGTTTTCCATCACTCTGACAAACTCCCCAATCAGAATATGCATACACGCATTGAGAAGCGACTGATTCTACATGCGTACAAGATTCCATCAAGGAAGGTTTGTCCACCTGAATACAATCACTCGGTACATATCCTTTTACAAAACGAAAACGCTTTCCTGTTGACTGGCAGCTCCCCCAATCGCTATAACTATATGAACATACTGTAACAGCAGGCTCGGGATCATTTGCAAAGATAGTCGTTGTTGCCGCAGAACCCAAGGCAAAAATGGCAAAGAGGAGAGCGGCTATATGATATTTTTGAGGATGCCCGTCTGAAAACCAATGATGTATTTGCATAGTGCTACAATTTTATTCTTATAGTATCATCTTTTGTCACAAAATACTCACAAAAAAACCTCCATGCAAAACTTTGCTGTTGAGACAAGGCACGAGTATAGTAAGGAAATATGAATCATCTTTTCCACCAATTTCTTATTAAAGGTATCGTTCAGGGAGTTGGATTCCGACCTTTTATTTATAATGCCTGTATCAAAGAGAAACTTTTTGGTTTCGTGCAAAACACCGGAGAAGGTGTTGTGGTAGTCGTCAATGATACCGTAGCCTTTCAAAATATTCTTGATCAACTTCCATCTCACATGCGTATTGATACCATTCAGAAAGAAGTCTCCAAGGAACACTGTACTGATTTCACTATACGCGCAAGCACCGGCGTAGGTTTCTCTGAAATTCCACCAGATTTTTTCTTGTGTGATGATTGCCTCTTAGAACTTGGCAATCCAGAAAATCGCCGACACCATTATTTCTTTCTCACCTGCACTCTTTGCGGTCCGCGCTTCACTATGGCGAAATCAAGTCCCTATGACCGAGCAACAACCTCCATGCATATTTTTCCTCTCTGCCCTGACTGTAGTGACGAGTATCGCAATCCAACAAGTCGAAGATTCCACGCTCAAACCATCGCCTGTCACACATGTGGACCAAAACTCACCCTCTTTCAAGATGGCGCTGCTTCAACCAAAACAGCTGAACAAGACATACTCCACCATGTTGGGCAGGCGCTCTCTCAAGGAGAAGTTGTAGCCATCAAAGGAGTTGGTGGATTTCATTTATTCTGTAATACCCAGAAGAAAACCAAAAACAAGCTCAATCTCATTACCGGAAGAATCCATAAACCCTATGCAGTTCTCTGTCGAGACCTCGCTATGGCGCAGATGATTTCTCGTCCAACTCTCGAAGAAGAGCAACAACTTCTTTCGCCAAAACGTCCTATCGTTCTTGTGAAAAAAAATACCCAATCCCCAGAAGTGAGCGAGCTCGACACTCTCGGCATTATGCTTGCTTCGACTGCGCTCCATATCCTTCTCTTTGAACATTATCCCTATCCGCTTATCTGCACCTCTTCCAATCTGGCTCACGCGCCACTCACCACCACGCGAGAAGAACAATTTGTCCCTCTGGTACTCGACCATAATCGAGAGATTATCAATGCTACCGATGATTCTGTTGTCAAAGTTATTGCCAAGACACCCTTACTTATCCGACGCAGCCGCGGCTTTGTTCCTCAATCCATCATTATTCATTCGCCAATAACAACTCCCCTTCTCGCTCTTGGTGCCGAAATGAACAATACATTCGCGCTCTATGACGGACAGGGGCGTGTTATTGTCTCCCAGCACATCGGTAACACCACTCATCCCGACACTTTCAATCGCTATCGAGCTGCTCTTGATCGCTTCCTCTCTTACGCTCATATCATGCCCCAGGCTATTCTTTGTGATGCACATCCAAATTATCAAACGTCTCTCTATGGACACGACCTTGCCAATCAACTGAGCATTCCACTCGTTCCCATTCAACACCACCGAGCCCATGCATATGCAGCTGCTGCCGAGCATCAGCTAAGCGATTTTGCAGCTATCATTTGCGACGGACTTGGCTATGGAGATGATGGCACGCTCTGGGGTGGAGAGGTATTTGAAAATCACACACGCATTGGACATCTCGAACTCCACCCGCAACTTGGTGGTGATGCTGCCGCACGATTTCCTCACCGCATGCTCTATGCGCTTCTTCGGTCCTTTCTTTCCCCTGAAGAGAGTAGTCCATTCCTCAATTCTCACTTTTCTTCCTCCGAACTCACCCTCCTCGAAAAACAATTTGTCGAAAAATTCAATGCGCCTCTCACCTCCAGTTGCGGCCGAATTTTAGATGCGACTGCTGCCCTCCTTAATCTCTGCGATGAGAGGACTTATGATGGCCGACCAGCCATGCTTCTAGAAGCATATTCTACCGAGCCATTTGATATCACCCCCGTCATCAAAGATTCTGTGTTGCGAACCACTCCCCTCTTTCATTACCTCATCGAACACTTACACGAGGACAAATACCGCCTTGCTGCCACCGCACAAAAATATCTAGCCATTGGTCTTTATTCCATTGCCATCCAAACAAAAAAGCCCATTGTGTGGGCCGGAGGCTGCGCTTATAACCGTATCATGACTGAATACTTTCTTTCCAAAGGCGTTCTCGTCAACAAAGAAATTCCTTCTGGTGATGGCGGCATCAGTTTTGGTCAAATCGCCGCATATCTAGCAAATCCGCGGAACAATATTCCCTGAAGGCATTGAGAGAATTTTCTTACCATATACTGTCTGGACGGAAACTCCTCGTCCAGCAGACACTCTTCCAATCTGCACTGCCGAAGGATTAAAGGTGCGGAGTATCTCAAGTACACGCTTTTCCTGTTCTGGTGCCACAATACAAACGAAGCGCCCTTCGCTCGCCAGACTATAGACATCAATACCAAGCATCTCCGTTAAAGCCCGAACTTCGTCATGCAATGGAACAACTGCTTCTTCAACCGTAAGAGCTACCGAATTTTTCTCTGAAAGCTCATTCAGAATAGCGGCAAGCCCACCCCGAGTAATGTCTTTCGCCTGTTTGATATAGTCACCAATCACTGCTAATTCTTCGTGCAGTGGTTTGCTGTCGGTTTGCAGGGTTGTTTCCAGTTCAAAGCGTCGAGCAAGTAGCGCTGCTCCATGTTCGCCCAGACCACCAGACACAATTATTGCATCTCCCACTTCGAGTGGTGCTTCGAGTACTCGCACTGCCAATCCGACGCCACTCGTATTGATGATGATTTTATCAATACCCCCACGTTCAACGACCTTAGTATCACCAGTCACCACTGGAATTCCAGTTTCCCGTGACAGTTTCCCGATGGTGTCGATAATGGTCGTAAATTCTTCCTTGGAAAATCCCTCCTCTAAAATCAGTGAAAGAGAAATTCCAATCGGACGAGCACCCATCACTGCTAAATCATTTACCGTACCGCAAAATGCAATCTTCCCAATATTTCCTCCCGGAAAAAAAATCGGCGTTACCACATAAGCATCCGTGGTAAACACCAATTGCTGATCTCCAAGAGAGAAGGTCGCACCATCATCCCCGCTGTGTTTCCAGTTATTCGTCGGGCCGAGCTGTCCGCGGAGCGTTCCAATAAGTGCTTGCATTTCACGACCACCACTCCCCTCACTTAATTTAATCGTATGCAAAGGGCGTTCAACCGGTGTCGGGCATTGTCCCGTCAGACATGATTCATCTTTTTTCTTCATACTTCAGCTAAACTTTTTCCATATTTATAAGCAATGGCACAGGCTCCCTCAGAATCGCTCACCATACAAGCGCCCTTTGGATTCTCTGGCGTGCAAACTGTCCCAAAAAGAGGGCATTGTCTTGGCTCAACCAAGCCACGAACAATTTCTCCACAGCGACATTCGGGGTGTTCAACGCTCACGATATCCTTAAAAAGATCCGCATAAATCAGGCGGGCATCCAGTCGTTCATCGATCGGCGCTAGCCCTGAAAGAGGAATTACTCCCATACCTCGCCATTCAGAATCCACTGGCTTCAACGTTTCTTTAATCATTCGTTTCGCAATCGGATTGCCTCCCGGAAACACCACCTCCGGATAGTCATTTACTACCCGTATTTCCTTATTCTTAATCAGTTCAAGCAAAGTCAAAATTGCATGCAGGAGTTGATCCGGTTTAAAACCAGAAATAACTTGAGGCAATGGGATATCCATATTCCCCCACACATCGCTCCCGATAATAGCTGAAACATGGCCCGGATCAATAAAACCATCGAGATTCATTTCCTGTGTCAGCGCCCGCATGGCTGGCGGCATCACCTTGTGTGCGCAAAAAACTTTGATCCCCGCCGAGAGAAGCTTGGCAGTCATCGGTGTCGTTGTCTCAAACCCAACGGCAAAAAATACCCGCTCTTTCTCATCAATAATCTGATCAATCGAATACACCATACGCACATCCGCTCCGAGGTTTTGCGCATCTACCAGGCTCATCTTTGTCCCTGGCACATTAATCATATCGCCATACGTTGCGACTGGGACCCCCGAAAGCGCCAATTCCACCATGGAATCAATATCGTGCTGTGATGTCACACACACTGGACATCCAGGACCAGAAATTAAACGAACATTCGAAGGTAAGACCTCCCGCAAACCAAAACGCATCACCGTGTTCGTATGTCCGCCACATACTTCCATAAGTCGCACTTCACCCATATCTTTCGCTAGAGTCTCGATGGCAGCAAGAAGCGGACTTTTCATGACATTGCTTTTAATTCTGCATCAAGATCAGCAGGACGGGTATCGGCAAGCAAATGGTACGCCTCTCGTGCCGATGCCTCATCTATTTTTTGAAGAGCAAAACCAACATGCACCAAAACCCAATCATCTTGGGCTGCATCATCGAGAAAGGAAAGATCAACGCGACGCTTGATTCCTCCGAAATTTACCATCGCTTTTTTTCCTTCCACCACCTCAATTTTTCCGGGTATCGCAAGACACATAATTTTTTTCTTATACCACCATTGTACCAAGTCTCTTGCCAAGAAACAATCGCCAAGAAATGCCTTCTTTCTATATTTATATTTTTTCTTTACAAAATACGTAAAATATTATATAATTTTAGATGATTCTCTCATTTTTGATCATTTTAGATCTTACTTCTCTTTCGTGCTCATTCTTGTGCACATAAAAAGGCTTGTATAAAAGGGAAATCTTTTATCCGTTTCTGATTTCTCGCCCCATGCCATCAACTCCATTCACCCTTCTTAGTCTGCCGTCCGCTCAGAGCACCAAACAAGCGCTCCAAAAATTCTCCTTTCCGATACAACACACTGCTGGGCAATATCGTGATATCTCACTCTCCTTCCAAGAAGGAGATGTTCAAGTGCTTCATCGAGGCATTGATACCCGACATTTTTCCTTTGTGTGGCTTACTTCCGGATGGAGCTGCCGAGACACTGCCTATGCACTCCGTCTTTATTTTGAATTCACCAAAACACCTCATTCCTACGCCGAAAAAAATACTTCAAAAGTAACTGACTGTATGGTATTTAGTCTACACGGACTTCCTATTCCTGATACTGTCTATGTGAGTCGCGCCAACTTTGAATCGAGCATGCCCCTCATTAAAAAGATCTGTGGCTACCCACTTATCATCAAAGACATTCGCGGATCCAAAGGAAAGGATTCCGAATATGTTGCCAATGAGTCAGAACTCCTCAAAAAGATGGCTGCCCTCCCAAAGAATAAACGATTTCTCCTTCAGCGTTTCATCACAAATGAGTACGACTGGGGCATTATGGTCGTAAATGGGCAGGTGGTTTCTGGTGAAAAAAGTTATCCTTCTCAAGGAGAGTTTCGTAATAACACCTGTAATGGAGCAAAAGAGCATTTTGTCACCGTAGCTGAGATACCAAAGAATATTCAGGAAATGGCTATCCAAGCCAGCGGACTCCTTGGCCTTTCTTGGTCTCGCGCTGATATTATTATTGACAAACAGACTGGCTTCCCTTATCTCCTCGAAGTCAACCGTTATCCTGGGATTACCGCCGATTCAACCGAAGTTCTTGGCGCCTATACTTTTCTTGCCTCACATATCACCCCTTCCCTCTCAGAAAAATGCATGCTGCCAACTCAGTAAAATAGGCACTGCCTCATTTCCTCTCGCCGATACTCTTTGATATAATAGAAGATATCAATTTCTTTCTTTCCAAATAATCTATGCTCATTCTAGATCACCTCGTCAAACGTTTCGGTGACAAGACTGCTGTCGACGATGTCAGCTTTTCTCTTGAATCGGGAGAGATCTTTTCGCTTATCGGATCAAATGGTTCCGGAAAAACAACCATTATTAAAATGATTGTTGGTCTCCTTCATCCAGACCACGGGACTATCACTGTCAATGGGAGCGATACCGTTCGCGAACCACTCAAAACAAAGTCTCTTATTGGATATATTCCCGATGAACCAGCTACCTGGCCCGGCATGACAGGCGAAGAGTTTCTACACTTCGTCGGAGCGCTCTACGGTGTCGATGAAGCCAAACGAAAACAGAAAATTTCCGAACTCCTTCCTCTCTTTCATATCGATGGAAGTGAAACGGATGATTTTGATGGATACTCTCGTGGAAATAAACAAAAATTCAGTATTTTAGCCGCACTTCTCCATGAGCCCAAACTCCTCCTTATTGACGAACCCATCGTTGGTCTGGACCCCGAAAGCGCAATTGTTGCCAAACACATTTTCACCGAATTTGCCAAACAAGGCGGATCCGTACTGCTTGTCACACATACGCTCCCAGTAGCTGAAACTATTTCACATCGTATCGGTGTCCTTAAAAAAGGGAGGATAATCTCCGTAGGAAGCCTTGCGGATATTCGAGAACACATACACCAAACACCGTCTGCCTCTCTCGAAACTATGTACAATATCATTACTGCTTAAACCGTGTTCCCACTTTTTTTTCACCATCTTTGTCGAAGAACAGCTCGGTATTTTTCGCAGAATCGTACTGCGAAGATTACCACTGCCTCTCTCTTCGTCCTACTCATCCTCTCACTTTCAGCGGCAATTTTTTTGTTTTTTCTTCATGGTTTCCGATTCCTCTCATTCTCTGGATATTTCGAAGAAGCACTCCTTCTCTATCTCTCCGAACTCTTCATGTTCACTCTTTTTGTCTTAATATTTGTCAGCGCACTCATCACTGGTCTCTTTAGTCTCTTTTCAGGGAAGGAGAAGGTTCTTCTTGCTCTTTCGCCAAAATTCCCGCTCATACCACTACTTATTCTCACACGAATGTTTTTTGTTTCGCTCTGGCCAATTCTTATCTTGATTCTCCCTGCACTCCTCGCGCTCAGCCTCACCTATCAACTCTCTTTCTGGGGGGCACTTTTTATCATTCTTGCTCTTGCTCTCTTTGTTGCTCTCGCTGTCATTACTGCACTCTCGCTTATTTTCCTTGTTGCAAAAATACTGTTCTCCTTGCGAAAGACCTTCCTCACACACCGCGTACTTGTCCTCATCACGCTTCTCTTCTCTGCTCTTTTTATTTCCATCGCCTGGCAAAACATACGTTCAGTCTCGCTTAATACCCTCTTCTCCGTTGAAGCTATCGAAAATACCACTGCGGATATCACCTTAATCCAGTCACACTTCTCCCTACTTCCTTCTCACCCAGCAGCGCTCGTATTCTTCGCTGTCAGCCAAAACAATCTCCACCTTCTTTTGCAGAGTGTCGGTATTATTCTCGCCTTTCTTTGTCTCGCTTTCATTCCGTTTCTACTTCTGAAAAAAAATCATCTTTCACTGTGGCAGCATTTTCAAGAAATTGACAATGCTCACAGCTCCGCCCCTCGCTCTTTTGCTGCCACGCTTTCCCATGCTTCTGGACCACTCAATGCTCTCTTTCGCAAAGAAATTATCACTTTCTTTCGTAACACCCGTGGTATGACCTGGTTCGGATTCTTCTGTCTTATCTGGTTATTCCAAAATGGATCCACCTTCATTTTGAACCACCAACTCTCTGAACGCCCACAGGTATTTCCCTATATCGTCATTACACTACAAATTGCTGCTGCTATCTACTTCGTCAATATGTTTGTACTCCGATTTGCTTTTCCTTCCTTTAGCATGGAGCAAAAAATGAGTTGGGTTATCGAAAGTGCACCTCTCGATAAAGCAAAAATCTTCTTAGCACGCATTGGTTTCTATGTACCGCTTCTCATTCTCCTTGGTTTCCTCTTTTCTCTTCTCAATACACTCGTTATACCCCTTTCTTCCTTCCAGTATTTCCTCGTTTTGAGTGTCGTTTGCCTTGCCTCAGCCACAACAACGCTGTATGGCCTTGCTCTTGGGGCTCTTTTCCCAAATTTCGAAACGGATGATCCTGAATTCCTCAGCACATCTCTCCCTGGTCTCACCTTTATCTTTACTTCCGTACTTTACGGAGGATTCGCAGCTACTGCCGTTCGGAGTTATCTTATTTCCAAAGATTTTACTTTCCTTATACTTTTCTTCCTCTTCTCTCTTCTCGTCGCTTTTTTCTCAGTCACAATACCGCTTCGATACTTAAGAAAATAAGAAAAGTTTCCAAAAAAAGTGTCTTTCTTTCTTGAAAAACCCAGCCATTTCCTTCAATTAGCAAAACACATTCCTAACGGAAAACGTTTTTCCGCGTTATTTTTTTACCGGTGTGGAAACAGACCAGAGATACTGGAAAATCGCTCGCATACTTTCGGCAATCAAAGAATGTCGTACCGAAACAATAAAGGGATATCGCCCAGAAAATTGTACAAACAAATCATCAATAATCCAAAATGAAGCCTGAAACCCCTGTACCCCAGCTGGCATTTCACGAAGAGTAATTCCTCGATTCATCAATTTTCTCGGATCAATCCTTGCTCCCGTGCCCATTGGAATAAGTGTATGTGTAATGATTTTCTTCTTCCGTTTTATTTCTCGTAAAACAAGATCAAAATTCTCAGAATAAATTTTTGTATAGTTAGCGGCACCTGGGGTATCCAAAGTCAAAATCAATGTCCCATCTTTCATGGTTACCATGAGTTTTTCAATAAAAGCTTTCATGGAAGTTTTCGTATCAAACACTTTTGCTTCCGGAAAATCCGCCTCGCTTCGATAGAAATCCGTCAGAAGTCCGTTCAATTCCTGGGCAATGGCAATTCGATTCTCAAGCATCCTTTCAATGGTGCGTGGAGACTCAACCCAATACCACGTTTTCCTCCGATAGACATGCGATGAAACATATCCATTGTTTGCCATCTGGAGCAAGATACTCGCCACGGTTGTCCGAGGAAGCTCCGCTTTCTTGGCAATAATCGCTATTGGAGATTCTCCAAGCTGAGTGAGTGCGATATACACCGCAGTCTCATTGGTACTAAAACCAAGATTTTCCAATGCTTCTTTAATTTCTTTTCTCATAAAAATGTAATGGCCGATTGCCTGCATCCTATCGCGAAGCGACAGAAATATCAAGAAAAATCTTCCTCTCAATATTCGATGAGACTTCGTGTATTTTACACAAACGGCATCTTTATCTTCCAAACTACACAACGAGAACACGGACATTGACAAAAGTATACGTATATGATATCTTATTTATTTACAGTTCTTTTCAACCGCGCGACATCTCTCAAGGAGAATCAGCAATGGCAACTAAAAAACCCACTAAAAAGCCAGAAATGGCCTATGTTGGCAGATTCAATCCAGTTCATACTGGTCACGAGGCCATGATTCGCAGCATGATAGAGAGGAGTGGTCGCTGTGTCGTTTTCATCGGAAGTGCCTCGCATGCACGAACGATCCGGCATTTTTTTAGTTATGCAGAGCGAGTATCTTTTCTGCGAAAAGTTTTTCCCGAGTCCGAACTCAGCATAGTCCCCTTGCCGGATTTTGATAACGATAATTCGTCATGGCTCATGGCGATCGACAGCATACTCAGCGCCATTGGATTTGCCCCCGAAAGAACAGTCTTCGTTGGCGGATGCAGAGAAGAAATGAGTGTGCTCATTGAGGAGGGACGAAAACCGTTCCATATCATCAACCGATTCGCTGGAAAAGAAACCCCCAAAGTTTCGGCAACTGAAGTCCGAGATGCCCTTTTGGAAAGGCGACCCGGCGATTTGGAACTACTCCTCAACCCAGCAATCTCCTCTCTCGTTCTTGAAACATGGGAGCGTGAATTCGCGAAGTTCACCAGGGAATAGACACGCATAATTGGTAGGCAAAAAAAGCGGCACCCCTGAGATTCCAGGGAGTGCCGCGTTTTCATTTCTTTCAATCATCCAGCAAGGAGCGCGTCTTCTTGCTATGCGACCCTGATACATCCGGGGGCAGGAGAAGCCTTGTTTTCCCACCTCTTCGGACAATTGCCAGCGTCTTGTGCACATTTGCGATATTGGCATACCCATGTGGCATACCGACCTGACGCCTTGTGAGATCTTGATCAAATTCATGATCTTTCCCCACTTTTCCAGCCATCACCCCAAGCAATACATCGACAATCCGCCGTGCATCATCGAGCAGAAGTACTTGTTCCGAACCAAGCATTTTCTTCCACCAGGTTGGAGCCAGAGGACTGTCATACGACTTCGTATCGCATACCACTGCATACACATCCGCCGTAATCGAAAGCTTCGCAAAGACATCCGCTGTCCTGATAAGCTCATGATTCATCGGGACTCCCAGAAGCTGATCAACTTGCGAAGCAGTCACTGTGTCATAGCCAGCTTCATCGGTGACGAAGAAGACAAAGACATTCTGTGCCGACGTCGTATCGATACGCTCAACCATGTAGTAAGCAATGAGCTCTTGTGATTCACGTTGTGATTCGCGGCCACTCCCGCCGCCCTCGCGTTCCAGCGAAGCAAGGACTGCATCGAGTTCCGCGCCACGTGCGAATCGTCCTACCTGCACCGGATACCGGTCTGATCCACTCGCATCACCATGGGCGATGAAGAGGACTTCCAAGTCATCCGATCCGAGATACCTGACAAGATCGGTATAGAGAAGCGGGAGCCGCCTGAAAATCTCTTGCGGCCACTCCTGCATCGACCCTGTCACATCGAGCACTACCATGACAACATTGGCTGCCGTACTCGAAAGCGTACTCTTCCCGTTCGGAATCGTTTTTGGTCCGAGCTTGTTTGCGAATGCGTCGATCTTACGACTTCTCCCATCATTCGAATCAAATCCGATATCGACTCGTTTCGCCCCACCGCCATATGCTCCTTTGGCTCCCGCGAAATTGTCCGGGCCATGCACTCTCGTGCCAGCATCCGCTGAATTTGCCCGTGCCCATCCAAATGCGCCACTCATGATATACTCCTCTCACGAAGTTTAAACAACTCGGTTGTTTCCGTTCGACCAAAAATTTGGCGACGGATTTCTGTTATGCGGCGACTGACATCGCGCGCATTCTGCGGCCGAGCGAATGGATCCTTACGAATCATCGCTCGTATGCACTCTGCAAACAGCGGGTGCATGTCTTTTGGAAGCGCCCCAGTCATCGGATTGCCACCCGAAAGAAACACTGCGGTTTTCCCAATCGAATAAATATCTGATGCCGGGATTGGCGGTAACCCATTTCCGAATTCTGGAGGCATATAGGCTTCTGTTCCCCCCTTAGCCAGCGTCTTTGCATCGGAGTGAATCACTCCCAATCCGAAATCTACCAAGACAACATTATGTTCCTCCAAATGAAGAATCAGATTTTCTGGCTTCACATCGCAGTGCACGATGCACTGAAAATGAAGATATGATAAAGCGTCGAGTGTACGCTGAAGAATCCATGCGATATGCTCATCATCAATCGCGCCTTCCCGATCAACCCGTTTCCGAAGATTTTCGCCGGAAATATATGACATCACGAGCACCTGACCAAAATCCGGAAGCTCAAAATAATCGCGAAATGCCGGAAGCGAGATATGATGCACCTTTGCGAGCAGTTCCGCTTCCTCCCGAAACATTCTCTGATAGACAGGGTCTCCAGTTCGCTCCTGTTTAATGCAGGCTGGTATACCAAGAATGTGGTGCCGACCTTCGAAGGTTCGCCCAAAGCTTCCCTCTCCGATTTTTCTCAGAATTTCATACTGACCAATATCCATGATTTCCTCCGTCAAACCATCCCAAGTGCTGGGAATATTTTTCGCACTGTTTGAGCGAGACGATTCATTGATTCCTCGTCACCAACTCGATTCGTGTAAGAGACTACTGTACCGTGCATCGCTTCGTTCGCGGCCTGATAGAGTGCCCTGATTTTTTCCTCAGTACTCCACTGAAAATTTGCCATTTGCGATTGATTTTCCGAAGATATTTCTCTCATTTCCGCCAACAATCTCTGGTCATCGCTTGTTACAACAATGACCTGATGGTTTGACCAGAAAGACATCTTCATTTCTGCGAGCTGCGCCCATTCAAAAATAATCAATCCCTTTTTCCCTGCTAGTGCTTCCCGATACAAACGATCAATATGCGGCTCGACTAGGGAATGCAGCAGTTCTCTTTTCTCTGTATCCTGTTCGGAATCAAAGATGCGTTTTTTAAGTACCGATCGACGCACCTGTTTCTGATCAGCAGTCAACACATCGTCCCCAAACAACTGAGAGAGTGCTAAACGGATCTTCTGCGCCCCCAGCGAATCTTCGTCATAGAGAGTCCGGAGTAAAACATCAATGCTGATCACATGCGATTCGATTCCACTTTCGACCAAATTTCTCGCAAGCGATTCCGCAACATAAGTCTTTCCATTCGCCTGACATCCAGTAACAGCAAGAATGTACTGCTGACAAATTCGTTCCTCAAGAAGCTGCTTCACAAAAGCTGGCACAAAACGAGACACGTCCACATGACTCCGTACGAATGCCTTCACAAGCGATGAGGAAATCATTCGATATTCTTCGTGTGATTCCAAAAACTCTATACGGCCTTGGAGGTCTGGCAAGATATGTACATGAAGCTCCATTTGCTCCTTTTCAAAGGCGGCATCCTTTTCGTTTCGAATACCACGGAAAACAATATCGCAGTCTTCGCGGATATAGACATCAACAAGAAGGTTTTGCGATCCAATAACATAGATATTTGCTATTCCTGCCTGTTGAACTGCTTCCTTCGTTATCGCAACTCGCTCTTCAAGAGTGAACAGATAACTCCCAACTTTCAGGTCATTATTTGCCACAAGAATCACGAGAGAGTCACATAAATCCTTTGCTCGTCGAATCAAGTCTATATGCCCAAAGGTTATTGGATCTGCCGAAAGCGCTACCAATCCACGCCGATACCGTTTCATGATTTTTTCCTCTTTTGTTGTCAATGAGCTTAAGAGCAGTGTAAATGAAAGTCAAATTCCATGAGGAGAGACATGCAAATTAGCATGCTTTCCTCAAAATAGAACGCATACTTATGGCTTATAAAAGCCTTATTATTTATAAATTTATTGACGATTTTTTTCGTCAGTGAAACAAATTTCGGAAAAGAAAATACTCTTTCATTTTGAGAACAAACCAAAATATTCTATAATAAACTCCACCTCAAACAGAGGGACTTAAATCATCACACACACTCTTCTTATGGGAAAAATAATTGGACTGATACTTATCGTTGGTATTGCGTTCGCTGGCTATTTCTTTTTTCAAAATGAAAAACCAACGACGACAAAGACTGAAAAAAATGGCATGTCTCAGGAAAAATCCTCAACGGAAATATCAGAGTCGGTCAAAGAATTTTCCACTACTGCCTATTACGACGAAACTGGCGTCTGGTTTTCGCTCAAAGAAATGCGCGTGAAAGCAGGCGATACCATACACATCAAAGCCACCAATACCAAGGGCATGCATGACTTTGTGATAGATGAATTCGGCGTCAAGAAAGAGCTCCCGCTGAACGAAGAGGTTGTCATTGAGTTTACCGCTAACAAAACAGGCGAATTCGTCTTCTACTGCTCAAAACCTGGCCATAGAGCAAAAGGCCAGTGGGGAACACTTATTGTAGAATAATCACACAAACGAATAAAAAAACGACTAACGCTCATCTAGCTTGGTCGTTTTTTTATTCCCCACATTACTCTCAAAGATTTTTCTTCCCCTTTGATCTATCTGCTTGTCAACGAAGACAGTTTTTTTAAGCTGTTTCAACAAGCTTCTTAAAATTATTCAAGATTGATTGCCAGCCATTCTTTTGCATTTCGAGCGAATTCATTTCTTCGGCATCAAACGTTTCCCTGATTATGCACCCGCCATCTTGTTCCAAAAATTCGACTATCACCCTTCTTGTATCATCACCAACAAGTAGATATTCCAGTTTCTTCTTCTCTTCGACAACGGTGTATATTCCCTCAAAGTCGAATCCTCCGCTCCCGTCTTTGGCCTCCATTCGTGTTTTAAGCTTCCCTCCAACACGAAGTTCGTTCTCCGCTCTCGGTGCAGACCAGTCATCGGAAGCAAAGCACCACTGCGTTATGTATTTTGGTAAAATCCAGTATTGCCAAGCTTTTTCGACAGAGACAAGTACAAACACTTCTACTGTGAGTTGTGATTTCATAGACTATCCTTTCTGTGAGCAATTACACATCCACTGAATGCCGAACTTATCAACGCATGAACCGAAATAATCCCCCCAAAACATTTCCCGAAGTGGCATTTCTACCCTCCCTCCCTGAGAGAGCTTCGTAAACAATGCATCGGCTTCATCGCGCGTATCTGGCTCAAGATTAATATACACATTATTTCCCTGATTCAATCTAAATCCCATTGATTCTGGTGCATCAGTTCCCATAAGCAGACATCCTCCCAGAATCGGCAGTGCAATATGCATGACAAGGTCTTTATCTTCTTCTTGTATTGGTGTTTGACCCTCTTGTGTCGGCACCTCACCCATGCGGTGAATTCCTCCCACAAATTCCCCTCCAAAAACAGACTGGTAAAAACGAAAAGCCTCTTCAGTATTCCGAGAAAAATTGAGATAAATGCTGGTTGTTGCCATAGTATTTTTTCTTTCTATCTCATTATTTATCATACTTATTCTAGCATAAATTTCACTCCTCTATCAGCATCTCCCTTAAATCAAATATTGAGTAAACCCCTAAAAAAATCAGATTGACAAAATAACAGAACCGAGGTACCTTCACTGTGAAGTTTTTTTGACAACCGAATCGATTCGTCGATTCTTCTCAAGGAGAACAGAATGACTACAAAAATTGTCCTGCTTCCGGATTATCAAAATCCCGATGGGCGTTCTACGATGGGGAGATGGACTGATTCCATCTATCTACGGAACCGTGCCGAACTTCAGGCAATACTCAACAAGCATCCGCTTTCGGATGCCCTGAGACTCCTGCATGCACAACAAATGGACAGTGGATTCATCATTGACGACCTGACTGCCGTGCGCTACTTCCAGTGCCATGGAGGCGACGATGCCTTCTTTATTGGGCAATATAATCCCAATCGCCGCCTTCGTTTCAAAGGAAACGGACGAGTTACTCCGCCCGAGGGAGTCGCAACTAAAACCACCCGTTCCACCAAATGTTTTATCTGTCACGAAAACGTTGGTTGGCAATCAAGAGGAGTGCAGTTTTACTTTCTCTTCGATGTAAACGGGAATAGCTATGCGGCACTGTGCAACCCATTCCCCTTCATGCCGACACATATGACAATCGCCTCCACCGAACACGCACCGCAATCATGGCATGGGAAACCCGAAGAGGAATTGGGGAAGATGACCCGGATAGTCACAGATCTCTATGATCTCGCCGTCAAACTACCCGAATGGATCTGCTTTTACAACGGAGTTGGTGCTGGAGCCAGCATCGAAGAGCACCTTCATTTTCAGGCGTTCATGAGTCCTGCTGGTCATGGGCTTTTCCCTATCCAACACGCAGCCAGGAGAATCGAGCAAAAGGCCAATGAATCCATCGGCACACCAGCTGATGATATTTCCCCGTCAGTGCTTGTTGTAGACACGCAGCATTACCCGCTGACCACCTTCCGTATCACCGGTAACCGCGAAAACACGATTCGCGCCACCATCGGACGCATGCGTGAGTGGAGTAACACGGTGGGCAATGCCGCTTCGGCCAATCTCATCGCAATTCACGAAAAATCGCAAGTCACATTCTACCTCGTCCCGCGAAATTATCGCTACTCGAGGTCTGCTGGCCTCCAAGGTATCGTTGGTGGAATGGAAGTCATGGGTGAGTTTATTTTGTCTACGCCGGAAGAGGATGCAGCAATTAATTCCGGCGAGATAACGTTCCAACGAATGTGGAGTATTCTAAAAGGAGTCAATCCTCCCAATGTTTCCCGCATGACAACGCACTGACCAATGCTCCTTGATTGGATTTCGCCCTGAGGTTTGTACTCGGGGCAATTTTTTTTATAAAGAAGTCTACTGATTTTACGCTCGTACTCACACAAAAAACCACATCGAGTATACAATTCCCGCCTGCTTCTTCTTGTGCTCATCCAGTGCAACTGAACAAAAAATAACAAAAAAGATTATTTCCAAATTGAAAGCCAGACACCAAGATAGTGTACAACCACGTACAAGAAAAAAAGATATCCGAATACTCCAACAACAAGGGTTAGCGCGATGTAATTCATAATCTCATTCCGACGACGTTTCGCAGCATCCAGAGAGCAGATTCCTTTCTGTCGATACAAATAGTATGCCAGTGATCCTAAGAGCGCCAATAACCCAATCGTACGAAATACCCACTTATACTCACCATACAGAGTATCACTCAGCGAAGAAGCAAAACTCACCGAGGAGATTCCCAGTAGCACCAGAATAACCGGTGAAAGACAACACAGTGACGCAAGGATTACCGGTACACCGCTCATTTTGAGAACTTCTTGAAATTTATTCATACATTCTTGAATTAATTCAATTATTGAGTATCCACTTGTGAAAGAAAATCTCCGTATCCTTCTTTTTCCATGGATTCTTTCGGAATAAAATGAAGTGCCGCGGAATTCATACAGTAGCGCATCCCACCTCTATCCTTTGGCCCATCGGGAAACACATGTCCAAGATGATTATCTCCGTATTTACTCCGTATCTCTGTGCGCGTACTCAAAAAACCAGCATCTACTTTTTCCACAATAAACCGGTTATCAATTGGCTTCACAAAACTTGGCCACCCCGTGCCACTCTCATATTTGTCGCTTGATGAAAAAAGTGGTTCGCCGCTGACAATATCAACGTAAATTCCAGAAGCATGGTTTTCGTTATAGGCATTATGAAATGGTCTTTCGGTCCCATCTTCTTGTGTCACCTCATATTCAAGCGGGGTGAGATTAGCCTGCAATTCTGCTTGGCTTGGTTTTACATACTGCGAAAAATCAAGTTTTCCGGGAATCATATCATCACTTTGCAAAGAAACAGGTTCGTTTATTTTTTGTGTCGTACCCTTCCTGAGTAATTCATCCCACGTTTTCCCTTCAAAATATTTTTTCAAAAAAGTATCTCGCCCGCTCGACTCTCGATAAGCACAATACTTAATGGTATTTTCCTCAGCATAATTCTGGTGATACTCTTCCGCAGTATAAAAATTTGTATACGGCAAAACTCGCACAGCGACTGGTTTCTCAAAAATTTTTGCTTTGTCTAATTCCTGTATCGTTCGCTCGACTACAAGTCGCTCCTCCTCAGAACGATAGAAAATCACTGCCTGATAACTCTCCCCGCGATCATAAAACTGCCCGCCTGCATCCGTCGGATCAATATGCATCAAATGATACTTCACGAGATTTTCATAGCTCGTTACCTTTCCATCATAATAGATTTCCACCGCTTCTCGATGTCCGCTCTTCTCACTCGTCACATCACTATATGTCGGATTCACTACCCTTCCACCCGCATACCCCGATACAACCTCGACTACTCCAGAAGCCTTCTGCAGATCACTTTCTGTGCACCAGAAACACCCCCCAGCAAAGTAGGCACGCTGATACTGACTTAATTCTTCTTGTGTTTTTTTCATATGTTTTTCTTGATTATGCTCCAAACAATTCTGTTTTGGTATACCGGGAATCTTGATATCGCTCACCTTCTGAGAATACTTCCCATACCATACCAAGCCTACAGCGAGAGAAAATCCCAATATCACCAACCATATTCTCTGTGATATTTTCATATATTTTGTGTAAAATTTCTCATGACTCGACTAAAACAGTCTATTTTTAAGAAAAAGTAAATGCGTACACCGCGGTCCCTGGTGTTTCAAATTCTAAATGAAGCAGATGTTCTTCGGTCATTTCTCTCCCATCAAAAAGCTCGTAAAGTCTTTCTGCATCTAGTGTCACCTTTCCATCCACAACATCCTTACCGGACACTTCTTTGGGTATCAGCTTCTGATCCAAAAAAACTTTGACACTTCCAGATCCAGATAAAGTATTCTCAGGTGGAGCAAGAACCAAAAACACTTTCTTCCCCTCGAAACGAAGCGTGAGTGTTGATTTACTGGAAGCCAAAGCCCTTTCTGATTCAACTTTCCAAGATCCACTATAGGCAAAATCGTGCTTCCGGAGAATAGGAGGTGTCGTGAAGACTTGCTTCTCACCAGTCACTCGTTCAGGTGATAAAAATCGCTCCATACGATCACTTCCCAAATATGTTTCTGGGGTTTTATTTTTTCCAGGAGTGTCCATGGTCACGCTTGTTGAATTAGGAGTTACGTCTCTCCCTGCTTCCTCAAGCAAACTCTGAATGGCCAGTTCTGTTTCCTGATAGTTGCCTTCTCCAAAATGCGAGTCGCGGATTTTTCCTTCAGCATCAATCAAATAATGCGCTGGCCAATAACGATTATTATAAGCTTGCCATGTACCATAATTATTATCCTGAGCCACCGGATAATGAATTTTGTATCGCTCCAAAGCGTTTTCCACATTGGCCGTTTTTTTCTCAAATTCAAACTCTGGTGTGTGTACTCCAATCACCACAAATCCCCGGTCTTTGTATTTTTCATACCAACTGGTCACATGCGGGAGTGTCCGGATACAATTAATACAGCTGTAGGTCCAAAAATCAATCAGTACCACTTTTCCACGCAACTGTTCCATAGTTAGTGCTGAATCGGTATTCAACCAATGCGCTATCCCAACAAAATCGGGTGCTTGTCCGTATTCAGGAAGATCTTTTCGTATATTTACTTTCGACTCTTCTTTCTTCTGAGAAACTCGCTTCTCATTAGTATTCTTCAACTCATCAAGCCTCTCTTTCACCGTATCATTTTTTTCCAACCCATTCAAAAAACTCTCATAACCCGGAAAAGTATCTAGGAGTTTTGTTTGGAGTATTTTGTCATATCCGGTATAAATAGCTCCGGCTGCCAGAATCATAATCAATCCGAATACCTGTTGAATACGCTTCGTATAGGGTGCTAATATTCTTGTTCTCGTGAGCACTCTCTTTCCCAGAAGAGCTAAAACAAACAACGGAACCGCCACCCCAGAAACAAAAGCGAGGGTGACCAAAACCACTTGAAAGCTCACTGCCTGAGTCGCTGCAAGAGTAGCAATAGTTGCCAAAATTGGCCCAGCACAGGGTGACCAAACTAACCCCAATGCAAAACCAGTAATAAAGCCACCCCAAAAACCAGTTCCTCCATTTTGTGTGAATCGTCCACCAAAAGAAGTCAGCCGGCTCACGAGACCCTCTAGCCGACTTCCTAGAGCTGGAATAATCAAAGTCAAACCCAAAAGAGCAATCACGAGGACAGCGAGCAAGCGGAGTATTTCCGGATCAAACGGAATAATTTGTACCACAAAAGCAAGTGTGAGAGTTGCCAACAAAAAACTTACAGCGAGACCAGTGACAATGCCAAGCGGTTTTCTTTCCCCTCCCGTTGCACCTGTTGACAAAACAATAGGGAGTATCGGCCATATACATGGGGCAAAAATGGTCACGACGCCCGAAAGAAATGCGAATACAAGAAGAATAGTCATGATATTTTGAAAAAATATTACTCAAGGGAACAGCTCTGCAGAAACTGTCCCAACTGTGTACTACTTTTATCCCAACAACAAAACTACTTTACTTGAGTAAGCAGTTCGCTGAGCCCGGCGCTCCCTGACCACTTTGTAATCATATTTCCTGAAGCATCCACCTGCACCAGGGTGTGCTGATACGTGACTCCATACTGCTTCTTGAGGTCTGTTGACTTATCGTAATCAACATCAAGAATCAAAATATTTTGTGGAATCTGACTCAAATTTGCTTTGATATCGCCGTCCAAAGAACGACAAGTCGGACACCAGGAAGCACGGAAGAAAAGTACCACTTTGCCATCCTTGGCGAAAGCAACCTTTGATGCATCATACAAGGTATACTGTCCACCCCTGACTATCATAGCGCCCTCTTCTTTTTTCATCACGGTATCCTCTTCCTGCTTCATCATGACGTCTTCTTCCTTTTCCATTATGACATCATCTTTGACGACTCCGTCTGTCTTTTTTTCCATCATGACTTTCTTTTCCATCAAAGACTCTTCTTCCATTGCTCTCTGACTAGACAGATACCACCAGCCTCCGAGGACAGCACTTCCTAAGACCATAATTCCTATAATTATTTTATTCATATCTGTTTCACCTCCTTTCTTTTTTTATCTCTTTTTTTACACAAGTATTTCCTTAATACCGTTTTTCCGCATACCATCGACCGACGATCTTAGCCAACACCATTCCCGTCAACACCAACGGTAACCATGGATCAATCTTATGTGAAAGCGCCTGTACGATAATCCCCACAAGAAGCAATCCTCCACCAGCCGTATAAGCGAAGCGAGTCCCAATGAAACGATGTAATTGTTCTCGTTCATCTAAAATAACCTCTCCCCACAAAAACATCGCGAAAATGGAAAAAAATGTGACAATCAAGCCAAGAAGCGTCATGTGAAAGGCATCGGTCATCCAAAAACTAAATGGATTGATAAACCAAACAAGAAAAAAAATAAGAAATATTGAAACGATTTTTTCTGAAAAAAACTGGGGTTTCATACTCAAAATTTAAGAGTGAATATTTTTTCTACTGGAAGACGAAAAAACCGAGCAATCTTCAGGGCTAGCAGCACAGAGGGCGTATAATTTCCCTTTTCAAGAGCAATAATTGTTTGGCGTGTAACATCCACAGCCGATGCTAATTCCTCCTGAGTGAGCCCTTTCTTTCTTCGCATATTCTCTATGGTGTTTTCAACAGTCTCTTGCATATAAACATGTAAAATAGACTTTACATATTTATTGTAAGGCATTCAAAAAATATGTCAAGCCTCCTTGACATATTATCGATCAAATTGTGCCGTATCAAAATGGCTTTCCTGCCACATTCACGTAAGAAAACAAAAAGCTCCAGGCAGAGTTTCTCTTTGGATTCCAAAGACTAGAATGCTACGTATTTTCGCCACCCGAGAATACCATTTTCCTCTTCTTGTTCTCGGATGAAAGCCTCATGCTTTACTATTTCGACTTCCTCTTCTTGTATAAAGCTTTGCACTTCTTCGTGATTCTGAAAGCTTTGCGCTTGAGTAAGAAGACTCCTAAGATTTTCGATTATTTCTTTTGATTGCCTGATTTCTTCTTTTGATTTTTCAAGATACTCTTTTTTTACCCCGAAGAAAAAAAGTTTCAATTTATTCAGATTCTGTATTTTCACACCAAGATCATCTATCGCGATTTCTCTCGCTTCAATACCTGTTGCCATCAACTCTACTTGCTCCCAGATAATCCTTTCTTTTTCTAAATCTTCATTTGAAAGAACAGTCACATTTACGGCTGTAAATTTCTCATTTTTCATGCCGTTATTTATTGGGTCATCTGGATCTGTTTCCTTGATTTTATTATCTAATTCCTCGTTTGCATCCACTGCATCGATAATCTTACAAAATGGGTTAATTTCCTTTCTTTTATTACTTTCAATGGTATTGTTCTCGAGATTTATCGATCTCTTCCAATAATTCAGGCCAGGCTTGCCTCCACTCGGAACATTGCAATCAAGACCATATTTCCCATTATTCGTAATCGTATTATTCGATATTTCAATTTGTCCATCCGTGTTAGCAGTCGCATAAAATTGAACCGCAATACCACTTGCAGCATTTTGAGTAAATTTATTATTACTGATAACCATATCAGCATCCCCGACAATAATTTCCATTCCCCCTTCACCATTCTCATACAAGGCATTATTTTTTATGAAGCCATCGACATTGTTTCTCACATCAACTCCTTCTTCAGCATTCTTATATATACGACTATCAGATATCTCTAAACGATGCCCCTTTTGTATATACAAACCCTTTCCGCTGCTACCATGAATAGCGATGTTCTTCAGGATAATTTTTCCCTCACCAGGAATGGCCTGTAAGCCAATTTTCCTGAAACCGCTCACTTCGATATTCTGTAATGAAAAATCAGCCTGTCCGTTCACCATAATGGCAACAAGCTTTTCGGTCTTGATAGTTAGATTTTCCAATCCTGATTTTTTCTCTACTAAAACATCTCCTGTGATAATCGTTTTCCCTCGCCCAGCTCCGCTGATATACATAGAGTCACCCAGCAAAAGTGATTCATCATAGACCCCTTTAGCTACAAAGATATTTCTCTTGTCGACACTCTTTGACAAAGCTTCTGTGAGGGCTTGACTAATAGTCTCATACGGAGATTCTTTACTTCCGTCTCCTTCTGCCTTAACCCCTTTATCTACATAGATATCAAAGTTTTTCGCAGAAGCGTTCTGAACAAAAAAACAAAAAAGAAGCACCGGAAAAGCGGCGAGACGAAAAAGAAATACAATGTTTTTTTGGTTATTCATCTTGATTAGTATACCAGATTTTTATACCTCTATCATGTAATATCGAGAATAAAGGCTTGTTATAAATATTTTGTTGCAAAAAAACAAACGACCAGCCTTATTCAAGAATGAGAAAGCAAGCGAAGCATAAAGAGTGATGATTATTTGACGCACAATATCCGCAGCCAAAACGACCTCCTCACAAGCAAATTTTTTCTCGGGCTTTCTCTAGAATTTTCAATTATTTCTTCTCTACATACATGTCCAAACTATTTTATATTGTTCCCATATGAGTACGGGCTTCCCACGTTAGACATTAAAAAACCTCTTTGCGATGACTAAACTTCAACGTGTATTTTTTACCTTTGTAAAATCGAGAAATAGAACTGTTAATAAGCCACGTGATCATGATAATAATGAAAAAATAGAGTTCAACGACATAGATGTAGGTATCTAATTCGTGGTGTAAAAAATTCCAACTGTTCTCTCAGGCCAAGGAAACTCCCCTTGTTCAATTGTTTTCCTGGAGAAAAAAACAAAAACTCTTCGTATTTATTTGGAAAAGAAAAAGCCCCATATTACTGGGGCGCTGCATCATTTTCCGACGCAAAAAGTTGTTGGGTAAGCTCTGTTGCCATCGGCAAGTTCGTAGCTCCTTGTTGCAATTTTTTTCTCTGCCTGCTGCCCTCTCGTCTAGCGAGCTCTTCAAGATGAGGTACGAGCACCCCGAGATACTCAAGGATACGAGTGACAATATGCAGAGGGCTTCCTGGCGAATAGAGAGTCCGCACACGAGAATCAAGTTCTGGCGATAAATAACTTTCATCACCGAAACCGCCCTTCTCTCGTACGCATTCCAACGATTGCAAATAACTGAGAATCGTCCAAACAGCCGGAACCATTTGAGCAGCTACCACTCGTCGGAGAGGTCGCTCATCGACAATCGCTTCTGTCAAACCAAAAAGTGAAAGCTGGCCCCGATGTTCTTGCTGTTTGGATGTCAGGTATTCTGACACCGTTTTCCTGAACACCGTCGCGTTAAGCCGGCCAACAACAGCCCGCACAATCCATGAGTGATACGCCAACTCAGGAAATGCTTCGCCCGTGAGTTCAAACATTCCTTCGCCAAGACGCGCTAAACTGGTCAAAATACTATACGGCAGTTTCACACACCCGTCAGTTCCATCGGCGTAGTTCTGTACCGAAGAAGGAAGTGTACAAAATCGCAATGCCCCGCGCACCCATTCCGGCGTCCTTCCGATCTTCCGAGCAAATTGAGAGATGGTTATTTCTGGTTCATTTCGTTTGAGCCACCGATAGAATTTCCAGGCAGCCCGAGCCTCTTCGTGAGGAGGCACCTGCTGATGCCTGTTTTCATTGAACTGAAGTGGGATTGTCTCGCTCACCCGCATACCAAATCGGATATCCACCCGATAGCGCCCATCAAAAGCCGATTGACCAGCATTCTGTTCTGCATTTTCGGCAAGGATAGCGCACGCAGCATAGCGACGGTGACCCGCCACCAAGATAAAGTAGTACCGCTCTCCATCAAGCTCTACAAGCGGAAAGTCAGCTATATGATGACAACTCCCCCAAAGCTCATTGATCTCTTCGATATATTGCCGTGCCTCATCGGGAGTGAGTGCTACTGCAACGCCTGGCGTTTGTTGTCCATGTGCCTTGATACTCGGGATAAGATCCTCATCAACATCCACTGTCGTCCGCACCTGCGTAACAAGCGAAATAGCTCCTAGAGGTACCGCCACCGACAAGACACGCTGTGTTGCTGCCTCGATTTCACGACTCCGAAGAACGAGTGATTTCATGTGTGACCTCCAAGGGAGTCGGATTGTTTAAATTGGAAAAATAACTCTTGAAAAACCAGTCTCCCAGAATGAGAGACAATAGTCAATACATATCATCCAGCTCCCACATAAGGCAACAAAAAAAGGCTTTTTAAAACCTTTTTTCCAGAAATCACTCAAGAGGATGCGCTTAGAAATTTTAAACTCATACTGATTCAATAATTTGGGAATACCTGATATACTCCTGAACAATTCCACATACGGTATATGCTACAAATTCCAAACTATTGACTAGAAAACAATCATCAGAAGAACAAGTGCAGTAAAGAAAACAATTTCACCTGTTGTAGCCAAAAATTGGCCTACAGACCCTCCGATAAAAAAATTTGCAGTCTCTCCTGCAATTAGTACTCCGAACGCTATAAATATCAACTGTTTCTTTGTTAATTTTTTCATAAACATAAAAACCTGAATGAATGAAACCATCAAGGAGCTCCGCCTAAACAGGCAAGCCAACAAGACTCATCGTTCAAAAAACCAAAGAGATCTAATCACGCGTATCAAGCTGCTCGCCAAGGGCCTGAAAATCGAATACTCATTATTCCAAACTATTTGAGAACTAAGTTTATTTGCAGGATACACCCCTATGATGAATATGGCAAAAAATTGATACGAGTAAACGCTCAATAAGTCTTGGTATTTGTTTAACTGCGCCAGTAAATCCCCGAGCGTAAGCTCGTGGGATGGAGGCGCTCGCCGCCGCCTCCGCCCCTCATGATAGAATGGCAGTATGGACTACATACACGATGCCCACTCTATCTACCTCTGCG
>JAGOSP010000003.1 GCA_018062205.1 Candidatus Moraniibacteriota bacterium | reverse complement strand
ACTTTTTGAGCCACGCGGAGCGTGGAAAAACCTTTTGGATTCTGAATTCGGCGGGGGGAATGCATTAGTGTCGCGCCTTCGGCGCGACCCCATTTCGGCTTCAAAAACTGATTTCGATTTTTTGCGGAGGCGGAGAGATTCGAACTCTCGAGAACTTTCGCTCCACTCGCTTTCCAAGCGAGCGCACTCGACCACTATGCGACGCCTCCGTTGTGTACAGAAATACTGCTTTTTTTAAAAATTTTTAAAGATCGCCCTCGTTGAACCACAAACAAGCTCACTTGTGTGCTTCCGGCAGAAGAAAAAGGGAGCCAAGGCTCCTTTTCTCCCCTATCTTTTTCCCTCTCTAGACTAGCGCACTCTCCGGATTCCGACAAGGTCAATGGTCCGACGATCAGGTGTCTTCCCAAGAAAGACGACGGTATCATCTCCTGACGCCAATTGACCCGTTTTTTTTGCTTCGGTTATCATCCGATCAATATAGTGGTCACGATCTGGATCGCCCTCAAAATTGAAAGGCTGTATTCCCCATACGAGTGCCAATTCATACCAGGTTTTTTTGCTATCTGTGGCAACTAATATTTCAGTTTCTGGACGAAAATGCGAGATCAAGCGAGCAGTCAGTCCACTCATCGAAAGCAAAAGAATAGCTCGAGTATTAAAACTCTTGGCAAGCTGATACGCACTCCGAATGACAGCTGCATACTCATTCTTCATATTGATATCTAGCTCTTGATAGATATCATTGAATGGCGACTCTTCTGTTTTTTCAATAATCTCTGCCATCATCGCTATCGTCTCAACCGGATACTTCCCCATGGCTGATTCTTCTGAAAGCATGACCGCATCTGTGTGGTCAATCACTGCATTGGAAACATCGCTCACCTCCGCTCGTGTTGGACGGATATTGTCCGTCATCGACTTCATCATCTGTGTTGCCACAATAACAGGTTTCATCGCTCGGAGACTCTCACGAATAATCTCTTTTTGGAGGAGTACTACTTCGGATGTTGGCATTTCGATACCAAGATCACCACGAGCAACCATAACCGCATCAGTTGTTTTCAAAATAGACTTCAGATGTTTGAGAGCAGCCTTGCGCTCAATCTTGGCGATAATCTTTGGTAGTTCAGCTGTTTCGCCCACTACTTTCCGCATTTCCTCACGAGCAGTATGGATATCTTCTGCCGAACCAACAAATGACAATCCAACATAATCCACTCCCTCTTTGAGAACAAATGCGAGATCTCGTAAATCTTTCTTGGAAAGGATTGGGAGGTCAATCGGCGTATCAGGAAGAATGACTCCTTTGCGATTCTTCAGGTGACAATCATTGAGTGCGGCAGCCTCAACCGCATGAGTACCGTGTTTCGCGACAACCTGCAGCGCAATCAAGCCATCCTCAATCAAAATCATGTCCCCGGTCGAAAGTTTGCTTGCCATTTTGGAAACATCGAGATAGCAAATCGGTTGCCGGGATTTTAATTTGGAAAAAGTCTCCCGATGAGAAATATCAGAAACATGAATGCGCTCTCCTTTTTTAAGAATGATTTCTCGGTCAACTTCCACGCGAATACGCGGCCCCTGCATATCTGCCAAGATAGCAACGGGTACCTGAAGTTCCTCAGAGAGTTCGCGCAGACGAGCGATAATGGTTTTAAACCAAGCATACTCCCCATGCGAAAAATTGAGCCGGGCAACATTCATGCCGGCTTCAATCATGCGGCGTAGCGTTTCCTTACTTTCGGAAGCCGGGCCGATGGTCGCAACAATTTTCGTGTTTTTCATAAAAAATATTTTTGTATTCCACACTGAAGTGTACAAGAGAAATATACCCAAGGCAAGAAAAAGAATTTTTTTCATAAAAAAAACGGCCGAGAGAAAAGATTCTTTCTCCCGACCTTGTATTTCTGCACCCCGTTATTTTCCGGGGTAGTTTTGATATCCGGGTCTCGCTCCGGTAGTGGAGGAGCAGTCGGTACGGCTATACCGCCGCTTACCATTCTCCTCGAACTGCTGGTGCCGACACTCTGACTTCGGCTTATTGTTCTCCATTTGCTGGAGAACGAGCCCTTGCGTGGTGCGCAAAACACTGCAGTATTCCGCAATGCTCATAGACGCGAGACCTCCGCCACCGATGCCACCAAGCACCGCACCAGTCGCCCGCGAGCCACTTCCACCGAGAACAGCACCGATAGCTGCACCAGCCACTGCCCCGACGAGAGCGTCACGCCGGGTCGAATCCGGATGACAATACCTCGTCCCCTCTTGCTCCAGCCACCGAAGCTGCGCTTCGGCTGTTCTTCCTGGCGGGATGATATACCCGTGGGGGACACCCATTCGGTCGGCAACGTACCCATCAGGACGCTGTCCAAGACCACCGCAGCCTCCCAAAAGGAAAGACAGGGCGACAATCCAACTTACCAATTTCGTTTTCATGACGAACCTCCATGGCTGATGCGTCGATGGCAAAATTGCCAAATTCCCTTTCCTGATATTCTAGGTGGAGTGAGAAACCCCGAAACGATCCGAGATTCCTCACTCCACCCAGAACCACCTGTTGTCAAAGATCTTATTCCTATCCTGAAAATACATTATATACCTTATTTATTGATATGTCAAGCATACAAAAAGAAAAATAGCTTATTACAGCCATTTTTCTTTTTTTCAAGTTCTTTTTTCCTACCAAAGTTCTGAGGGAGCACCACCAGATACGACCGGTTGTCTCTGCGGGGTCATTTGCCCAGAGGTACCGGATGGAATATGTCTCACCGAATCCTCCTCCAAGCAATACCCAGGATGAGCAGCCGCCGACAAATACTGCTCCTCACTCAACGCTATCAGATACGGATAAGTCGAATCCAGACAACCGTACGATCTTGCTTGCCCTTGATGGCAATCCCTTACCAATACTACTGACACGGCATTACCTTCTATCGTTACATATGGTATTGCAGAAAGACATCGGAAAGACTCGTCTTCAGCTACCAGTGTAAAACCCTGATACGTTTTGAATGCCTCAAGATACTCCGCAAGAGAATTTTGAATCTTCTGAGAAAAAAGCACCATTGTATCTGCCTGACCATTCTCCAATGTAGTTGGTGGAATTACTAACGACTGCTGTCCAAGAGGATCTGCGTCTTTTCGCTTAGGAGAAGGTACTGGTTCTGGTTGTGGCGCTTGTTTGAGTTTTACAACGTCCTTTGTTTTGATTTTTGTTCTTTGAGATTCAAAGGCTGCTTGACGAGACTGCTCTTGTGCTACTTGATCGGCACGCCAATTTTTCAAACCGTCACCCATTATTGCCCCATAGACGAGTGCTCCAAAACATCCTATTCCTAACAGCCAAAAAACTCCCCGCGCCTTCCTTTGCACTTCTTTTGCGAGTGATGATATTTCTTCTGTCATAAATATTCTCTTTTATTTTTATTGAGCAGAACGAGTCCGTTTGAACACAGATACAAAAAGTCCGCCGACTACCACAATACCAAGCCCGATAGATACCCATGGCATCCAGGCGTATTTTTCTGTCATTCGACTTTCTTCATCGTCACAAACATCGCCCTTTCCATCGCGATCGGTATCTGTCTGAATCCGATTCGGATGCGCCGGACAATTGTCCTGACTATTCATCACACTATCGCGATCATAATCATCACATTCATCACCTTGACCGTTTTTGTTTTCATCACGCTGATCAATATTAGCCAGCCTGACACAATTATCTTTGCGATCAATAACGCCGTCACCGTCGCTGTCAGCCGGTTGATATAGAGGGTTCATCCGCATCTGTCCACCAAGCAAATTTTTCACGCCCACATCGTCTTTCAGATTTCCCGACTCCCCAACCGAAGCAATATATCCACGGTCAGAATAAGCATAAAGCGTGTATTTTTCTCCCGGACGAGCCAAAAATCGTATGCTCTTTTCGTCAGCCAAAGAGATGCTTTCTTCAAGAAAATTTATCTCGCGAATACGCAGCGGCTGACCATACTTTAACTTTATGATTAATACATTCGTCGTTACCTTGGGAAAACGCACTGCTGTTCCAGAAAGACTCGACTGAGCGAGAACGATGCGCGGAGCCACCTCTCCGTCAACGCTCGGCACTAAAACCGAAACTGATTGCGGAAGTGCCACATACCGATCAAGAGAAAGGGAGAAACCAGATACGCCTATTGGTCGTGAAAAAGTAACTAGGAGTTCCGCATCCGATGCCTTATCTGTCTCAAGAGGAAATTCTGTCATGGTATCACCATTACCATCCGTAAGGGCATCTGCTGTTCCCGTGTTTGATACTGCCTGAGTGTTTATTTGCACACTAGCTCGAAAGAAATTTTGCTTTTCAACAAAAAGATACGGCTGAAAGCGCCTCGTTGTTTCTTCGTACACAACTGCATCGTGCACTCGGAACGCCAGATCAGATACCGGAACAGCAACCACTGTCGGAATAGAAACTGAAGAGACCACAGGAAGCATCTGCTCAAAGGCCGAGAGTGTTTGATCGGCGTCCTGAGATAAATCATGATTCCCATGAGCAGAAACACCGAAAGAGGAAAAAAGTAAAACAGAAACAAGAAAAAAATATCGCATATATACCTCTCTCAAAAGAATTATTCCTCCTAGAAACTGTCCTTTTTCTTGTACCCAAGGAAGGCTGTACTCATAAGTAAAATTCCGATTACTGCAAACACAACAATCCGACCTTCAGTACTCATCCCTCCCATCTCAACCAAGAGAAGGTGGGCTGTAACAAAAATCAGTAAAGAGCTTCCTACCAATTTCCGCGGCCCGGATTCATTTGTGCGTCCAGAAATATAATAATACAAACCGATCAGCGTATAGACTGCCAAACTAAAAGTAGTTGCCAAGGTGTCACTCAAAATAATATGCATCACTAACCAAAGAAGCAGCATTCCAAGAAGTCCGCTCGCGAGAGACCAGAAAACTCCAAGAGAAAACTTGTCCGCACGCCCATCGCCTTCAGCTTCTCGATCGCTCTGTACGAAAAGATAGCCTGCAACACCCAAAGAAATAATCAAAATCAAAAGAGCGAAAAAATCTCCTGTAAAGACCGCTTTCGCACGAGAATAACGATCGATGTTTTCAAATACCAGTATGCATGGCACCAGGAAAAGAATACTTGCTCGCTTGGCTGCCAACACCTGACCGAGAAAAGCAAGAGATCCCACCACCAAAAGTGCTATTTCAAATGTCAGTGCAATGGTAAGCAGCGGTCCATCGAGCTCATAAACAGTCGCTACGGCCAGAAGAAGCATTGCGACTCCTGAATGGACAATGACTGGTGCCAAAATACGAGCTGATGAATAAACAGCATATGCTCCGACACTTGCTGTCACTGCCGCAATAACCGCAACAAAACTCTTCGCTTCAGGGATAATTTCTTGATCAATCCACCCAATAAGAAGTACGCCGTTCAATAAGGCCGCTATCAAATCAGCCGATTCTGCCTTTCGGTCATAGATCAAAGAAAAGATATTAAAGATAAAGAACATGAGTGCAAAAAATGTTGCAAAAAGAGCGTGTGTAACATCCGGAACATTCCCAAAACCTATAATGTATGGCGCTGAATAAAAACAATAGATGACAATAGCTGCCGTCGTCAGCTCACGCCATCCGGTCAAGCGTGTCACCCAGAGAACTCCTAGACAGAGTATCGCGAGATACGAGAAAAGACTCGTGAAATCTACAGCACGAGAGTTTGTCAGAAATGGAGCAATAGCGCCAAGAAATAATGCCAAAAACACAAGCGCCCGAGTTTTCTCAGCAATACTCACATATGCCAGAAATACCGTCGTTAAAAACATACATCCCAGCGCCAGGATGGGTGGAAAAATATCATACTGAAACTGTCCCACCGCAATTGAGGAATATACAATACCAGCTCCGAGAGACAAAAACACGCTCCCTTGATTACGAAATTGTTGAATGCGCCGAGTGCCAAAACCAAGTAGCCCTATTCCAAGCGCAATACCAAGCATTATCCGACCGGTTGGCGAAATAACTTGCCAGGCGTAATAAGGAAGTGTCCATCCAATCGCCAGAAAGAAAAGAATGGCTCCGAGCTTGACTGGCCAATCATGAAGAAACCACTGCCAGGCCTGCGTACCCAAGCCTGGTTTCTGAGGAGTAAATACTGGTGGCTCTGGCACTGGCGGCAACGGCACAATCGGGAATGACCCTGCCGATACTTCTGTCTCAGTTTGAGGAACAAATGCCGGTTGTTTTGTGCTAAAAACATCCTCTCTTTTCGCTTGCCATTCTTTTTCTAGTCGAGAAACCTTATTGAAGGCGATAATGGCAACAATGAGCGCTGTAAAAGACAAGAGTTCAGCCATATATTTTTGTTTTTTTATGTTTCCTGAAAAAGACTATGGGTTCAGCTTTTTAGTAATCAAGGACATTCCTGGAATTTCCCATGCTTCTCCACGCAGTGTCTTCAAAACTCCAATTGCACTCACAATAATGAAAAAAAGATTGGCAATTGGAAGCAACATTACACCAAACATCGGAATAACGTTCAAAACAAGATCCGTCACCACCCAGACAATAAACAGGGACATCCCTTGCTTGGCATGAAACTGAGCAAACTTGCTTTCATTTTCTGTGAGAAGTGGCACGAGAAAAAGAAGAAAGATGTACGAAAGACAGGCTATCCCCTTATGCTTTTCAATATCACTGGTCTCGAAACCTGGATGCGATTTGACGGTAACTTGCGGAGCTTTTTCAGGAGTCGAATTCTTCGATGTTTCTTGGTCATTCATAGCGCGTCTGTTCTTATTGATAAATTAAGAAAGTGGAAAAGAAGCATTTTCTTCTTCCTCTAAAATACTCCCTTCTTCAATTTCTCGCAAAATCTCCGCAGGAAGAGGCTGATTCTTTGGACTCATACCAGGGTAGCGCCAAGCGCTAATTATCTTGATATTTTTAGTCTGAAATCGTTCCTGTTGTAGAGAAAGCGATGATGCCCAACCAGACTGTTCTGATAAAGTTTGCGCTCTTTCCTGAAACATCACCCACACTTCCTGTTTCCAGATTTCCTTGCCTTGAATTATTTTTGGAGCAATTGGCTGCATAACCGCAATCGTACGAGGAGCAATGCCTTCCTGACGACGTTTTGGCGAACGAATAACCCCGCGCACTTTTTGAACCGAAAGACTGTATTGTCGCATCTTGTGCTGCGCGTGAGTCGTAAAACAATACGCCCCTGACTGAGTTTTGGGAGTATTCCCATTATTCTGTTTTTGTTTGGCAAGAAATCGCTCTCGAGCCTTACGAGCGAATTCCTGATAAGGAGACGGCATAGCCTAAGAAGATACATCCAAACCACGAAGAGCTGCTATCCGCTCCTCTATCGGAGGATGCGTCATAAACAGTCTCGCTACTTTATTTCCTTTGAACGGATTGGCGATATAAAGCGAAGCAGTGGCTCGATTAGCAGCTTCGAGTGGTTCAGTATCACCCGAAATCTTTTGGAGTGCCGAAGCGAGTCCATCTGGATAACGAGTTAGCAATACTCCTGAGGCATCAGCTAGAAACTCTCGTTTCCGCGAAATAGCCAATTGCATCAAAGTTGCGGCTATCGGTGCGAGTATTGAGAGTACGAGTGCGACCACCAGAAAAATAATTTGCAATCGACTGTCGCTTTCTCGATCGCGATTCCCGCCAAAAAATGCCCAATGTCGAAACCAGTCCGCGAGCAATGCAACAAAACCCACCAGGATTACTACTACCGTTGAAATAAGCGTGTCTCGATTTCCAATATGAGAAAGTTCGTGTGCAGCAACCCCTTCGAGCTCAGCACGATTAAGACGAGTCAAAATACCCGTGGTAAAACAAATCACCCCGTGTTCTGGATTGCGTCCAGTCGCGAAAGCATTCATTGCGGTATCATCAATAGTGTAGATTTTTGGTGTCGGAAGTCCAGCTGTGAGAGCAAGATTCTCTACGATACGATACAGCTCTTTGTTGTCTTCAAATTCCACGAGACGAGCTCCGCTCATAGAAAGAACAATTTTATCACTCCACCAATACGACCCGATACTCATGAACACCGAAAATAATACACAACCGTACAGGATGGCGCTTGAATGCATCGCTTGTGAAAATACGAAGCCAACACCAATGACGAATAAAAGAAAGCCAGTGATATACACCCACGTCAAGCGGATATTTTTATCTTTTTGCGTATAAAGAGTTGCCATAATGCCAAAAAGAATATTGGGTAAGTAAATCTAGTATAACATCCATCTTCTCGTTAGAGAACCCTTCTTGATGCGGCACCTGGGCAGAGATCCGTTATTGTCCGTGCTGGCACAACGATCACTGCCAGAGCGCTCTGTTCTCCTACCAAGATCCATCTTTGAGTTTCTGCCAAGAAACAAATTACAGGCTCCCAAGCATGCTCGGGAGCCATCTTTTTTTATACTCTCGCTCATCAACTTGCACCACCACCGCCACCGCCGCCAGCGCCGCCAGCGCGTCCACCGCCAGATGATGCACCACCGCCACCAGCACGCGAAAAGGCAGAGGTAAAAGATACACCAAGAGCAGAGGAAAAATGAGCGACTGAGAAATTTCCCCCTATAGCTAACCCACTCATGCCTGTCGTCCCCCTATACCAGGCTGGTGGCTCCAAGGCAATATACTCAAAGGCTTGACCCCACTTCTTCTCAACGCCAAAAATAATGGCGTACGGAAGATATTTTTCAAAAGTTTCTGGTGTAAGATTTTGTAAGCGATATTTTTCAGCTGTTTCAAGATAAAGTTTAAATCCAAGCCATTTTTCCTTAAATACCTGTCCCTCATAATTCAAACGTGGATTATATCGGAAAAAAAGTACCGCCCACACCACAACGTACAAGGAAATAAGACCAGGAATGATAAGGAGCGGCGCCTTCTGTCCAATCGTAAACAAACCGATAAAAACAACTATCAATCCAACAATGAGACCATTTTTCGCCTGATGCCACGTTTTGAAGCCTACCACATAAGCAGCGGTATCAGCTGCAGTTTCTTCGAGGAGAATCCTACGAAGCTTCTGAAGAGCCGCGTGCATCTCACGCTGCTCAGTCTGATGACTTATTTTCTTTATTTCTTTGGTAGAAAACTCTGTTTTACCATGTGGAAAGAGGATATCTAAAAATTGTTGTTCGTAAGCCTCAAGCCCTGCTGCTCCTTCTTTCTGCAAACGAGTGATGATGTAATTTTTTGGAAAGAGTAAAAAATGCTTTCCTACGGACATCAAGAAATATATTCCAAAACGCAGAAAAAATATGACAAAAATAAGAACACCAGCAAACCAGGGAATACCACTTTGAGCCAAAAATGCTATCGCCCCAATAAGAACAACGCTTCCTAAAATAATTCGTCCCCACTGCTTTATACGGGGTACCGGAATTTCCTCGATTTTAAGGAATCCGCGCACCGCCAAATCAATAATAGTTGCACTCCAAACTTTTTCACTCACAGACTCCCGGATAAGAACCTCTACCATAGCTGGTGGCAGGGCCTGAGGTGGCGCATATTCCGGCACCAATGTTCCTCTTCCTGTGCGCCAATGCTCTGTCAAAAAATATCTCCCCCCGACGCTCGCTATCGAAACACAAACAATAAGTATAGCCAAAATCACCCAAATAAATCTTTCAACAAAACTCTTCCAATAGAGGCTTCTCTCAAGCGCGCCACGTGGCCACCCAGCCGCGATAGTCGCCTTACCAAACGCGGGGAAATTCTGACCCAAAAAGAGAAGGGAATGGTTATCCGGATACGTAATCGTCCCCGCCGATACCACAGGATCGGTATACCAAAAAGCCTGTCTCTCGATCACCGAAAAATCCTGCGGCAAGATAACTAATGCTCGCACCTCCTTCACTGGTACCTGATATTCCGTAAACAAATTCCAATAGAGCTCATCTTTATCGTCCAAAAAACTCACTGCTCCATGCAGAGTATATTGAAGTGCCCAGGTATGTGTTGTATTTAAGGTAGTGTAATACCACTCGATAACAAACTGCCCATTCTCTCGGTACGTTGTATAGCGCCCATAGCTACTTGGGTCTGTCTTATCAAGACGAGAGCTTGAATAAACAAGCGGCTGTCCAGTATTAATATCTTTCACTGATACAGTATCAATTAAATCAACACCACTAAGAGGAATATTCCGGTTCCCTTGATGATACTCTCCCTGAAAATGATAGGTCTGAATCTCTTGAACCCGAATCGTTGTATCTTTTTCCACATCGAACTGGTACTGAATCTGATCGTATACATAAGATCGATCAAGATTGGCTGCTCGGGCACTATTTGTTGTGCCTCCTACAAACAAAGCAAGTGTCAAGCACAACATCGCATTTCTGATCCCCCAGGCTTGCGAATATATCCCTATTCTCATATTGATCATCAAGATTAAAAAAATATACTTACGATAAGTATACACAATCACCCCCCCCTGAAAAATCAAAAGCTGGGTCTCTTTTGAGATTCCCAGCCTTCTCTTTCTTTTGTCATGCAATCTAAAACGACTCTCTACTTCGACTGGCTCAAAACTGATATTCCAAACCCGCCAAGGGCCACTAGCGCAAGTGCGAGCAAAATCTTTTGCAACATATCCCGCATTTCTTCAGCCTGAACGAGATCAAACACAAAGAGCAGCGCTATCAATACCACGCTCACTACCGATAACATTGCTATTATTTTAGCAAAATTTCTCATACGTTTTTATTTTTATTGTATCACTGGAAAATATTAGAACTGCACCGCAACTGGGTCCTTGGCTGCCGCCTCGCTCTCATCAAGCTCAAAAAAATCACGTTTCGTAAAAGCAAACATGCCAGCAATAATATTCGAAGGGAATGTCTCTATTTTCGTGTTTAAATCACGAACATTTCCGTTATAAAAACGCCGGGCAGCTTGAATCTTGTTTTCCGTATCTGAAAGCTCTTGCTGTAACTCGAGAAAATTCTGATTCGCCTTCAGATCAGGATAGGCCTCCGCAATAGCAAAGATTGATTTAAGTGCTCCAGTAAGCATATTCTCTGCCTGTTCCTTGTCAGCTACCCCTGTTGCTCCCATAGCGCGAGCTCGTGCCTCAGTTACCTTCTCAAAAGCGACCTGTTCATGCGACGCGTACCCTTTCACAGTATTCACCAGATTCGGAATAAGATCATACCGCCTCTTCATCTGCACATCAATATCGCTCCAGGCTTCTTCGGTACGATTTTTCAAAGAAATAAGTCCGTTGTACGCAAAAATTACTACAAGCGCCACTCCTACCACGACAATCCCAATCAGTCCAAGTATGCTCATAATCATTAATAGTATTACTGTTTATCTACTTGATTCTATCATAGCTTAACTCCTTTCGCCTGGCAATTAGCTACGCAAATGATCAAATAAGTCCTTCTTGCTCATCAGAATACAACTTCTCTTAATACCTCTTATAGAGAATCAGCAAGGATGCTTCACGATGCCTCACTTGTGATATAATCAAGAATAAGAAACTCCTCTTATCTTAAAAAGATTCTATGGCATTTATTCAAGCGCACCTGGTTTTTCTTCTCCCAATTTTCGTTGGTCTGTTTTCGCAAATTGTTAAATTTATTTTTTTTACCATACGCCACGGCTGGAAACCAGAATATATTTTCACCCACGGTCACATGCCAAGCGCGCACACCGCTTTCGCTGTTTCGCTCCTCACTTCTATTGGCTATTTTGAAGGCATGAATTCTGGAGCATTTGCTGTTACTGTTGGTCTTACTTTTATTATTATTGATGATGCTCTTCGTATCCGCATGATACTCGGTGATCAGGGACGCTATCTCAATATGCTTGTCGACCAACTTCGCGGAGAAATAGATGAGAGTAAATTCCCCCACCTGAAAGAACGTGTCGGCCACCGTACCAGCGAGGTGATTGTTGGCGCCCTCTTTGGGTTTTGTCTAACAGTTATTCTTATTGCGCTGCTAAATATCTAACAAGACCAAAAGTGAGATCGAGAATCTTTTTTTCGCTCCTCAAGAGATCTTGTAATTTTTCCTATCTCTACAAAGCTTCTCTCTGTTTACAGAGAATTTTTTTTCTACTATGCTCACAGTATAGTTGTTTTACAATCCACTGTAGCGAAAGGAGACTTCGATGTCCGAAACAAATCGTCCGCCTGTAGACTCAGAGCGGTATCGCTCTGAAGATCTCCCTTCTTATCTTCTTTTCTTTGTACCGAAAAAAGCTTTTGGTACAGCATGCTCATCTCTCTGGGAACAACTCTGGGCGAGCAGCTCAGTTTTATCTCCCAGTTTCCCTAATCCTAATCAATTCACATTGCAACTCATTGATCCTCTTTCAGGACAAGAGAGGACCGTTTCTATCCAATGTGCCAGCGAGGGCAGGCTACAACCCTTATTCGATACGACGGCTAATTCGGATAGTCTTTCCGATTGCATCCATCCATGCAACAAGGAACATCCGCCCTGCCTAGAGACTTTTTTGTCGGAACCAGAAGAAGATACGTCAAAACCAATCGCCTGCGTCCCTCTTCCGCAAGAATCTTCTCCGCTAAAAAAACTCTTCGTAAAAATAGTCGCTTTTTTTCGCTCGAGGAAGAGGTTGGGAGTTTCACATCAACCTGCTTCACAAGCACGGCCACCGGCGATTGAAAGTAAAAAAAGCGGAATTCTCGCACAAGTCCCACTCCCAGCCTCCCTGCAAATCCCGCCGAATTGCCACGCGTATCAAGTGATAATTCGCTGTGATTACAGAAGAATATTGACAAACGGGGCGTTTGGAGATGAGACATTGTTTTCCGTGTGCCTTTCCTTTGACCGTTGTGGGCTAGGAATCACCACGCTTTCATTTCGATGCGCATGGGGAGATACGCATGGTCTTATTCTCAACATCACCTAAGCCATCCTGTGATCAACGGAGTCAGCGAGCGCCAGTACCTTTTGGCGCTCACTTTTTTTATATCAAGACCTGTCACGTGAAGAAATGGATACCATCCCTTCCTGTCTTTTGCCTCCCGAGTTTACAAAACCATCTTTTTTCACTAGGCTGCAGTTACAGTTGTTTCCCAATTCAATCAATAAGAAGAAAGGATACATGAAATGGACGCACCGGTCCGTTGTACACACGCTTACACGCAAACAGTACTGGGGGGTATGCCGCTTCTCGTTGACCTTGGGAGATTACAAAGGGCCGGCGATGCGACACTGGAGGCTTTCATTGATTCCTGCCTCATAGGGTGCAGTCCGCACCTTTTTCAGCTCTCAACAACCGATTCGTATCTGTATCCTCTTCAACTTCTCATTAGCGATCAAGATGAAACAGGGCTGCATAGTTTTTGGAAAGTTTCCCCTTGCAACCAGCAATCCTGCAGAAGAAAAATAACTGCTCATTCTTGCATGCAAGCAGCCGACGATGACAGCATTGACTGCGATTTATTCTGCGCGGGCTCTTCTGATAACGTTGCCGATGAAGGTGAAGAAGAAGGCTACACACGAAATATGACGCCGAGCCTTTCCTTTTGTCAGGGAAACCGTCAAGGCGAACTTGCCTCTTGCGGAATACTTGCCATCACACTTCACCATCGAGACAAGGATCGCAAAAAAATATTGGCAAGCGTCGAGCTCGCTATCGGCTGCAGCAGAAAGAATCAGGGGACACTCGTGATCCAGAATCATGCCGGTCTGAATTTCACGCTCAAGTGAATCCCTAGACCAATAGAATACCAGCACGCAATCGAGAGTACGCGCCACCACCATATGGCGCTCTTTTTTTCTCTTTTTTCACAAAATCATTCAGGACTGTACTCTGTTCCTCAGCTCTTCTTCGATCACGCTTCGTTCATTCCACGGCAAGCGAAGATCTCCTATCGCCATGCTTTCTTCGGCGCCTTTACCAGTCACTACAATCCAATCCCCAGATCTTGCCATTTTCAAAGCCTGCGAAATTGCCTCACGTCGATCGGGAATACGCCAATAATTTTTGCCTTTTTCTTTTCCGGTTATTCCTCCTTCAATTTCATCTAAAATTTGCTCCGGATCCTCATAATAAGGATCTTCATTTGTCAGAATCACAATATCGGCAACCGAAGAAACGAGAGATCCCATAATTGGTCGTTTACTCCGATCGCGCTCGCCACACGAGCCAAATACAGCAATAATGCGAGCTCCTTCCAATCGCATACTAGCAACCAGCGTGTACAGTTTTTCAAGCGAATCTGGCGTTACGGCATAATCGATAAGAATATGAAAACCCTGTACATTTGATATGAATTCCATTCGCCCAGGAATACCTACTATTTCATCTAGCGCCTGCCCTGCTATTCCAAGGTCAATTTCCAGAAGCCTCGCAACGGCCAGGGATGCAAGCGCGTTTTCAACGTTATACCGACCCGGCAAATGTATATGAAACATTCTCCCTTGCACCAGAAACGAAGTCTCTAAGGTATCAAGGACAAGCTCTTCCGTGTACATATCTGCCACTCTTTTTTTAGTGCTATATGAGAGAGACCTTGTAAACGATTTTGCATTCAGATATTCCTTCGGATTTTCCATATCAAGATTAACAACCGCCATCTGAGCATTCTTAAAAAGACGTTTTTTGGCTCGTCGATATTCTTTCATGGTCAAATGATAATCCAGATGCTCATGCGTTACGTTCGTCATGACCACAATTTCATAGCTAATGCCCCAAACCCGATACTGATCAAGCGCATGTGATGATGTTTCGAGAACAGCATACTCACAACCAGAACGCACCGCTTCGCGCAAAAATTTCTGTAATTTCCACGATGAAAGTGTTGTGAATTTGGATACATTTGTCCACTTTCGATCACCAATTTCAAAGTTAATAGTCGAGGTCATAGCGACTTTCTTTCCTGCTTTTTGAAGAATTCTTGTAATAAATTGTGTTGTTGTTGTTTTGCCATTCGTTCCGGTAATACCAATTACCTTTAGCTGCCTCGCCGGAAAACCAAAATACACCGCTGCAAAAACAGCCAATGGGAAATGATACAAAATATTCTTTAAAGACTGCGGCACAAACCGTGAACAAGCATGCAACATATTTTTTTATCTTCTCAAAAATTTCCTCATCACCGAAAGACTTTTCTGCAAAAAACGAAGTCGCAAGTAAAGCCCATAGCGACTCCAATCAACAACGATATCATAGCATCCCGGAAACACCACCGGTGCCGTCCCTGGAGAAAATCCTCTCTTAAAACGGGTAATTCCTTCCCAGGCACTCATCACCAATTCTTGTTTTTTTGCTAAAGAAGCAGTGCTTACGCCGCCAAAATCATACCATCGACAACTACGACGCTTCGCCGCTCGTATCTGCTCCCACTGAAGGAGTATTGGTGCCATTACTTCACGATGGATATCATTCGTCCCCCCATGCAAATAGGTGGCCGTATCTCCCGAAAAGAGGACTAGATTGGCCGCAAGTACCTCTCCCTTATATTCAGCAACAAACAATAACAGTTGTTCTTCTGAAAAAACAGTGAACATGCTCTGATAATACGATTTTGGATGAGGAAGAATATGCTGTCGTTTTGCTGTTGCTTCGATGAGTTGAAAAAAAATCTCTTGATATTTTTTCTCGCGTGTCACAAAAACTCTTACTTCCTTCTTCGCAGCAAGGCGCATATTGTAACGTGTTTTTGCTTTCATTTCGAAAAGAAGCGTCTCCTCTGGCTTCGAAACATCAATCACAAGATTCTCTCGTGGTTGCATATCGTTCGGTGATTTTATCAGCCGCAATTTTTCATTTCCTTGTTCAGAGCATATACGCTCCCATGCTTGCAAAACAGCGACGGTCTCCGGTTCGATACGTACCCATCCGCATTTTTTGTTCTTTGCCTGCAAAAAGAGGTCTCTAAAGAAAATCTCTTGATCTGAAGTTTTCTCCTCAGGGAATCTTGGCGTGTATACATAAGCGCCCACCATCGGAAGAACATGAACAAAACCATGCATCCCATCTTTGAGCTGCACTACTTCATGCCCGCTCATTTCCTGAAAACGCGCCCATTCTTTTGATTGAAGAAAACTACTCATACGAAATAATTATTTCTTTCCAAGTTTTTTTAATGCCTGTGTGATACGAGCACCGACGTCTTTGATATCGGGTGCTACGAGCTTAAGTGCTTCTCGTGCGTCAGTAACCGAATACCCCATAGCAACCAATGCCTCAAGTGCATCCTGATCAGCCAGTGCTTGCGCAGTACCATGCAACTCAGTTTCTTTCACTTTATTCTGGAGCTCAACAATCACTCGCTCGGCTGTTTTCTTTCCAACTCCTGAAACACGCGTCAGAAGGGAAGCGTCTTTGTGTACAATAGCAGTACGAATCGTGTTTGGATCGGCAATCGAAAGAATCCCCAGAGCCACCTTCGGCCCAATACCAGAAATAGAAATGAGCAGCTCAAACATCTCAAGTTCATCATCATTAAGAAAACCATAGAGCGTGAGCTGGTCCTCTCGCACATGCGTATGAATATAAAGAAGTACTGACTCTGCCCCGGCAATCTTCCCAAGTGTATAGGCGGACACCGCCACCTTATAGCCCACTCCTCCACAGACAATAAGAGCTGTTCCATTTTTCATTCCTCGCAACTCTCCTTCTAAAAGTCCTATCATAACGTCCTTTTATCAAATAGCCATTTTCTCTAT
Source organism: Candidatus Moraniibacteriota bacterium (assembly GCA_018062205.1). GTDB lineage: Bacteria > Patescibacteriota > Minisyncoccia > Moranbacterales > UBA1568 > JAGOSP01. The sequence continues at coordinate 78,924 of JAGOSP010000003.1, read as the reverse complement.
AGTACCTGTTTTATTCTCGCTTGGCACGTTGTCAAATTTGAAAAACCCTTGTCAAAAAATCATTTTTCTGTTAGAAATAATCTGTCTCAAATTCCAGGTTTGTTAGTAAACATATTAATCAGGCTGTAAATAAGGCTCTCTCTGACCTGTCTCAGCAACAATCATAACGTGCATCACTATGCCAATCAAGAAGAACGCTATCAAATATATGCGAGTCACCGCTCGCAAAACCGAAAAGAATAAAATCGTGAAGGGTGTTGTGAAAAGCGCCATCAAAAAAACACGCGAAGCCGTTGCAACCGGAAAATTTGATGACGCACAAAAATTCTACAAAGAAGCACAGAAAGCTCTCGATAAAGCAGCTGAAAAAAATATCATCAAGAAGAATACTGCGGCTAATAAGAAATCTCGTCTCAACGCTTTTGTGAAAAAAGCCTTCTTGAGTAAAGATGAACCAAAGAAAACCACTGGCAAGAAAGTTGCCCCTAAGAAGGTAGCTGTGAAAAAGGAAGCGGCCCCGAAAAAGAAAACTGCTCCTAAGAAGGTAGCGAAGGTTTCGGCCTAAGATTTCATCGCTCTGCTCAATAACAAAAACTCTCCCGACATCCCATTGGGAGAGTTTTTTTTTGAGACAAACGAGAAGTCTCCACTAAAATTTCCACACAAACGTATCCAGCGCAACGCCAGGATCAAGTGTCCCGATTTTCAAAGCTGCGTCCATGTCGGCCAACAGAATGAGTCCGGCTGTTAGTCGAGAGAGTGGCAGATTTCCCAAAGAACGGAGGGTATTTTGTATGGCAAACGATGGTAACTTTGTCTCACGGGCGATACCAGCACTATCACGAATACCTCGATCGAAAACCTCACGAATCTGAATTAGTCGACGAAGTTGCCAGGCACACATCGAAAGAAGTCCGTACACGGCGTCTTGTTTTGATGTGCCAGCTTGTTCTTGTGCAAAAAGAAGTAAGGCTTTCTCCTTCTCGCCCCGAGACATCGCGTCCAATGCTTGAAATACACTCGTCTCCACGCTTGGACGAAGAAAAAGTGTCACATCCTCGTTCGTAATCATTCCAGTACCACGATACGTTGCCAGTCGAGCGACCTCCTGCTTTAAGAGGAGCATATCACTTCCTACTGCCTTCAAAAGCGTTCTCAATGCCGAGTGATTTATAGAAAGATTTTTTTCAAAATCTCTGAGCAATGAAACAACATACCGTTCTAATTGCATACCCGAAAGGAGATCGATTCCCTCAATCCGATCAGACTTTTTGAGAAGGAACGTGGCTATTGGATGTGTTTTCTTTATCTTTCCTGGAGCAATAAGGAGGAGAGAAATATCAACGGGCGGCTCCTTTACAAAACGTGCCAAAAACTTCTTCAATGCCTCTTCTCCTTCTTTGAGCACGAATGGATGAAGCCAGACAACTAATTTTGGCGTTGCAAACAAGCCCTGATCACAGGCCGAACAAGCAAAGCGAATTGCCTCCGGAGTTCCCGTATCCTCAAAATCAAAAATTTGTATCTCACCCGTTGGATACTTTTTCCGAAAACCATCCATGAGTTCCCGTCGCCGATCACCGACGCGCACCTCATCTTCACCGTGTAGGAAATACAGCATACGTATTTTATGTTCTCTCAAGCGAATCTAGTATACCAAGAACCATGTTTTCTTGCCTCTTCCGCCAAAGCCGATCTTCCTCTGAAAACGAAAAGCACATCTACTTACTTTTTCTAACGCCAGTCGACCTCAGACTTTGCCGCCAAGAAAAGCTATTGATGTGCTTTCACGAAGAAAAACAAGAAGTTTACGATACGCCCTAGCTAGCTGGTTCCCATTTGATCCCATACCCAGGCTCAACGATATCTACCCAGATCTGTCCAGGAACAAACTGAACTTCGCTTCCATCGGCCTGATAAAAAGTCAACTTACTTTCAAGCTTGCTCTTATCTTTTTTCCAAATACCCTTTGTCTCTTTTCCGTTCATGTAGAAAAATGCATCGCCGGTATCTTTGGTATCAAACCATGGATCACCCATCTCAATATTATTATAGCGTCCTACTCCCCCATAATCGAGTCCCTGTCGATCCTCTTCTGGCACCAATTCCCATGGATTTTGTACCCCGCGTGCCACATAATTAGTTGACAGCTTGATTTGTTCTGATTCCGCTATTGCTACGACAACATTCTTCGGAGCAACACGCGTTTGATTATTTTTATCGGTATCAGGAGCATCATCCCAGGTACGAAGATACGTATTACTCTTTCGATCATAGTCATACGACACATCATACGGAGTTGGAAAAGCAATTCGAAGATGCCCACCCTGCGGCCGATCATCTAAAGCCGCCTCAGCCTGATGTGGATAGCCAGAAAAATTTCCTGTTTTCCGATATCCATATTTGTCCATTGCTTGCTCAATACCTTCTCGGGTGATATGCCCAGTATCTTCATATTTCATCTTTCCTGTCTGCGTCCAACGTGGGCAAAAAGAAGTGGTGAGGCAATTGATATTATCAATAACTTTCTGAGAAAGAAGTGTTTCAGCAAATTTCGAATACCCCCAATGCACAAAGACCGCGTCAAAACTCTTCGCTAGAGGAAGATAATCGTGTCGGGCGCTCCGCATCGATCCAATATCATTTGGGATATCACAAAGATATATTCCCATAAGACGAGTATTTGAATTTGTAAATACGGGCATTTCAAAAACGATATCCGCTGAAGAAAATCCTGCTGCTGGACGCGCTGAAGCGTCAGCTGGCTGCATCACAGCAACCGGACGACGATCCCAGTGTTCACATGCCACACCTGATATCGGACTCACATCTCCTTGATTCAGCGGGCCCGCTGTTTCCGCAGGGGTCACTGATTTCATATCGTTATCAAGCTGGATTGGCTGACGCTTCTCGCTATTTTGACTGAAAAAATACCCCCCCAAACCCACCAAAGCGAACGCCATCAATGCGATAACTATTTTCTGTCTTGTTTGCATAACCTCAACTTTATTACATCTTATTTCCCCTTCGTTGTATTATATCTGACACTGCGGACAAAAAAACGCACTTCTCTGTCCGATTTTGATTCTCTGTATGATTGTATCACATTTCTTACATCCTTTACCGACTTGACCATACACGAAAAGATTTTTCTCAAATCGCCCTGGTAAACCATCTGTATCACGAAAATCCCCATCCGACATACCACCCAGACGAGAGGCTTGTCTCAAAACGTGGCGAATTGATTTCACGAGCCTCTCTTGTTCTTCTTGAGTCACTGTTTCACCCCGACGCCTCGGTTGCACGCCCGAAAGAAAAAGTGCCTCGCTCCGATAAATATTCCCAATACCTGCGATAAGTGATTGATCAAGAAGTATTTCTCCAATAACCCGCTGCCCTCTCTGTAACAGAAGTTTTGCAAAAAAATCTGGGGTGAATTTGAGAGACAGAGCATCTATACCCAAAAGAGAGATACTTGGAAGTCGCTCCACCTGATCCGTCTCCACGAGCATCACCCAGCCAAACTTTCGCATATCTGAAAACTCAAGCGTCGATGTATCGGAAAAGGTAAAAATATGATGGATATATCCATTGTATCGATCTTTGGTAAAAGCATAGCTCATGCGATTCTCGTCTGTTTTGTAGAGCAGATGCCCGGTCATTTTGAGATGAATCACGAGCGAGCGTTCATTGCTTAAATCAATGACGATATGTTTGCCCATTCGTCGTGCCCCACAAACGACCGCCCCTTGTATTCCACAGAGGATGGCCGCGGAAGAAGGTAGTGTTTTCCGATCCCAATCACTCCAAAAACCAGCAAAGGTTTTCCCTACCAATTTCTGTCCCAATTGCGTTACGACGGTTTGCACCTCTGGCAACTCTGGCATACAAAGTCCATTTAAAAGGCGAGTAAAGTGAGCTATTTACAAATAAATATAAATATGTTATAATAGAATAACAAATCAACAAGGAGGATGTTTAGGATGACACCAGAGGAAGTGCGACAGGCTCTCCGAGTGAGGGTCACTGAATTCGGAAAAAAGGAGGCTTATCTCCTGTATCCGGAAGAATTCTCCGCTGGCAAAAATGCTGGTTTGTTTGAAGTACAAGGGACAGAAGATCGTGGAGACGGCACCGTCATCACACAAGTCATTTTCGAAGGGAACACCTTCCTTCTCGTGGAAGAGTCCTAGAGACTCTCGTTCTGTGGTGGCTCGAATCTGAGTCACCGCTTTTTTTATACATGCTCAATATATTGTTCACGCCCACTGATACTATGCGCCACATTAGCAATGCGCTGCAAATCCTTTGGGTCTCTCTTTGCCACTGCCGCATGTTCTAAGCCAAGCATCATAATACAAAGCTGATTATGCAACCTTCTTCTTTTTGACTGACTCGTTGTGATATCTCTTCTGTGCGGCGATGAAGTCATTTCTAAAAAAACCTCCTGCGAATAATTCTGACAAGCAAGCATAAGTCTTCTGTAAGCTTCCGTTCCAACTTCTGGGAATATGATACCCCTGAGCCCCAGATCTTGAGCAGCTTCCCTGAACATATTGACTGGTTCGGCTTCAGTTGTCTCGCGCTGTGGAAACATCCTCTCCATACTGTTCTAATAAAATTCAAAAAATTATTCAAAATACATTCTTCTCTTCCTCACTTTACACCTCTCCCCAATTTTTCCCTGAAGCTATTTCAACAGTGAGTGGCACCTTGAGAGTATAGACCGTTTCCATTACTTGTTTCAAATCCTTCGTAAAGTCCGCCACCGCTTCTTCGCGCACTTCAAAAATAATTTCATCATGCACCTGCAGAAGCATCGTGGCTGTTTCACTGTACTTTTCAGTCACGAGCTGATCGGCAGCAATCATCGCGAGCTTCATAATATCTGCGGCCAATCCCTGCACAGGCATATTGACGGCCATGCGCTCTCCAGAACGCGCAACCTGCACATTCTGACTCTGAATTTCCGGCACACTTCGTCGTCGTCCAAGCTCGGTTTCGACATATCCATGCTCACGAGCGAATGCCTTTGACGCCTCAAGATACTTCGCTACACCCGCAAAACGAGAGAAATATGCTTCGATAAATTTCCCTGCTTCTTTCTGGTCAATATCAGCCGCCTGCGCCAATCCAAATGCTCCCATACCATAAAGAATGCCAAAATTAAACACCTTAGCCTGTCGACGCATATCAGTGGTCACTGCTTCTGGCTCAACCCCGAAGACCACAGCGGCTGTCTTCTGATGAATATCCTCTCCTCGCTGGAAAGCCTCAATCATATTGGTATCATTTGAGAGATGCGCCGCGACTCGAAGCTCGATCTGCGAGTAGTCTGCCCCAACCAGAACATACCCTGACTCAGCCTCGAAAGCCCCTCGTATTTGCTTACTCCAGGACTGCCGTGCAGGAATATTCTGTAGGTTTGGATCAGAAGAGGAGAGTCGTCCTGTTGCTGCGATAGTCTGATGATATGTCGTGTGTATACGAGAATGTGTATCAACCACAGACGGCAGCGCATCAAGATATGTTGTTTTGAGTTTGAATAATTCGCGGTACTGTTCTACGAGAGCAACAATCGGGTACTCGGCACGCAACTTCTCTAACTCCGTCGAAGCGGTCGAGATACCCGTCTTATTCTTCTTGATATTTTTCGTCGGAATCCCGAGATCCACAAAGAGAATATCTGCAAGCTGCTTAGGTGAATTAATATTGAATTCCCTGCCAGCCACATCCCAAATTTTTTTCTCCAAAACAACAATTTCTTGCGTCACATCATCGGACATATTGCGCAGCGTCCCCGTATTGAGACGGATACCTTTTTTTTCCATCCGAAAAAGAATCGGGATCAAAGGAAGGTCGAGCGACGCATAGACATCAAGGAGTGTCTGTTGGGATTTTTGCGTGGCGGAAATATCCTTGAGTCTTTGTCCAAGAACAGCGTTGATTTGGTAGAGTGCTGCTGCGCGTGCCTTGCTATTTTCTTCACCCAGTTCGCGCGAAATGAGATCCGAAAAACTTTGCCGACTACCCGCATCCAAAAGATAATCCATAAGTGACACATCGCGCGCCACTCCAGCCAAAAGTATTCCTTCCCGCATCAAACGATGCATCGCAGCTTTAGAATCGAATACTATTTTCGGACGCTTGGGATGTTCAAAAAATGCCGTGAGGATTTCTTTGGTTTCCTCATTCCATTCAACAGTCACCTGCGTATTCTCATCCGCTGCAAATTCAATTTCTGTGATACCTATTCCGCCAAACAGCGAGTCCGTCTCATCAGAAAGAACGAGGGCAACACCACGACCTTTCACTTCTTCTAGCCAAGCTGAGATCTCCATTCCCTTCTTCATCTTCTTCTGAACGACCTTGGTAGATCGGGTTCTTCCGGCGCTTTCTTCGATTCGGACTATGCTCTGACCGGGTATTTTCTTGAGAAGGCTGAAGAATTCACACTCGCGTAACAAAGCAGCTACTTTTTCTTGTTCGAAATCATGTGTTACGCAGTCAGCGAGCACAAGAGTCACGGGTGCCGCCGTATCAATCGTCCCTAATTTTTTGGAAAGAATGGCGCTCTCCCGTCCTGCCTCTAATTTTTTCTGCAGCGATTCCTTCACATCTCCGAGATGCACATAGATGTTCTCCAGAGTCCCGAATTCCCGAAGCAGATCGGTGGCTCCCTTCGCGCCAATGCCAGGCACGCCTGGAATATGATCCGAGGTATCCCCAGCCAAACCTTTATAATCCGGAAGGAGTTCTGGTCCGAATCCATATTTTGCTTCGACAGCCGTTCGATCATACAACACGAGATCTTTGAGTCCCTTCCGAATAGAAAAAACGCTGATACGCTCATCCACCAGCTGGAGGGCATCATTGTCACCCGTCACGATAATTACCTCTACGCCTGCCGCTCCTGCCTGTTTGGCGATACTCCCCACACAGTCATCCGCTTCATATCCAGCAAGTTCATAAATAGGGATATTGAATGCTTGTGTCATTTCCTTGACCTTCGGAATTTGCGCATACAAATCATCTGGGGCTTTTTGTCTCGTTGCCTTGTAATCAGCGTAGAGCTCATCTCGGAAAGTTGGGCCAGCCAAGTCAAACGACGCAGCAATATAGTCCGGACGAAATTTCTCCAAGACTGAAAGAAGTGTCATCGTAAATCCATACACGGCTTGCACCGTCTCTCCTTTTTTCGTCGTCAAAGGCGGCAAAGCATGATACGCCCGATGAATCAGCGCATTCCCATCCAAGAGAATCAAGGTTTTCGGCTTATTTTCCATAGAACCAGTATAGCGCGTCACGCAAAAAATCACACCTCGCTCTTGCTTTTATGCCTATTCTATGCTTTCATATTGATATATCGTTCTCGTAATGAATGATACTCTGTACTGATCGTTTACAAGCGAATCTTCAACTCGGAGGGTCTCATGCAATCTACCATTTGGAAGTTCTGTGTCTTTTCCCTCTCAATCGCAAAGGGGATACTTCACATCTTCATCGTCAGCGTAGGGGTACAACTCCTTTCCCATTTGCCCTTTGTGCGAATGACAGATACCGCCCTCATGTTTCTAGCGTGCATTGGCTACTTTGCTTCCATCTACTGGATACAAATCCCTCGTGCTCATTTTAGACAACACTGGGTCGTCCGCGAAGGGATTTTCCTGACAATTCCCTCCTTGTCCGTTATGTTTTTATTCTCTGGAGCATGCTTAACGTGGCAGAGAAACCACTTTTTGCTCGTCCTTTATGCGCTTCTCCTCTGGAGCATTCTACTCTATTTTCAAGCCCTCCTCAAACAGAACAGCGGAAAACCAAAATTGCTCAGCAAGCCCTCCTCGAAGTGAACTCTCCGTTCTTCACCCACTGCCCACAAGCAGTGGTTCTTTTTTTCTCTTCAGATTCTCCCAATGCGAGTGACTTCATCACACCCCAAGCGATCTATTTCGAGAGTGTTTTTACGTTGAGACGAATTTTTTCAAGTAGGGAAGCAAGCTCTCCAATTTCATCCGAAGAGCCTCCCTGTATTTCTTCTTCAAAATTTCCTTCACTCATTTTTTTCGCCGCTAAACAAAGCTTCTCTAAAGGACGAACGGAAAACCAATAGACCACCCCTGCCACCGAAAACCCAACCAAAAAGAGTGAACCGATAGCTATAGCAGAAATATCCCACACATATTCCTGAAAGAGCATCTGCGTACTTTCATCAGACAAAATGGCACGGAATATTTCTTCACAAAACCATGCCAATATGAAAAGGATACCAAGAAAGGCAAGCGACACAGGAAGGACTGATTTTATCGTTAATTTCATGTGAGATACGTAATGGCACCCATTGCTACACAGTATACGGCAAAAATACTTGTTTATAAAACACGGATGGATATACTACGCGTTTCTTCTTTTCCTTCTTCAAGATTCAATTGAATTTCGATTCGGTTTTCTGGAAGCAAGCTCTCAACTCGCCCTGGCCATTCAAGAAGAACGACGCCATCTCTATCAGCACACCACTCAGAGAAACCAATTTTTTCAAAATCTTCAGCCGTCTCCATACGATAGGCATCCGCATGATAGACACGCCATATACCGCTCTCGGTCGACTGCACCAAACAATATTCTTTCATCAGCACAAACGTTGGACTTACGAATGGCAATGCCGCTCCGCAAGCAGTGAGCACTCCTTGAATAAACGTAGTCTTTCCAGCCCCAAGGTCACCTCGAAAACACACGAGGGTTCCTGGCGAAAGCGTCTTCCCGAATTCCAGCCCCGCACGGCGAGTTTCTTCCGCGCTCGGGGAAAAAAAGTGTTTTTCTGTAGACATAAGCGTTTCTCTTCTTACTCTAGCTATACCAAAAAAAGAGCTCCTCGTCGAACGAGACCCTCTCTCACAGAAGGAGCCCCTGCTTTCCCCCGAAGAAACAGCCGTCCATTTGACGTTTCAGGATTCCCCTGCTAGGCTAGTTTCTTATCTCATGCTCTCTCACTGCTTATCTGCTTGTACGAATTATGTCCCTTTCTCCTGATCAACAATTCCACGATCTCATCAAAAAATCTTCACATCCCCTTGTATTGCTGACTCCCTATCCCAGTCGCGATGACATAGCAACCGCTCTTGCTCTTTCGCTTTTCATTGAACGCCTCGGAAAATCAGTCACTCTCGCTGCTGATCGTATCGATGTTTCCCTTGAAACGCTCGCCTTTATCACTCATCCAAAAGAAGTACTCCCGGCTCTTTCTGGAGCGCGCGATTTTGTCCTCTCTTTCAACACGAGTTACAACAAAGTTCTGGGTGTTCGTACCGCACAAGAAGGAGACGAATACCGCATCTACCTCACTCCCGAAAAGGGAACTATCGACCCGCGCGACTTTTCGTTTATCCCAGCACACTATCGGTTCGACGTAGCTATCATCATCGGCGCTCCCGATAAAGAGCATCTCGGAAAAATTTTCGAAGATAACCCCGATATTTTTTACGAAGTACCACTCATTAATATCGATACCAGTTCACAAAATGAATTGTTCGGCCAGATTAATCTGGTTGATATCACTGCTTCATCGAAATCAGAAATTCTCACAGAACTTCTCGAGCGGACCGTCCCCACATTTATTACCGAATCAATTGCCGAGGCGCTCCTTGCTGGTATTATGTCTGCTACTGAAAGCTTCCAAAAGAAGAATACCACGCCAAAAGCACTCAAGGCTGCAGCTGAACTCATCGGGCATGGTGCCGACCAGCAAAAAATCGTTCGCGCACTTTATCGAACCGAACCACTCCCACTTCTCAAGCTTTGGGGGAGAGCACTTTCTCATATCCAATGGGATGAAAAATACAAACTCATACTCGCTCCCATATCACTCGAGGATCTCGTGCAGTCTCGGGCCCACACGCATGATCTCTCGCTTGTACTCGAAAAAATCCGCGGAAGTTTTTCTCTTGCCACAACATTTGTCGTCTTCTTCCAAGAAAGTCCAATAGCTATCCGGGGTTTACTCAAGTGTCAAAATACCGAGATGCTCCAGAAAATACACCTCGCTCTCCCCGAATCAGAAATCCAAGGAGATATTCTTGTCTTTCCTATTGCAGCAACCTCGCTTGAAATAGCAACTTCACACATCCAATCTTGTTTGATTCCCCTTCTCGAACAAACTGAGAACTAAACATCCCGAAGAAAGGATTTTTTTACTCCATCAGCCGACAGGGCTGTTTTTTTTCATTCCACAATTCTCTATTGTGCGCTAAAATAAACGTAATCATAAACAAAAAAATTATGGTCACAGTTGTCCAAAATGGCGGGAGCATTGACCCAAAAATCGAAAAGACTGCGCTGATTCTCAAAAAACTCAGAAATGATTCTATTGAAGAGGTTGCCTCACAGCTTGCTCAAAATTCTGGCTATCCCTATATCGACCTCCATATCTTTCCTATCGGTTCTGAAGATGTACTCCTGATACCAGAAAAGAAATCTCTCGAACTCAACGTCGTTCTTTTCCACAAAAAAACACTCGAGGTACGTTTTGCTATTCTTAATCCAAACAATCAAGCTACACTGGATTTTATCGCTGAAATCAGCGAACAACACGGGTGGGAAAGTGAGATATACGTCGTCTCACAACCATCTTTCAATCGGGCTATCGAGCAATATAAACGTCGTACGTTCATTGATAATCTTGACCTGGTTCGTGTTTCGTTAAACGGTCAAGATCTCGAACAATTTGATCAAGATTTTGCTCAGCTCCTTTCTTTGAAAGACAGCCGTGAGATTAATACCTCTCGTGCTATGGAAATCATCTTAGCTGGAGCCAAAAAACTCGATGCCAGCGACATCCACTTCGAAACAGAGGAGGCTACCACCCGACTTCGTTTTCGTATTGATGGCGTTCTTCAGGACATTGGTAATTTACCGGAAGCTGTCTATCATCTTCTCCTCTCTCGCGTCAAAATGCTCGGGAAAATGCGACTAAATATCAGAAAAGAGGCTCAAGATGGACATTTTTACATCGATATCGACGGAAAGCGTATTGATATCCGCGTAAACTCGATTCCCGGAAAGTACGGCGAGAGTATCAATATGCGACTGTTATCAAGCGATGACATCATCGTTAATGTGAATGACCTTGGCCTCCGCGGTCTCGCCAACGAACAAGTCCTCAAAGAAATCCGAAAGCCACATGGCATGATACTCAATGCCGGCCCAACTGGATCCGGGAAAACAACAACGTTGTATACGCTTCTCTCAACGCTGAATAATGCCGGCACAAAAATCATCACCATCGAAGATCCGATTGAATACTCACTCCCAGGGATAGTCCAGACCGAAGTTGCTAAGGATCGAAGCTACACCTTTGCGACTGCCCTCCGCGCTATTGTTCGTCAAGACCCAGATATCGTATTAGTCGGTGAGATTCGAGATGACGAAACAGCAGACATTGCTATTAATGCTGCCCTCACGGGGCATCTTCTCTTTTCGACTATCCATGCCAACTCTGCCGCAGCTGCAGTACCACGACTCGTTGAGCTCAGTGTCAAGCCCTCGCTTATTACTTCGGCCATAAACATTATCATCGCCCAGCGTCTTGTTCGGAAACTCTGCACGCACTGTCGCGTATCCTACGTGCCTGCCAAAGAAACATTCAGCTCTATTACCCGACTCATTTCTATTATTTCACCAAAAGCAAAGGTTTCTCTTCCAAAAAATATCGAGGGGCTTTGGCAGATAAAAGGTTGCCAGCATTGTCACATGACAGGATATAAAGGACGAATCGGTATTTTTGAGGTGCTCACTATAACTCCTGAGATTTCAGAAATCATCAGCAATATGGGGAGCGAAGAAGAAATTTTCAAAGTCGCTCTCGAAAACGGCATGATCACCATGACTCAAGATGGTATTCTCAAGGCGCTCGAGGGTATTACCACTCTTGATGAGGTCTGGAGAGTTGCCGACCAAACTGAGATTCTCCAAAACATCTATGCCAAGCTCATGCCAAGTTCGCTTTCTCGCGCCTCACTCATCACGGAAGCCCTCTTCGCAGAAACAAAACAGTCTTTAATTTCACTTCAAAGTTTCGCGGAATTCGCTGAAAAACAAGATTCTCATTTGCGACTCTCTACTCTATTTGCAGCTGCTATTATCATGAAGGCCGGAGACATTCATATCGAGCCAAACGAAGCCACATTCGAAGTCCGCTTCCGGATTGATGGCATACTTCAAACCGTTGCCTCATTTCCTCTCAATGAATACCCTAGTTTTATTGGTGAGATTAAACTTCTTGGTGGTCTCAAATCTGGAGAGGCTGCCGGTATTACTGATAGCCGGTTCTCTGTCAATTTGGAAAAAGAAAATGAAAATATTACCGGAAATAAGGTGGACATTCGTCTCTCTATCATTCTTGGTGGCTTCGGCGAAACAGTCGTCATGAGACTTCTCAACCAGTCTGTCACAAAACTCGATCTCACATCGCTCCATATCCGCCAACAAAGTCTCGATAAGCTCCTTGTGGCTATCGAAAAACCATACGGCATGATACTCAATACTGGCCCAACTGGATCTGGAAAAACAACCACCCTGTATAGTGTTCTCGCTCGTCTCAACAAACCAGAAATTAAAATCATCACCGTTGAAGACCCGATCGAATATCAAATAGCTGGCCTTCTCCAAACACAAACCAACGAGGAAGCTGGCTACACATTCGCTACCGCTCTTCGGTCATTGATGCGCCAAAATCCAGATATTATTATGATTGGTGAAATCCGTGACAACGAAACCGCTGAAGCGGCCATTCAAGCTGCCTCAACCGGGCACCTTGTTCTTTCCACGCTCCATGCTAATTCCGCAGCCGGAACGGTTTCACGTTTACTCAAAATGAATACCTCGCCGGATGATCTTGCTAATGCAAGCAATCTCTTTATGGCACAAAGACTCGTTCGCCAACTCTGTACTCATTGCAAACAAGAATCGACTCCCGCCGCCGAAGAGCTTGCTCTTATCGAATTAGTCGTTCAGTCCATTTCACCGGCTGCTGGTATTGATATTCCAAGCTCTCGAACAATTTGGCGCGCAACCGGATGCCCATCTTGTAATGGTACAGGATACATTGGACGAATAACTCTTACCGAAGCCCTTCCTGTGGAGACTGAGATTCAGGAGCTTATTGGAAGAGGTGCTCTCGTACATGAGATTGAAGAACGCGCTATCAAACTCGGGATGATCACCATGACACAAGATGGAATTTTGGCTGTACTTGAGGGCCATACTTCATTTGAAGAAGTCAAACGAGTCACCGAGATCTAACCCTACTCACAGGCGGGACTCTTCCTAAAAACTACTCCGGAAAACACCGAGAGTTTTTTAAGAAAAAACAAAAAACGCCTCACTTTATGCGAGACGAGATTTATTTTGAAGAAAGATATCTTGATCTGTAGACAGGCCTCTCACATGGGAGCGAGAGGAAAGGAACAGTGTCGAGGAATAGCGCAGCCGAAACCACACTACCCGATCTGGGCAAATCCCGCGCCTCTTTGAGATATGAACCCATTTTAGAGTTCACACAAAAAGATTTTCCTCTTCCAAAGAGGAAAACCGATCCCAAATAGGTGCGGGACAAAAAGTTCCCGAGATCAGAGGCAAAGATAGAGACCTCCGATTGTCTACAGATCAAGTGATCTTTCTTTTGTAAAAACAAAACTACAGGACTGTGCCGAAGAGCCTCACAGCACAACGACTTTTTATGTTAGCATAGCTTTGATTTCTTGTCAAGTCGTGGTATTCTGTAGCAGGAAGAGCATTCTTTTCCTTTTATTGAAGCCAAAACTATCCACACTTCTTCCAAAGACCCCTCTTTCGTTTTAACCGCTACATATCACTCTCCCTGCAAGTAAACCATCAGTCTACGAATCCTCTTTTTTTATGCTTACCACAGAACAATCCCTCCCTGAAGAAGAAATTTTCGACAACACCCTGCGCCCACAGGCATTCGCTGATTATGTTGGCCAAGAAAAAATCAAACGAAACCTTCATATCTTCATCGAAGCAGCTAAACATCGTGGGGAAAATATCGAACACGTTCTTCTCTACGGATCGGCTGGCCTCGGCAAAACAACTCTCTCCCATATTATCGCAAAAGAAATGGGGGTAAATATTCGCATTACCTCTGGTCCAGCGATTGAAAAAGTCGGTGACCTCGGCTCTATTCTCACCAATCTTGAGCCCGGTGACGTGTTGTTTATAGACGAAATCCATCGTCTCAACAAATCCATCGAGGAGGTGCTCTATCCGGCTATGGAGGACTACAAGCTCGACATCATTATTGGCAAAGGCCCTTCGGCACGCACGATTCAACTTGATCTCCCCAAATTTACCCTCATTGGCGCGACCACCAAGCTCGGTTCGCTTTCCAATCCGCTCCGCAATCGCTTTGGCTCCACTCATCGTTTAGAATTTTACACTCCGGCAGAAATCAAACGCATCGTTCTTCGCTCTGCTCGTATTCTTGGTGTCGAACTCAATGATGCTGGTGCTGAGATTATTGCTCACTCAAGCCGCCAAACACCACGAGTTGCTAACCGTATACTGAAACGGGTTCGAGACTATGCCCAAGTCCATCGTGAAAATAAAATTGACGCAGTCTCAGCCAAAGAGGCACTCGCTCTCTTTGAAATCGACCCACTTGGCCTTGAGCCCACCGATCGCCACATGCTCCGCGCAATTATCGAGAAGTTCCGCGGTGGCCCCGCTGGCATCCGTGCCGTTGCCTCTGTCATTGGCGAAGAAGAACAAACAATTGAAGATGTATATGAACCCTATCTTATCCAACTTGGCTTCATCGCCCGTACCCCCCGTGGCCGCGTCGTCACTCCTGATGGCTACAAACACCTCGGACTTATCCCTCCCGATAGTGCTTACCTCTTTTGAAAACTACGCCGAAGCAGTATACTGGGGTCATAAAACAAATACATTTTCATGCAACTTATCGCTTGGGCCTTCTATTCCGTCCTCATCGTGACCTATCTCGCTTCGGCTGGGTTTATTGTATTTCATATCCTCCGCTACTCACTCTGTCGCACGAATGCCCTCTTCGGTGTTTCGTTTTTTCTTATTGTATTCGGCCTTTTCTTCCTCATAAACCTTTCTCTTTTTTCGAGTCTCCCTCTCGACACGCTCCTTGGCGGCAGCATGGTGTTTCCTCAATCCGGTGGTTTCTAATTATTTCGCTATGTCTCGATTCTCTCGATACCATTTCCAAGGTCAGCGTGAAAATGAAGAGCTGCTCCGCATCATTCACCGGCATTGGTTTAATATTTTCCTTCAGTACGTAGGCATCTGGTGCACCACACTCCTCCTTATCGTGGTTTTCTCTCTTCTCCCGCAAATGGCCCAGCTCTCTTCAGACGCACTCCAGCCCGCCTTTCTTGCCTTTCTCCTGAATACCTTTCTTCTTTTTATTTGGCTCTATGCATTTCTTGTTTGGGTGGACTATTATTTTGACGTATGGATTATCACCAGTCAGCGCATAGTGAACATTGAGCAGAAAGGTCTTTTTAATCGCGAAGTGAGTGAACTCCAGTTTTCACGCATTCAAGACGTTACCTCTGTTGTCGATGGCTTCATCCCAACCATTCTCAATTTTGGTGATGTCTACGTGCAAACTGCAGCTGAAGAAGAGCGTTTTGTTTTCCGGCAGATTCCCGATCCCTACACCATCAAAGATATGGTCATGCAGCTCTCACGATCAAGCACTCCCGAAGAAGCGCGTAAAATCAACGAAAAAATCAACGTCGGGAAATACATCGCCTAGTCCAATCGTCAACAAAATCAGAAAGGCTATCTCTCTTGATTTTTTTTGTTTTTCTGTCTAGGCTTTGTTTGATACTTCTTTTTTTCTTTTTCTATGTCAGGACATTCTCACTGGGCCGGTATTCGACACAAAAAAGGCATTAATGACGCCAAGCGTGGCGCTATTTTTACCAAACATGGCCGCCTCATCACCATCGCCGCTCGTGAAGGGATAGACCCCGCCATGAACTTCAAGCTCCGTCTCGCTGTTGATACCGCGCGAAGTATGAACATGCCCAAGGAGAATATTGATCGCGCCATTAAGGCCGGGAGCGGCGAACTAAAAGATGGTACCGTTATTGATTCCGTCCTCTACGAAGCCTATGGCCCCAATCAAGTTGCGCTCTTGATTGAAGGCCTCACTGACAACAAAAACCGCAGCGTCGGTGATGTCAAAACAATTCTCACAAAAAATGGTGGTAAGTTTGTTCCAACCGGCTCAGTTTCCTTTATGTTCCGTCATGTTGGAATTATCGTCTTTGCTTTGGAGAAGTATTCCGCCGAAACGCTCGAACTCGAAACGCTCGACTCTGGCGCTGATGACTTTCGCCTCGAAGAAGAAGTGTTTCTGGTTATTACTCATCCCGAAAATCTCCAAGCAGTCCGCACCTATTTCGTTTCCAGAAATTTCGAACCTGAGAGCGCTGAGCTCGGCTACCTCCCCACCCAAACCATCTCCCTCTCCCCGGCTGATTTAGAGAAATACGAAAAACTCAAAGAACTTCTCGAAGACCACCAAGATGTTCAAACCGTCTGGGACAACTTGGCCTAGACAGGAAAAGACCCAAAAGAAAAAAGTGGGTGAAAAAATATGCATCCACTCTTTTTTTTGATTTCTCTCTTCTTTATAAGAATAATCTTCCCTGCTTCATAATTCTCACAATACACTATCCAGTTTTTGTTCTATACTTTATTTAGAGGGTCATATTGAAAGGATATTTATTGTTGAGGTGCTTTTGTTTATGGAAAATAATTACTCATTCTAAATCAACTCTCGTTGGTTTCGGCTGGCAAAGTCTGAATTGCGGATTAGTTAGTAACACTGGTATTCATATGCGCATTCTTGGCATTGATCCTGGCACGGCGACCGTTGGCTGGGGAGTTATCGAGCTCCATGGAGCAGAAACACTTTCTGTGGCTTATGGACACATCTCTACTTCCAAAGATCTCCCTCTTGAAAAGCGTCTCGCTGAAATTGCAGACAATATCAAGCAAATTGTCGAACTCTACCAGCCAGAAGAGGCTGGCGTTGAAGAACTTTTCTTTTTTAATAACCAAAAAACGGTTATCTCTGTGGCCCAAGCCCGCGGTGCAATACTCTTGACTTTAGAGCGTTTACGTGTTAGTATCTCTGGTTACACTCCGCTTGAAGTGAAACAAGCCCTGACAAACTACGGCCGCGCTGACAAAACTCAGGTGCAGCTTATGGTCAAGGCAATTCTGAAACTTGCTGCCATTCCAAAGCCCGATGATACCGCCGATGCGCTTGCCATCGCCCTCTGTCATGCCAGTCGACGGAAAGTAGAGGCTCTGCATAATCAGTAAAAAGCCCATTCTTTTTTGAAAATTTCGTGTTATTTCGAGGTTTATTTTTTTCATCATGGCGCTATGAATTATCATCCACTTGTACAATATTTTGCTTCCGAAGGAGTCCCCCTTCTCACGGTCACTCTTCTTCTGATGCTTCCTCTCATTGCAACTCTCGTCGCCATTTTCCGTCAAGTTATTGGGATTAAAGCCTTCGGTATTTATACACCTTCTATTATCACGTTCGCCCTCTTCGCTATGGGTGAGCTGAAATATGGCGTCGCTGTTTTTGTTTCCATTATTATCGTCGGCATGCTTTCGCGCTTCGGTCTCAAGCGATTCCGCCTTCTCTATCTCCCGCGCGTCGCCATTACTCTTTCCATTATTTCTCTCGCTATACTCCTCCTGCTTCTTATTGGAGGGCACAACAATCGCACCGGTTTTGCTGGCGCTTCCGTCTTTCCGCTTCTGATTATGATTACTCTCGCCGAGAAATTTGTCTCCACTCAAATTGAGAAAGGTACACGTATTGCGCTCATCCTCGCTGCAGAAACGCTCATCATTTCTACGGTTGGGTACTTTCTTATCAAGTCTACTTTTGTGACGGATCTTCTTTTGACCTACCCGCTGTGGATTATAGTACTCACCTTCATCATCAATATCACACTGGGGAAATGGTCTGGACTTCGTCTCTCGGAATACTGGCGTTTCCGCCAAGTCTTCAAACATCTCTAATCTCGATTGGCCCTCAATCAAGAGACAGAATGGACTTTTTCTGATGCCCCATGTTTCCGAACATACAGCAAAGAAAAAGTCCATTCTGTCTCTTGGAAAGCATCTTTTAGACTCTTCAAAATATTCTCAACCAGACGTACTTCAGGTGCATCTGAACAAAACATATGTTTGAATACTGGAAAAATAGCCGGAAGCTTCTTGGAATGAACGCCCGAAATCTTGATTTTGTGCGCCCATTTAACCGTCGTCGCGGTATGAAAATCGCCGATCAAAAACTACTTTGCAAGCATACGCTTATTCGGGCCAAACTTCCTGTCTCCGCTCTTATCGGAAAAATCCGTTCGCGAGAAGAGCTTGAAAATTTTGACTGGACCGCGCTCCCAGCAAGCTTTGCTCTCAAACCAAATCGCGGATTTGGTGGTGAAGGGATACTCGTCGTCTATGCCCGTAAAAAAAATCGCCCTGATGCATGGATCAAGGCGAACGGGAGTCTTGTCACTATTGATGATCTGAAAACGCATATCGAAAACATTCTCGATGGGTCTTTCTCTTTGTCCAATACTCCAGACATTGCTTTCTTTGAAGAACGTCTCAAGCTCTTAAAACTTTTCAAGCCCTACAGCTACAAAGGCATCCCCGACATTCGCGTTATTGTTTTCAACCGTATCCCCGTTATGGCGATGCTTCGTCTCCCCACTCGTGCTTCCGATGGTAAAGCCAATCTCCAGCAAGGTGCTATCGGCGTTGGTATCGACCTCGCTACGGGTACCACCACTTCAGCTATCATAGGGAAAGGACAAATCATCGAGTCTGTTCCAGGAACACGTCTTCCTCTTTCGGGAATCAAAATCCCCTACTGGAAACAAATTCTCACGATGGCTGTTGAAGCACAGTCGATCTCCTCGCTCGGTTTTCTGGGTGCTGATATCGCCATTGACCGCGATCAAGGGCCTGTCATCCTTGAACTCAATGCCAGGCCCGGTCTTTCCATCCAGCTCGCAAATTTTGCTGGGCTAAAAGAACGACTCGATCGCGTACGCGGCGTCAATATCAAAACCACCGAACGCGGCGTGCGCCTCGGACGCAACCTTTTTGGTGGAGAGATTGAAGAAGAAATTGAGGAAATCTCTGGGCGAAGAGTTGTTGGCTGCATCGAGAAAGTAACACTCATCGGAAAAAATGGAAGGGAAATTGAAGTCGAGGCCAAAATCGATACTGGTGCTGACTCCACCGCTATCGACACCGAACTTGCCAAAGAACTTGGATTCGAAGCCGTACTCGATGAATTTCAAAATCGCATAGGTGATCGCGATGTCATTAAAGAGCTCTCCAAAGAAGAACGAGAAAATCTCTTTTTAGGAATTCCGGACCTCGCCGATACAACTAAAGTTGCTTCTTCTCATGGTTTTTCTTACCGGCCTATGATTCAAATCGAAATCATTATGGATACCACTCAATTTCCCGCAAAAATTTCAGTTATTGACAGATCCCGTCTTGGCTACCCAATTATTATTGGACGAAAAAATCTTGCAAAATTTCTTATTGATACGAATAAATAATCATCAAAACTATGCTTCTCATCCTAACCAGCAAAAAACAAATTGGAAGTAAAATGAAAACATTTTTACTCCTTCTTAAGAATCATCTCGATAAAAAATCTCTTGACTTTTCCGTATCGAACTTTGAAGAAATTGAGGTTTTTATCCAAAAAGGAGATGTCCGAATGAATATAGCCGGCGTTCCGCTTCAAAAGTGGACGACGGTTTACCCGAGGAAGGTCGGAAAGTATCGAGGGCTCGCTCATATGCTTGCTCATCTTTCAATAAAAAATAATATTTTTTTTATTGATCGATTTCATACTCACACGAAAGATTCCTCCGATGTCGCAAAAATATTACAAATGTTTCATCTGGCGCTCAATCATGTCTCTATCCCAAAAACGTATGTCTCGGCCACCTACACAAAAAAACAGATTAAGAATGCTGTTGCTTACCTCGGACTGCCTCTAGTGGTAAAAGAAACGAATACCTCTCAAGGATCCGGTGTTTTTCTTGCAAAAACAATTGAATCACTCCAGCAAATTCTACAAGAGCGGTCTCTTACCAAAGTAGGAAGAGAAATATTTCTTCAGGAATTTATTCCAAATACCTTTGAATATCGTATTCTTGTCATGGGAGATAAGAGTGCTGTCGCGGAGAAAAAAATTCGCTCTCAGGATGAGGAGTTTCGAAACAATGTTCACCTCGGGGCAAAAGAAGAATTCATCTCTCTTCAGCAAGTCCCGTCTACAGTAAAGGATACCGCCGAATTAGCCGCGCGGGTAACAAATATCCAAATAGCTGGCATCGACGTCATCGAAAATAGCTCTGGTATTCCGATAGTTTTTGAGGTTAATAGCTGCCCAGCATTCACACTCGACGAAATCATTTCTCCAGAAATAAGATCTCTTTCAAATTACCTTATACTATGCGAAAAAAAATAGTCATCTATTATCATAAACTCATGCTCAATCAAGATCCCTTCGCATCTTTTGGAAAGAAACGCGCTGTTTATCACCGCTTATTTCAAAAAGGAATCGCCCGCGGTTACCAAATGCACTTAGCAAGCGGGAAAGAAAATTGCCTTGGTAATTATGTTTTTGCTCATACTTATCTGTATGATGGAATATCTTTCCAATATCACGATCAACCGATTATCGCCGATGCTATTTATGATCGAAGTGGTGGGACAAGTTTTCCCTCTCCTCAAATGAGCCAAAAAACGCTCAACTGCCGAGCATTCAAGCTTCTTTGTAATGATAAATATGCCACGCAAGAACTTCTTTCTGACTTCATGCCAAAAAGTGTCCTTATTCGAAATCAAGCAGAGCTACAATCCTCTCTTAAAAACTTTCCAATAAATACGCGCGTCGTTTTAAAACCGACTCGCGGTATGTGTGGGAAAGGAATTATTATTGATTTTCCGACAAATCTGAAACAAACCGAGCTCAATCCAAAAATGGAATATGTGCTCCAAGAATTTGTTGACACCGCGAAAGGAATCCCGAATATAGTCATGGGTCATCATGATCTCCGTATCATTATCGTCAACGGAAAAATGACTCTGGCTCACGTAAGAACCCCCAAAGAAGGCTCCTTGTTAGCTAATGTCGCGCAAGGAGGCTCTCTTCAGGAAATACGATTAGAAAATATTCCTCACTTCATTAAAAATACTGCTCAAAAAATTCAATCTCTTGTCGATACCACTTTCAACTTTCCTCTCTATTCTATCGATTTTGGCATTCAGAATCAAAATACCCCCTTTGTCTTTGAACTCAATGACCAAATCGGATTTCCTCAAGAAAACATGTCTCAGTATCCAGCCTTTATCGATGGTCTTCTGGATGGTCTAGAAAAACTCGCTTCTAGCAAAGAGCTCTAACTGCCTCCCAAAACAAGGCCTCTCCTTATCTCATCAAAAGAATCCTTGAATTTTCCCGCTTTTTAAGCTATACTCCACTTACTTATTAAGTGGTTTTGGTATGCGAAATCCTTTATTTCTACGGAAAAAAAGCCGTAAAAATCCAGAGGAGGGTCTCTCTTCGCCTCGAACTCAAAAGGTGCTCCGGATTGCTCTCAAGATTTTTGCGGCGCTTTTTGTCCTCGGCTTCCTCGCGACGGTCGCTCTTTTTGCTTTTATTGCGAAGGACCTCCCAAGTCCAAACAATGTTAATAAACGCTTTATCATCGAATCCACCAAGATTTACGACCGAACCGGCACCCATCTTCTCTATGAGGTGCACGGTGAAGAAAAGCGTACTATTATTGATTTCAAAGATATCCCAGAATCAGTGCGCGCCGCCACCCTCTCTCTTGAAGATCAGGGCTTCTATCAGCACTTTGGTATCCAGCCAAAAGCCATCCTTCGCGCCGCTCTCAAAGATATCATTACCCTAGATGCTGCGCAGGGCGCCTCAACCATTACCCAGCAATTTGTTAAAAATTCTCTCCTCACTAACGAGAGAACTCTTACCCGTAAAGTGAAAGAGGTTATCCTTTCTTTAGAGATTGAGGCAAAGTTCACTAAAGATGAAATTTTAGCTATGTATCTCAATGAAATTCCCTATGGGTCAAATGCTTATGGTATCGAATCCGCTGCTCAAACTTTTTTTAGTAAATCCGCCAGAGAGCTCACTCTTGATGAAGCTGCACTTCTTGCTTCTCTCCCGCGTGGTACTGCCTTCTATTCTCCCTATGGATCACGCCCAGATCGAGTCGTGACACGCAAAGATTATGCTCTCAAACAAATGGCTAAAATTGGCTATATTACAGACGATCAAGCCAATGAAGCGATTGCTATTGATACTCTCCAAAAAATTAAGCCACAAAAAAACATTATCGCTGCTCCACATTTTGTCATGTACATCAAGGAATACCTTGAAAATAAATATGGAAATCAGGCTATTGAACAAAATGGTATGAAGGTCATCACCACACTCGACTGGGACAAACAAATGGCCGCTGAAGAAGCGATCCGTACTAATACTGAAAAAAATAAGCGCTGGAAGGCTGCAAATGCAGCTCTTGTTGCTATAGATCCTCGAACCGGTCAAATCCTCTCTTTTGTTGGATCAAAAGATTACTTTGGTGCGTCAGAACCAGCCGGCTGTATTTCTGGAAAAAGCTGTACATTTGAACCAAATTTTAATGTCGCTATTTCTAAACGACAACCAGGATCATCTTTTAAACCCTACGTCTATCTCACCGCCTTCATTAAGGGATACCTTCCCGAAACCCTTATTTATGATACAAAGACGGAGTTTGAAACCGCTGAAGGGAAGAGCTATCAGCCAAATAACTACGACGGTAAATTTCATGGACCCATTTCGCTCATGAGAGCTTTTGGTGGATCGCTTAATGTTCCAGCAGTTAAAACCCTCTACCTCGTCGGAGTAAAAGACGCTATCGCCCTCGCCAAAAACCTCGGAATTACAACACTTAACCATCCCGACCAACTCGGGCTCTCTTTGGTACTTGGTGGCGGCGAAGTTACCCTTCTTGATCATGTTAGTGCATACGCAACCCTTGCTAACAATGGAATTAAGCATGAGAAAACCGCTATTCTCCGGGTTGAAAACTCAAAAGGAACGGTTCTTGAAGAACACCAAGAAAATCCGGGCGAACAGGTGGTCGACCAAAAATATATTGCGATGCTTGATTCAGTCATGTCTAACAATGAAAATCGGGCTTGGGTATTTGGAGAAAATAGCCCACTTACCTTTAAAGATCGTCTTGTAGCAGCAAAAACAGGTACTACAAATGAATTTCGTGATGGATGGACCATTGGATACACTCCATCAATTGCGGTTGGCGTCTGGGCAGGAAACAACGATAATAGCCCCATGACTGAAGGTGCTGATGGAGTAAATGTCGCTGCTCCAATTTGGCGCGCTTTTCTAGAAAAAATTCTGGTAAACACTGCTACCGAAGAATTTCCAAAATATAATCCTGATGATGAAATCGGTGATGGTGAAGGGCAAACAAATAAATCGATGCTTGCCGGAAAACTGGAGCAAAAAGAAGGCCTTAAGGTATGCGAAATTCCTGGAGAAAAAAATAAGTATTGTAAAGCCAATAAATACTGCCGGAGCAAAGATGTTGAAAAAAAAGATTTTATCAGCCCTCATGATATTCTCTTCTATATCAACCGAGATGATCCGCGCGGACCAATTCCCGACAAACCCGACCGAGATTCTCAATATAAAAACTGGGAGAAAGGGGTAAAAGATTATTACTCTGACAAAAAAGGGGTTATTCTTGATGAACCCCCAAAGGATGATTGTAAAGCAAGTGATTTTAGTGGTTTTGAACCAAAAATTCGCTTCACGTCCGCTGGCTCTCACAATTCACAAAACATTAGCCTCACCGTTTCTGTTGACGCAGCCTACGGAATTAAATCGGTCCGATATTCTATTAATGGAAATGAGATTGGGTCAACTTCATCGAAGCCTTATTCAATTTCTTATTCAGTCCCAATCGATAAAAATGGTTCAGATTTAACCGTCTCCGTAGAAGTGACTGATCAAAACGGGAACACCGCTTCGGATTCCGGAAAAATTCAAGCGAACTTCTAAAAAAATACGTATTTTAGAGAGATTTTTTTACACCTCTTTTTTATCCCCGTTTAAAAGTGATTTGTTTTACCGGTTCTCCTCCCAAAAAAACGTTCACTGCCCGTTGAAGTTTTTCTTTCTCTAAAAGAAGTTCGTTCAACCAAAGTGAACTTCGAACTCGAATAAGCAGAGCTCCATCAGTCCAGTGTTCTGGAAAAATATTCTCTCTTCCTTTCATTCCGTACCACTCTCCAATCACCTTCTCAAACGCAAAAAACACGGTCTTATCATCAAGTTTCCGCTCCTCTTGAATCCACCCCCCACTCTTGACTGTCAAATCCTTTAGTGAACGCATATATTCTGCTACTTTCGTACCGGCATCATGATATAGAAGTATTGTGCCTTTTCTTTCTCTCCCTCTTTTTCTCGCAACACTACCGGTGATGTTGCATTGTTTATATGAAAAACAACATACTCTCCTTTAAAAGCGTTTAAACCCTCGAGAACATACCGCGGATTAAAAGTAAAAATTTGTTCTAAATCTTCACCTGATTGATTTTCAATACGAACACGAGCTTTATTTTGACCTACTTCCTGAGAAACCGCTTCAATACTACACTCCGAAGAACCAGCCGTAAATCGTATTGTTATTTCTCCTGCATTATATGAAGAGAGTACGCTGGTTATTTTTACAGCGCGAACAAGCTCCTCCCTTTTTATTTGATACGTTGAAAGAAATGATATGGGTATAATTTGTTTATAATCAGGATATTTCCCATGTATAAGCCGAGAAACAATCTTTACTCCATCCACCTCAAAAAATGCCTGATTTTCTTCAATTGCTACAAATACCTCCTTGCTCTCCTGGGTGATAATCCGAAGCAACTCCTGACATGTTGCACTTGGAATAATAAATGACTGCGTAGACGGTGTTTCATAAGGAAGCTCAAACGTCTGTTCAGCCAATCGAAAACTATCTGTGGCGGCTAAATAAAGGAATTTCTCTTCAAAAGAAACATTCACCCCTGTTAATTCCATTCGCGATTCATTTTGACTTACACAAAAAAGTATCTGTGAAAGAGCGTTTTTAAAAAACTGAGCTGGAAAAACAAATGGGTATTCTTCGCCCTGAAAACAAGGGATGATAGGAAAATCCTTTCCATCCATACCTTTAATTTTCCCCTCATATTGTGTGCTTTGAATAACAAGGGATGATTGTTCCGTTTGAAGATTTAAAATATCCCCAGAAGGAAGATTATGTATAAAACTTCCTATAAGTTTAGCTGGAATAGTTATCTTTCCCTCTTCTTCTATTTTTGCACCAATATTAACAATTACCCCAATCTCAAGATTAGTTGCTGAGAGTTTTAATCGCCCATTTTCAGCCTCAATAAGAATATTACTCAATATAGGTAATGTTGATTGTTTCCCTGTGATACGCTCAAGGTAAGTGATTGATCGGGAAAGATTTTCTTGGGTACAAATAAGTTTCATAGAAATATTTAAACAATTTGAATTAAGGGAGATTTTTCTTTAGTAAGAATTAATCCATTTTTTAAAAAAAGTCTTATTATTATTAGGAGTGTGGATAAGTTGATAAGTCTGTTTCTTCCTTCTTTGGAAGGAAATACGAGTTAGTTTATTTGAATATTGAGTGGGATAAAAACGAGGATAATTAATCATAGAGGAATGTGAATAAAAAGTATTCTATTTTTTCCACAGATAAAATGGAATTATAGAGGCGATGTCCAGGTAAAAAGCGTGTTTATACATAATTATCCACAGGTAGCATAATAAAGGCGCTCTTTAAGGGTGTTGAGCTCTTCTTTTAGGCGGATGTTTTCGTGGAGGCCTTTTTCTATTTTTTCACAAGCATGAAGCACTGTTGTGTGATCTCTTCCTCCTAAAGCTGTACCAATAGAAGCAAGTGACATTTGGAGCTCATTTCGAAGAAGATACATTGTCATTTGTCGAGAATGAACAATTTCTTTTTTACGTCCTTTTTTAATGAGGCTTTCTTCGGATACGCCATAGTAATCAATTATGACACGAAATATATCTTCAGATTTAATACTTTTTCTATTATTTTCTATTAATTGCTCTAATACTCTTGTTGTTACAGCAAGGGTAGTGGGTATTTTGTGGAATTCAGAAAAAGCATGAATTCTATTGAGGGCACCTTCGAGCTCTCGGATATTTTGGGTGATATGTTCAGCAATAAACCGTATTGAATGTTCATCAATAGAAATATTTCGCTCATGAGCCTTTGCTTCAAGAATAGCGATACGGGTTTCGAGGTTTGGGCGACTAATATCGGTAATCATACCTCCCTCAAATCGAGACCGAAGACGATCCTCAAGGGTGGCGATCGCCTTTGGTGGGCGATCGCTTGAAATAACAATTTGTTTGTTCAACTGATAGAGAGCATTAAAAATATGAAAGAATTCTATTTGGGTTTTTTCTTTTCCAGAAAGAAATTGGACATCATCAATGATAAGAAGATCCATTTGTTGGTAATATTCCTTAAATTGGTCGGTTTTTTGAGTTTTTATTGAGTCGATAAGTTCGGTAGTAAAGCGCTCGGATGTGATATATTTTATTTTCTTTTCCGGAAAATGTTGGGATATTTCATTACCGATTGATTGAAGAAGGTGTGTTTTTCCGAGTCCAACCCCTCCGTAAATAAAAAGTGGGTTGTAAGTAGTTCCAAGATTTTGAGAAACAGCATAACAGGCTGCTTTTGCGAGCTCATTATTTTCAGCTACGATGAAATTTTCAAAAAGGTAGCGTGTATTAAGATTATTGTTGTGTGGCTTTTCTTGCGAAAACTCAAGTTGTGGCCGAACAGAAGGTGATCCAGTGAGTTTTTTTCGCAAAAAACCATCAAGAGACGGCCGTTGTATCATATCAAGAGAACGTATGGGTTCGCGAGGGAGTGCGGGTGTGATTGGTTTATCAGGGGTAATTTGGCAATGAATTTCAGAAACCTCACTTTGTACGGAGTGGAAGGCACGAAGAAGGTAGTGATTGTATTTATTTTCTAGCCACTCTTTTGCAAAACCATTTGGGACGCCAATAATAACTTTCCCGTTTTCTAAAGAGAGAATAGAAGTGTTTTTAAACCAAGTGACAAAATTTGCTCGAGAGATTGAAAGTTCAATCTGATCAAGGACAGCTTTCCAAAGCGCTTCAAACGGGATGAGATTCGAATTATCCACAAATGCACATTTTATAGTATAAGAAGCGCTTGCGACTGGTTTGACGAGGGTATTTTTGTGAGTAAATGCTATTATAGCACGTAGTTTTTTCCTTTTCCAGAGAACACGGTCTTTGATGATGTGGATTAATGGGAGTTTATAGTGGATAACAGGAGACTTGATTTTTTTTTGAAAGACTGATAGAGTTGTCAAGTGCTTGAATTAAGGTATTGGCTATGAAGCGTACATATCAGCCGAAAACTCGTCGGAGAACTCGTCGTCATGGCTTTTTGAAGCGCATGAATACTTCTGATGGTCGAAACGTCATTAAGAATCGACGGCGCATTGGGCGAAAGAGACTAACCATGGTCTAAAAAACCGTATGCTTCCGTCAGCAAATCGGCTACACAAAGAAGATATTGACGAGGTTTTCCGCAAAGGGAAGCCTCTTTTTGTCATGGATATTGGTGTTCGTTTCCAAAAAAATAATCTTAAGGAGACAAAATTCTCGTTTCTTATCGCAAAAAAGTACGCAAAAAAGGCGAGTAATCGAAACCGATTTAAGCGTTTGGCGCGAGAAGCAACACGGTCGCTTCAAAAAAAGTGGCCAGAAGGGTATAATGTAGTTGTTTTTGTAACAAAGAAACCAATACGATTTTCTCAGGAAGCATTGGAAGTTTCTTTGTCTTTGATTTTCAGGAAAATTTATTAAGTTAAGGGTATTAATAGAGTATGTTTAGCGATTTTTTTCACGAAATATTTTATAAGCCACTATATAACATCATCATTTTTTTCTATGATGTTGCGTGGCATGATTTTGGTATTGCGATTATTTTGACAACAGTTTTGCTGAAAACGGTTCTTATCCCGCTTACAAACAAGCAAATCGAATCACAAAAAAAATTACAAGAAGTCCAGCCAAAAATTAAGGCTTTGCAAAAGAAATACAAAGATGATAAGGAAAAGCAGACACGGGAGATTATGAATTTTTATAAGGAGAACAAGGTGAACCCGTTTGGGGGGTGTCTGCCTTTGATTATTCAAATGTTCTTCTTTTTCGCTATTTATCGGATTATCTTTAACACATCGGGGGGTGGCTTCATGGTGAATGGAGCTGATATGTATTCATTTGTT
Source organism: Candidatus Moraniibacteriota bacterium (assembly GCA_018062205.1). Classification (GTDB taxonomy): domain Bacteria; phylum Patescibacteriota; class Minisyncoccia; order Moranbacterales; family UBA1568; genus JAGOSP01. Next base: position 50,406 of record JAGOSP010000003.1, on the reverse strand, counting down.
TCGTATCCAGAATCTATCAACCATTTTTTTCTCCACTTTCTTGATTTAACAGCTCCGAGCGTTGTTCTCGCTGTGATGACCGCTGTTGCCCAGTATTTTCAACTAAAAATGATGATTGCGGCTCAGCCAAAACAAACAGAAAAGGATACTACAGGAGAGCCAGACATTGCGTCAATAATGAATAAGCAGATGTTGATTATTATGCCAGCCATGATCCTTATCTTTGGTATCAAGTTGGCTTCGGCGCTGACTTTATATTGGCTTGTCTCAACACTCTTTATGATCGGGCAGCAACAGTATATACTCAACCTTCAGAAGGCAAAGAAATAGATAATCGCGTAATGAAAGCACATCTATGCAAGCAACATCAGAAGATATGAAGAATATTCGAGAGTTAGCAGTGGAATTAGCGCAAAAACTTGGTTTTCAAGCTGAAGTGACTATTTCTGAAGATATTCTTGAAGAGGGCGCTCTTCGGGTTGCGTTTTCAGTAAAAGAAGACCAGCATTTCTTGATTGGGCAAAGAGGGGCGAATTTAGCTGCTCTCCAGCATCTTTTCCGGGCTTTGTATCGAAAAAATGGCAGCACTGTATCCGGAGTGACGCTTGATATTAACGATTATATGAAGGAAAAAGAAGTACTTCTTTTCCAGGATGTAGATAAGGCCGTCGTAGAGACACTTTCACAAAATGCTTCTGTAGCATTGCGGCCGATGTTTTCTTTCGAAAGGAAGCTGGTACATCGATATCTCTCTGGGCATCCAAAAGTAAAAACAGAAAGTGTTGGGACGGGAGACCAAAGAAAAATTTTTATCCGTCCGAAGATTTCTTCTGATGACGTGCCAGAAACTGCAGAATAAGGTATCCTAGACGCATGGCCATCGTACGCAAACTCGCTTATAATGTGATTTTTAATTCTGTACTTAAGGTGGTATCAACAGTGATACTGTCGCTTTTTCTTGTGCGATTAATCACCGGGTATCTTGGACAGGATGGGTTTGGAAAATACGCAACAGTGTTGGCTTTTTTTTCATTTTTTTCCGCTATTGGAGACCTTGGCCTTGGCCAGGTAACTGCTCGAGAAATAGCGAAAGAAGGTGCTGACGAAAAAAAAATTCTTGGAAATATTGTTGGTTTACGGCTTATAAGTTCGGCAATTCTCATAATAATAGCTCCAGCCATCATTTTCTTCTTTGAGTATTCAACTGAAGTAAAATGGGGGATTCTTATCGTGGCCTGTGCGTCCTTATTTAGCTCTATGTCTTCTGTAATGAATGGTATATTCCAGAAGAGGATCGCTATGGACAGAGTTGCTATGGCAGAATTTGTTGGCAAGCTTATTCAGGTAAGTCTGATTGCTCTTATCGTGAAGTTTGACCTTGGTTTTTTGCCGATAGTTTTTTCTGTTTTAGTTGCGCTTGCCTTTAATATTGTAACAGTATTAATCGTTAGTCGCAGATTCGTACATTTCGTTCCGCAGTTCAATCTTTTGTTTTGGAAGGATTTTCTGAAGGAATCTTTACCAATGGGGGCCACCGCTATTATTACATTTGCTTATTTTAAGACTGATACTATTCTCCTTTCTCTTTTTCAAACAAGTGCAGATGTTGGTATTTACAACGTTGCTTATAAAATTATTGAAAATCTCGTCTTCTTCCCTGCGATGCTTGCCGGCCTGATTCTCCCCTTACTTGCTCGATACTTTATCTCAGATAAGAAAAAATTTAGGGAGATAGCTAATAAAACATTTAAAGTATTCGTGATTATTGTGCTTCCTGTTGTGCTGGGCACTTTTTTCTTGGCTAAGGATATTGTACACATTATCAGCGGGCCTGAATTCTCTGCCTCAATTCCTGTATTACGCATCCTTGTTTTTTCTCTAGCGTGTATTTTCTTCGGGCACTTTTTTAATATGATACTAATAGTCGGACATATGCAAAAAAAGCTTATGCAGGCCCTGCTTTTTGTAGCAGCATTCAATATTATCTTTAATCTGTTTATTGTTTCTCGTTATTCATATTTTGGAGCCGCAACAGCCGCCGTTCTAACCGAAGGCCTTGTCGTGACACTGACTGGCTTTTTGGTATACCGAAACCTTCACTTCTTTCCTCAATTTGCTGGTATAGGCAAGGTATTATTATCAGCTTGTGGTATGGCGCTTGCCTTGTATTTTCTTTCTGGGGCACCATTTGTTGTCGCCGGGAGTGTCTCCTTGGTCGTTTATGCGGGTCTTTTGTGGACAACGCGCGCTATTTCTTCCGATGAAGTGATGAGCCTTTTTTCGAAAGGAGAGGATGATTTAGCCGAAATACCAGTTAGCCCCTAATTTTTTGGCAGCTCACAGTGTTTATTTGATGATTACCCTTGGTTTGAGGAGGGCGAAAGCCTTTCTTTTCCTTGTTGAGCATTTTGAAAGAAGAATATGGAACAAAATATTTACTCAGAGATGGTGGCAGCTATTTTGGTGAACTATGAGAGCGGAGATGATCTTCAGGGTGCTCTCTGGTCTTTAGTACAGCTTGAGAGGGCTCCAAATATATTAATTGTAGTCGATAACGCTTCTCAGGACGACTCGCTCTGTTTAGCAGAAAAAGATTTCCCCCAACTTGTTGTTATCCGTAATTCTGAGAATGTTGGATTTGCAAGGGCGGTTAATCAGGGACTAAAAAAAGCGCAGGAATTACAAGCGACTCATGCTTGGCTTTTTAACCCAGACGCTCGAGCGAGACAATATGCCTTAAGGGCGCTTCTTCTTGCGACAAGAGATATGCCGAAGGCACTTCTTTCGCCAATTATTTTTGATAAGGCTGGGGGTGTATGGTTTTCAGGAGGAAGTCTTTCTTGGTGGCGCATGAGAGCTTTGCATCGGCAGAAAATATGTCCACAGAAGAGGAACGAGGACTTTCTCACTGGCTGTGCACTTTTTATTCCCATGGAAGCCGTGGGAATAATTGGGGGGTTTGATGAGAAATTTTTCTTATATTATGAGGACGCTGATTTCAGCGTGAGAGCGAAAAAGGCAGGTTTCCAGCTGTTGGCGGTTCCCGCAGCGCTTGTTGATCACGGAGAAGTAAGCCAAATTCATCCAAAGAAAGTCTATCATTTGGTTTATTCCGGCCTTTTTTTCTTCTTCAAGCATGCATCTGGCGTAACGATGGGATACATGAGAATTTATGCTACAATACGGAGACTAAAAAATTGGCTAGATTGCTTGCTTTGGGGAGGAAAGGAAGCTGCTCTTGTACGGCAGGCTTATGGGGATTTTTTCCAAAAAATGCGCTAATCCGAAATATTCTTTCATTACCGTGAATTATCGAAGTGCCACTGCGCTTGGGCGGATGTTTCGGAGTTTTCCACCAGATTTTTTTACACAAGGAGAATTCATTATTATAAATAACGACAAAGAAGAATCGCTCCTTCTCCAAAAAATGTTTCAGAAGATAGGCTTTGTTCGTATTCTTGAAACAAAAGAGAATATTGGGTTTGCCTGTGCGTGTAATCGCGGTGTTCAGGCGGCACGAGGTGATATTGTCTTTTTTCTTAATCCAGATGTGCGTTTTCTTTCGGCAGCCCCCGCCTCTTCGTGGAAGCAAGATTTTTTTGGAAATGAGCCAATAATTATGGCACCGATTCTTCTTCGATATGGACATGAAGAGCCGTGGAGTAGCGGGCGGATTGTTTCCCCGTGGGGGATATTTTTGCAAAATATATTTCCTTTTGCAAAAATATGGGCTTTTTTCAGCCGGAAGTCTCTTGGATGGGTGAGCGGCGCGGCGTTTGCTATTCGAAAGACAGACTTCGATTCACTCAATGGTTTTGATGAAAAATATTTTCTTTATTACGAGGATGTCGATTTTTGTCGTCGGGCAAAAGGAAAAGGGCTGGAGATAAGGCGAAATGATATGGTTTATTTTTCACATCGTGGAGGAGCGAGCCATATTGAGGGAAAAGAAAAACAGAAAAAGTATTATTACGCTTCGCAGGATCGTTATATTCAAAAATACTATGGTCCTGCATGGCTTTCTGTATTCCGATTCTGCCGATTCTGCCGATTACTCTTTTCTTGAAAGACATGTTTATTCTGCGATTTTTTCTTTTTTTCCTTCCGTTTCAGTTTGCCTTGTCTCCCGTGGCCGGAATAGACCTCCCCTTGGCACGGTTCTCCGCGGTGATAATTTTCCTGGTATGGTTTTTTCGAGGTATTTTTCGGAGAACATTTCGAATTCCATGGGATTTGCAAACAGCAGCGCTCCTCTCTTTCTGTTTTTTTCTTGGATTGTCTGTGTTTTTTGCGAATGAGACATCGTGGGCATGGAGAAAGCTCTTCTTTTTAATCTCATTTCTTCCCCTTTATCTCGTGTTTATTGAGAAGTTAACCGTGAGTCGGTATCGAGGTGTTATTCTCGCCCAATCTTTTGTTTTAGGGGCATTTTTTTCAGCGATAGTCGGTTGTGTGCAGGTGGGACTACAATTTTTTGTTTCCGCAGAAACCCTTTTTTCCTGGTGGACAAAAAACCTACTCCCTTTTTTCTTGGGGGATGCCTTTTCCTCTGTGGTAGCGGAATACCCGAGTCTCCTCGCCAATCTTTCTGGGGAAACAATAATGCGTGCATCAGCTTTTTTCCCAGATCCGCATATGCACGCATTTTTTTTAGGGATCGCCTTTCCTTTCGCAGTATTCTTTGCTTGGAATGAAAAAAGAGCACTTTGGCGGTGGGCGGCCAGCATTATTTTTGTTGCCGATCTTCTGACATTCTCTCGCGGAGCATATCTCGGTCTTACATTCGCTCTTCTCGGGCTTCTGGTTTATTTCCTTTCTCAGCAAAATACGAACTTAAGAAAACTATTCTTAGGACTGGGTTTTCTTGGAGTTTTCCTTTTTTTACCGAACCCTGTTAGTGAGCGTTTTTGGTCAAGTTTTTCTCAAGAGGACACATCTGTTTCTATCCGGATGAGCCTGTATCAGGAAGCGGTGACGCATATAGGAGAGCATTTCTGGACAGGTGTCGGATTAGGAAATTATCCACTCATTGTAAAGCCGTCAGCGGATCGGCGCGATCCAATCTATGTGCACAATCTTTGGCTAGATCTCGCTGTTGAAATAGGGGTTATCGGGACGCTTTTCCTTCTTTTCTTCTTTCTTCGAACTATAATTCTGGCGTATACTCAAAGCGAACAGAGGCCGAAAGGCTTTTCTTTAGCCATTTTTTGTTCATTGTTGATTTTTTTTGGACATTCGATGGTCGAGACGCCTCTTTTTTCTGTCCAAATCTTGCCGATACTTCTTTTTGTTTTAGCCTTGGGAAATATGTCTTATGAACAAAAATAATCCTCTTTTTATCGTTATAGCGTGCGTTTGGTTGCTCCCATTTTCTTCGGTGCAGCTGCTTCCTTTCGGGATACCCCTGTATCCAATAGAAATAATCTTGTTAGTAGCATTCCCTTTTTTGTTTACTAAAGACACATACAAAATTTTTAGCGAGCAATTTACTCAAAAAATTGCTATTTTTTCGTTGATTCTCTTTTGTGGAGCGGGGATTTCTTTTCTTTTCAACCCTGGAACGTTGATTGGCCTTGGCCAATTAAAAAGCTTTTTCTTTTTTCCTGTATTATTTTGGCTTTTCGCAACATCTGCTTTGAGCGAGTTTGAATGTCGAAGCCGTCTGTTGTGGCATCTTCGCTGGATGTTTTTTTCGGTGGCAGCTACCGCTCTCTTTTCTGTGTTTTCCCACGGATTGACTTACGACTCTCGTTTGAACGCCTGGTTTGATTCGCCGAATCTTTTGGCGATGCTCCTCCTCCCCGGAGTAATTCTTTGGTCGGCATTTCTTGTTTTGAAGAGAAAAAGGACTTCTTTTTTTGAAGGTATTTCGTGGGGGGTGGTTATGACAGCATTTCTGGCGACGCAATCATACAGTGCTTTCTTGGCTGCTTTCCTGGCTGGAGTGGTTTTTTTGTGGATATCTCGTGAATATGTGCATTGGAAGGGTCCAGCATTGAGAATAATGATATTAGGCGCTCTTTTCATAGGAGGGCTTTTGTTTGTGAATGGCGAAAGGGGAGCAGAAAAATGGACGTCGCTTATAACGGGCGATGAGCGCTCGTCGTTTTCGTCAAGAAAAATGATTTGGAGCGCGGCAATTAAAATGTTGCAAGACTCCCCTGCCACTGGTATCGGACCAGGCCGTTTTCAGTCAACGTATCTTGAATATCAGCGCTTTTACCCACCATATCTCGAGTGGGCTGTCCCTCATCCGCATAATCTCTTTTTCGCATTGTGGCTTTCCTCTGGAATTTTAGGAGCGATTGCTAGTATCTGGCTTTGCTTCTTTCTTTTTTCTGCATTAAAAGAAATACCTTCAAAAAAAGAAAAAGCACTCATGGGAGCGCTTTTCTTTGGGCTTTTTGTTTCGGGATTATTTGATGTTCCTTATTTTCGGGCTGAGTTTTGTTTTCTTTTCTGGCTAGAATTAGCCTTATTTTCAGGAATGCTTCTTCGGAAGAAGGGGAGCTGTTCCTAAGAAAAAGCAAAATTTTTTAGAATTCAATCTGGTAAAGCTTTTGACTTTTCCGTTCAATGAAATAAAGGGAATCTTCTTTGGAAGACAAGAAGAGCTCGCTTGCATCATAAGCCTCTGTGAGATCTTTCAGGTCGACTAATCGCTCGGTCTTATTATTTTTAGTGTCTATCCGCCAGAAAGAATCTTGTGAGTGAAGGTTTTTTTCATAGTAATCATTTGGCAGGATAGTGGATTCAGGAAGAGATCCTGGGAGAGCATAATAAATAGTATGTCCATTTTTTGACCAGGTCGCTTTTCCAATAAATGATACAGCATTTTCAAGTGTTCGTAACTCCCCGCCGGTAGCGTTCATAATTGAGAGAAGTGATTTCTCTGGGTGAGAGGAGTCTGTGGTGCTCACAAGGACCTGATTCCCTGTCGGAGACCATAAAAAATCAGCGCCAAACCGATCAGAGAGAATCGTCTGAGAAATACCACCTGTGAGAGCGACGGTACTCAGAGAGCCCTTTTCTCGGGCACCAGGTCGCTGCCAGAAACTCACGAGCACGCTAGATGGCACCGGAGCAAGAAAAAATTCTTTGGTACCAAGAGCAGTAATATTTTTCCAGTCTTTTCCATCTGGTGAAGCAATATTCAGACTCCTTGCTCCTGTTTTTGGATCAGTATATTGATAAAATATTTTACTGCCCGTATTATCCCAAACCACCCTCGTCATCTCTGGCTTGAGAGGGATAAGCGTTTTTAATGTGAGATCAGCAGTGTGCCAGAGAGAGGAGTTATCTGAAAGTTTAATATGAACCAGCGCTTTTTCTCTCGAAGGTGACCACACAATACGAGTAGGAATTCCGGGTAAGTTTGAAAGAAGGGTTTCTCTATCCTTTCCGTTCAGGGTGGCCTGCCTAAAGGCTTGTTCGTCAAGGGAATAAAAGAAGAGAGAACGACCATCTGTAGCTGCGCTGAGAACTCGCTCCTGAATTATCGGCGTAATATTGGTAGATGCCTTGAAGATATCCAGAGGAGATGCCTCCTTAATAATAGTTCCCGATTCTGAAACAGTCGCTACATTGGGATTATTTTTGAAACCAAAATTATACACTCCCCAGAAAATAAGGAGAATACAAAAAATTCCAACACTCACACCAAAGAAAATCTTCATGAAATAAAGCTAGGTGGTGAATTGAATATGAAAATGAGGTTGAGGTTCGACATAACTACACCCGTAGGCTGCTTCACGACTAGTAGAGTCGGCGCAAATAGATTGAATATTGTATTGACTACCGAGGGAGGGTTTTTGATTACGAAAGACATTTTCAAGACAAGGTGCCTCGCTGACATCAACAATGGATCTTCCTGCCCCATGAGTCGCATGCCCAGTTTCGGTCCCTCCGGTTATATTGAAAGAGCAGCCAGATTTTTCTTTGAGGGCGATAACGTTGGCGATAGTACTTTTCGGGATGCCATCGAGGCTGGTACACTCTTTTCTTTTTGGATCGCTACAACTTCCAGAGCTAGTCACGTTAATCCCTTTTGCGCTGAGTACTGCAACAGCATCTGCGTGCGCGTAGACGTCCTCAGAAGTTGGTATAGGAGCGCCTGTTGGAGAGGTACCGCTTGGAGCAGAAGTAGTCGAAAGTGAATCAAGGCGAAGAGTGATAAGATCTGGGTTGATAATATAGAGAACGAGATAGGCAACAAGTGCAAGGATGAGACCAAAAATGGCATCAGTGATGATATTTTTGGCTTGCCCGGCTCGAGAAGTATTTCCAGCGCTTGTGAGATAAAGAAAACCACCAACTGAAATCATAAAGACAGCTGAGAGAACAATAATCATCATAGTGGCATTGAGAATCGCCTGCAGATAACCAGGGAGGCTCCCCGTGGCGCTCTCTTGCCCGGGTATTTTTTCGAGCAATGTGTAGTTGAAGTTGCCTGCTCCAGTGCCACTGGTAGATGAAGGTGGCGGCCCAGAGGCGACCATGCCAGCGCCAGATTTTACAGGGGCCGTTTCAAGGGCGGCGGTATAATATCCCCCATCTAAATCTCTTTGGAATTGAGTTAAAGCGCTTGCCCCGGAAAGAACCGTACCGCCCGCATCTTTTATAATCTTACAACAGCTTTCGGCATTTACATTGCATTTAGCCACTTCAGTTTCCTCTCCTGAACAGTTGCTCCAAAAAATAGATCTTTTGCATGTCCCAAGCACCGCCTTGCATTCATCGGGGCTAAAGACCTCAGCTTGAACATCTGAAGTAAGCACAAGGAAGCCAAATGAAAAAACAAGAAAAAATAGAGTGAAAGAAGAATGTATTGAACGCATAGATATTTTTCCTCAGTATAGCATAAAGTGTTTTCCAATAAAAAAAGATACCTTTTCAGTAAGGTATCTTTTTTTATTGTCATGATGGACAAAAGGAAATTTTAGAAGTCCCAGCTGCCATTCATACTTGTCGACTGCGTATAATTGACGACGGTTGTCTCAAAGAAATTCCCCTTATCGCTGTTGACATCTTGAAGTCGATCCAAATGTTTGTAGGGATTGTCTATGGTATCTGGATAAAGGGGGTCAATATTGAGCATAGCAAGTCGCTTGTTCGCGAGCCATTTCGTGTAGTTTTCAGTGGTCTCGCCGTTTATTCCGGGGATTTTTGTTCCGAGTATATGTTGGCTCCACTCAATTTCTTGTTTTACGGCTTCATCCATCATGCTGAGAATAAGCGCTTCGTCATAGAGTTCGGGGAACTCTTTCTTGATATCACGAATAATATTGGCAAATATAGTGACGTGGGTGAGCTCGTCGCGACGGATATAGGCAATCATACGACCAGTAGCAAGCATCTTCATGTGGTATACCAAGGTATCAAAGAAGGCGAACCCGTTGTAGAAATAAATTGATTCAAGAAGAAAATTAGCGACAATACCACGAAAGAAGTTCTTATCAGAAGGCTGGTTGATGAAGTCTTGGTATATTTGCCCGATGTATTCATTGCGATGAAGGAGGATGCTGTCGGTTCGCCAAAAGTAATAGATTTCATCTCGCTCTTTGCTCTCCACAACTGTTTCGAGTATGGTAGCGTAGGACTGCGAATGAATCGCTTCTTGGTATGCCTGGATAGAAAGAATAAGATTGACTTCCGGTGAGGTGATATAGTCAGAAAAATGAGGGAGATTGACCGTTTGGATGGAGTCCAAAAAAATCAGAAAAGAGAGGATCCCTTTGTAGGCGCGTTGTTCCTCAGCCGAAAGATCGTTATGAAACATACGTGCATCATCTTTTAACCCAGAAACTTTTTCGGGAACCCAAAAATTTCCAATCATGACTTGGTATAGCGATTTTGCCCAGGGGTATTTTGTGGCATTGAGGTTGAAGAGCCCAGTGGTAGCACCTTTAATGATAGTTCGACATTCAGTAGCGTCGTTTCCTTTTGGGTTGAAGAGCTTATTGGCGTGGAGTATTTCTGGCATAGTCATCTGAGTGGTAATGAATGAATGAAGAAAAGATTTTTTGTATTTCTCGCGGTATATATCAAATTGTCCTTGAGATAAGCGAAAAAAGAAGTATGCTAAGACTCTTAAAATTAGACCATTTCGTATATTTTGCGCGAATGACGAAAGAAAAGAAATCTTTGTCTCTGTGAGAGTATAAAGAGTATTAACCACTACAGCTAACACAATCATCTTTTACTTCGCCAGAAAGACTTCGCACGTAGTAGACTGTTTTGATTTCTTTTTCCCAGGCCTGCATATAGTAGCCGTAGAGTTGCGCCGGACTGACGTGAGAAGGATCAATCATCCACTCAAAACTAATAGATTGGTCAACCCATTTGTAGACAACAGCAATCAAATCAATGACATCGCTCATATCAACATGAATGTATTCTTTGTAGAACCAGAAGTTCTCTTTGGAGAGTTTTGGTGCAACTCGAATAGTCGGCGCAGAAAGATTTGTTTCGATGAAGTATCGCTTATAGATTGGGAGTAATGCGGCGGTAGTGCCAACGACACCTGCAGTTGAGGTGTTTGGAGCGGGAGCTGTGTGGTAGGCAAAACGAACGCCATGCTGTTTCATATCGATAAACAACGCCTTCCATTCTTTTGCAAATGGGGTATTTTGTTCGTACCAGGAGAGTTCGCGCCCAAGCAAACGGCCTTTGGAATATTCGCTGCCCTTAAAAAGAGAATAACTCCCCCTTTCTTTCGCAAGATCAACTGAAGAGCGATAGGTATGAAATGCATAGCGCTCAAAAAGACGGTCGGTTTCCGTCCGAGCTTCTTCGGTATCGTAGGCAATTTTTCGTGTAGCAAGATATTCAGCGAGTCCGAGATATCCAACCCCTACGCTTCGATAGCGAAGGGCAGTTCTCTCGGCCTCTTTGATAGGATAATAATTAAGAGTGATGACATTATCAAGCACGCGCATGAGTACAGGGAAAACATCAGCGATAACCTCTGGCGTATGAACGGTGGCAATATTTATGGATGCGAGATTACAAACAACGAGATCTCCTGGCTCATAACGAAGGACAATCTTCCCGTCCTCGATGGTTTCCTCAATAAATTTTGAAGCAGAAGTGTTTTGGCATATTTCTGTACAGAGTTGCGTGGAATAAATATTTCCAGCATGTTTGTTTGGGTTGAGTCGGTTAACGGTATCCCGAAAAAACACATAAGGCATACCAGTTTCGACAGTTGTTTTGAGAAATTTTTTGAATATCTCTTTCGTTTTCACTGTTTTTTTCATGGTGAGGCGATCATCTCGCTCGAGTTCTTCGTAAAAATGATCAAAGTCACTCTCAAAATGATTCTGAAGTGATTTCCCGTAAAGGGATTCTATCTCGCGTGGATCAAAAAGTGTCCAATCTTGATCTTCGCGGAGACGCCGCATAAAGAGATCTGGAATAGAAACGGCTGGAAAAATATCAAAAGCTTTGGCTCGAATATCACCTGTCTCTGTTTGAAGATCAAGAAAATCATAGATATCAAGATGCCAAATATCGAGAGTGACAGAAATGGCACCTAATCGAGAACCGAGTTGGTTGACGGCAATGGCGGTATCGTTGACGATCTTTATCCAGGGATTTACACCGCCAGACATTCCTTTGACACCACGAATTGAGCTGCCTCGCGCTCGAATATTTCCAAGATATACCCCAACTCCACCTCCAAACTTGGAAATCTGAGCCATATTTTCTACAGCATGATAGATGCCGCGGAGATCATCATCGACATTAATCTTGAAGCAGCTGGAAAGCTGATGATAGTTCGTACGAGAGTTAAGCAGTGTTGGAGTCGGGAGAGAAATTCTCTGTTTCGAGCAATGCTCATATATTTTAAGCGCAAGCGCAAGCCGCCCTTCTTTTTTTTCTGGAATGGCGAGGAAAAGCGCTATTGAGAGATACATTTCTTGCGGAAGCTCCCGAATAATCTTGTTTGGATTGAGAAGATAGCGCTTAATAAAAGAAACAATGGTGGTGTATTCGTAATTTTCATCTGTTTCTTTTGAGAGACATTTTCCTGCCTCAAGAATATCTTCCTCAGAATAGTACTGGTAGAAATCCTTATAATAGAGTCCTTTTTCAATATAATGATCAAAATGTGCTTTGTATGCTGCTGCTGAGTAAATATCTTTTTGAGCAAGACCTCGATTTTTGGTGGCTTTTTTGTAGAGTCCTCCAAGAAGAATACGGGCAGCAATATTTTGCCAGGCAATATTCTCAACAGTGACCAAATCGATACAGGTTTTCACGAGAAGTGTTTCGATATCGGAGGTCTTGATATCATCAACGAGATTCTTTTTGAAAGAATCCATAAGGTCTTCAAATCGACACTCTTCCTCGTATCCTTTGGAGGCGCGATCAAAAACAACTCGCAGTTTTTTAATATTGAAGTATTCTCTTGATGCATCAGACTTAATTACCTTGAGGGTCTTTTCTTCAAACTCACGCACGAGACGCTCATGACGTTCCTCTCGCTCTTTTTTTCGCTCTTCCCTGTAGAGGATATATGTTTTAGCCAGATCAAATCGGTTGGATTTCACGAGCTCTCGTTCGACAATATCCTGAATATCTTCAACGGTTGGGACGCGATGGACAAAAATTTCCGAATAGACACGCTCGACATCCTGGATTACTTCATCAGTAAGACTTGGAATAAACGCCTTGTCCGTGACAGCGATGGCATCACAGGCCAATTCGATAGCCCGCTCAATGCGCTGTCGATCAAAAGGAATGATTTCTCCATCGCGTCGTCGGATTTTTTCTATGGGCATAGTTTTGTGAATTACGGCAGAGCGCCATTAAAAGTTATTTTGCGGACACAAAAAAGAATATACTGAGAAAGTAACTACAAACTTCTTATTTCAACAGGGCTTCTCATCCTAAGTTGAGACATCCCTGACTCTTACTGCTTGTTTTATGAGCGAACAATACGTTCTGAAACTACTTTCCAATTAATATGGGTCTTGCAGAGAGTGACATAGTCAGCCCGCTTGATACCATAATCAGTGATATATGCGTGTTCAAAGACGTCTAAAACGAGAAGTGGTTTGCTTCCAGCGAGATGTCCCCCGTCATGTTCATTGATCCACGTGTTGAAGAGCTGCCCAGTAGCCTCATCCAAAGTGAGCACTACCCATCCGATACCTCGCATGAGTGCAATACCGAAAAATTCTTCAGACCAAGCCTCAAAAGTACCGAATGACGCAGTGATTTTCTCTCGGAGATCAGAAGACGGATCAGAGAGAGTCTCTTCTTTGTTGAGATTTTCAAAATAAAGTTCATGAAGACGCATCCCGTTCCATTCCCAGCCAAAGCGACGCTTGAGCTCGGTATGCTCTGGAGTGCCTGGTGTTTTGGCAGGGAGAAGCTCAATGAGCATATTCACGTTCTTCACGTAGCCTTCATAAAGGGCGAAGTGATTGGTAAGCAATATGTCTGATAACCCCGATGTTCCCAGGAGAGCAGAAAAATTTTTCGGTGTATATGGAGTCATAGACATTAAATTTTTCCAACAAGTTCGATGCCTGGAGTGAGAGTTTTTGCTCCAGGTTTCCAGTTGGCTGGGCAAACCTCACCCCCGTGTTCGCGAACAAATTGAGCAGCTTTTATTTTTCGGATAAGTTCATCGACACTGCGACCAATATTGTTGGCGTGGACCTCGTAGGCTTGCAAAATTCCATCAGGATCAATAACGAACGTGCCACGACGAGCCAGACCCTCATCCTCGATATAGACACCAAAGGATCGGGCAAGAAGACTGGTTGGATCAGCAATAAGCGGATAGGTGACCTGAGCAATAGCTGGAGAGTGGTCGTGCCAGGCTTTGTGTGTAAAAACGGTATCAGTGCTTACCCCGCAAACCTCGACACCCAACTGTTGAAATTCTGCATAGTGGTGAGCGAGATCTTCGAGTTCGGTTGGACAAACAAAGGTGAAATCGGCTGGGTAGAAGAAAAGTACCATCCACTTGCCTTGAAATTCAGAAAAGCGTGTTTTTTTGAATTCATTTTTATAAAACATTTCAAACTGGAGATCCGGAACTTCCTGACCGATAATCGGGAGGACATTTTCGCTGCATTCTCCGCCACAACACATATCATTTTGCATAGAATTTTCTTTAATTTTTTTAGAGGTTAATATAGAGTACCGTCCGGATTTTTTCTTGTCAAACATCCGTAAAAGAGGCTCATTTTTTTTCTATATTATGATAGAGAATAAATAATAATCAAGGATAATAAACTATATATGGTATAAATTTATCAACCATACACACAAGAAGCCCTTATTTTCAAGAGAAAAAAAGAGAAGAAAAAAATACAGGGAAAGGTATTTTTTGAGGAATTTATTGGTGAGTTTTGGAGGGATCAAAAAGAAGAGCTTTTCTGTACAAAAAGAGATTTGTCTGGTATAATCAACGTCCTTCCTTCTGGAAGAGGTATATACGGTATATGTTTAATATGGAATCAACAAAAGAGCAAAAAATGTACAGAGCAAAGCATCGAGACGAGGGAATCCGTCTGGACAACTTTCTTGCAGCTTCTTTGCACAAGGAAAACCCAGGAATGTTCTCAAGAGCGATGATTTCAGAAATGATATCCTGTGGACAAGTCCTGCACAATGGCGAGAAAACAACCAAGCCTGACAAAAAAGTCCTGATGAATGACGCGGTTTCTCTGGAATTATCCCCTCTTCAGCCTAAGAAAAAAGCTTTACCAAAACAAGTTCTTGATCCAGAGATTCTTTTTGAGGATGAAGCGGTGCTTTTTGTAAACAAGCCAGCTGGTCTTTTGACGCATGCTGTTCAAGATGGGGATGTATCCCTAACAGATTGGCTTATTTCGCATTGTCCACAAGTTATGCAGGTAGGAGGAGATCGGCTTCGTCCGGGTATTGTACATCGTCTAGACAAAGAGACATCAGGGATACTGGTTATTGCGAAAACGCAGGAGGCTTTCATTGGGCTCAAGCAGCTTTTTGAAGAGCGGGAAATAGAAAAAACATACTTCGCTCTTGTAGAAGGGCATCTTTCTGAGCCAACAGGAAAGATTTCCTTCCCTATTACGCGTATTCCTCATAGCGAGAAGCGTTCTGTTCGCCGGGCAACCCATGACACTGAAGCGCGGGCAGCCCTGACTCATTTCCAACTTCTGACGCGCTTCGAAAATTGTGATCTTGTTCTGGTGAAGCCAAAAACGGGGCGAACGCATCAAATCCGCATTCATTTCTCTGCAATACAGCATCCGATTATCGGGGACCGACTGTATGGATTTCGTCGAAAATCAAATAGCGTGACGGCATCTCGTCACATGTTACACGCAGGACGGCTTGTCCTGAGTCTTTTTGGGAAAATGTATGATATCGAAGCCCCGCTCCCGTCTGATTTCGCAAACCTCATTGCGAGCTTGACGGTTTCCGAGTAATTCGTTATGCTAGTGAGACCTTGGAATCACGGTTGAAACCGTGGTTTCGTCTGTTGTGGAAAACTCACTAAACCGATTTTTGTTGTAAGGCTATGCATCAAGAGCTTATCGCTTTTAATAAAGTTATTCGTGATACGAAGCAATTTCCAGATATCCATGTTGGGGATGTCGTGAAGATTTTTCGTAAAATCAAAGAAGGGAGCAAAGAACGTCTCCAGGCCTTTCAAGGATCAGTTATCGCTTTGCGCGGTGGACAGAGCTCTTCCCCAACGATAACCGTTCGGAAAGTTTCCTTCGGTGTGGGTGTGGAATTGGTTCTTCCTTTGTATTCACCACAGATTGACCGTATTGAATTCATCAAGCGTACCCGTGCTCGTCGCGCTAAATTGTATTTTGTTCGTGATAAGTCAGTGAAAGTGCTTTCCAAGAAATTGAAGGAAGTGAAGCTGAAAGTGAAGGAAGTCTCTAGCGTGAAAGAAGAAAAAGGAGAAGCCGTAGAGGCTGTGAGTGATGTTGTGGTGGAATAGAGAAGGAGCAATCCTTCATGAGCCCAGGTGGCGGAATTGGTATACGCGCTAGCTTGAGGTGCTAGTTCCCGCAAGGGATTGGAGGTTCAAGTCCTCTCTTGGGCACAAGAAAAAAAGCTGGTTCACTCGCAAGGTAGCCAGCTTTCTTCTTTACTCGGTATCGTTTACAATAAACAAGGTTGTAAGAGAAAATATAAGGGCAATTAGCTCAGTTGGTTAGAGCATCTCGTTTACACCGAGAGGGTCGGAGGTTCGAGTCCTCCATTGCCCACAGGACTTTTTGAGAGTCTAGCGTTTTTGAACGGGAGAGTTGATTTTTTGGAGAGGGTGTGGATAATAGAGAGAGTGCTTGCATAGAGAGGCCGGAGTAGCTCAGTGGTAGAGCGAAGGACTGAAAATCCTTGCGTCGGCAGTTCAATCCTGCCCTCCGGCACTGACGGGTTTGACGATGGGACTGTAGCTCAGTGGTAGAGCGCGCGGCTCATAACCGCTTGGTCGTTGGTCCGATCCCAACCAGTCCCACATCTAGAGTGCCATTGAAAACACAGCGGGTATCGTATAGCGGCTATTATGAGTCCTTGCCAAGGACTAGATACGGGTTCGACTCCCGTTACTCGCTCAGGTTTTAAAAAGAGGCTATTCAAAGCCTCTTTTTTGTATGGACAAAAGTAAAAATTTATGCTAATATCTTTAGTTCGCAATCAGCCTAAGTGCATTTTTTAACACGAGTAGTTTTTTAAAGGATTTATTCTGGGCGTTTTCTTAACGAAGAAATTTCCAGAAAAACTTTTTAACTTAACTACAAAAGAGAGGTGCGCCGTGAACAGAGTTACTTCATTTCTACACGCTTGGTGCGGTTTGTATTCAACACAGGCTGTTGTGCCAAAGCTAAGTATCGGAGAAATGCTCCGGGCCGGATCTATTACTAGGGCGGAGGCGCGGCAAATCCGTGACGTCATCAGCGCTGTCCAGGGGCTTGGCTTCAGCCAGCAGTTCAGGATTGCTTACAATGATGAGCTGACTGTCATGGTGGGTTGTATTTCCAGCTTTGATCTTCGTGATCCTGATTATCGCTGTGCCTTTCGCCGGGAGTGCGAACAGCTTCTTCTTCGGAAGGTGTGGTTTCTTATTGAGAACCCACCAGCTGGTGACCACCCCTATAAGAGTCGCAACGGGCTCATTGATCCGCGTGATCTTGAACCGATGGTGAGTCTGATAAAGTTGCTCGCCTAGATTGATTGTCCCAGAACTACTCTTGATCAGTTATGACGGCCCGCTTTTAAGGGGCCGTTTTCTTTTTGCTTATCCAATGTATGAGTTAGAATTTTTAGCCGATACAATTTTAACTGATTATAGAATTTTTTTGTGGAAAATTAATGAAACCTTGTAGCAATGTGCTTTATGTAAGCAAAAAATAGATATTTGTTATTGACAGAAATAATAGATTATGCTATTATAGTAAGTTATCAAATGCGATAACCCAGCTCTCAGGGGAGACTCTGGATAAAATTCTAACGGTAATCTATGCGTATTTGGGTCATGGGAACTATCCTGAGTATCCTGTTGATAACTCCGATAATCCCCGTACACGCCCAAACAAACAATCAAAATAAAAATCAAGAAGAAATATCTTTTAAAAAATACCAATTTTCAGATGATCCTTTTCTGCTTCAATGGAGCTTTGGGATTGTGACCAATAGCAATGAGGTTACCGCTCCCGAAGAGACAATGAGCAAAGAGGAATTATTGTTGCATCGCTGGAAAGAAAAACAGGTTGAAAAATGGGCGAATTTGCCCAAAGAACGATTCACGGTGAATGCTTCAGCATACACAGCTGCCGCTGATGAATGCGGAAAAAGCAACGGAGTGACCTCTTCGGGCCTTCACGTAACAGAGAACCGAACACTCGCCTGTCCGCCAGCATTTCCTTTTGGGACTAAGATATACATCGAAGGAATTGGTGAACGTCGTTGTGAAGATCGTGGGGGTGCTATTAAGGGTAATCATGTGGATATCTATATGCAAACCAAAAATGAAGCATTCGCTTTTGGCCGAAGGACATTAGAAGCCTATGTTGTTGAATAAGTGAGGAAAAATAAAGAGATGAAAAAGTCTTCCTTTCCAGGAGGACTTTTCCTTTTATTGACGCAACTCTTCCCTTTCGATACACTAAACATTAGAGGAGTTGGTCCGATGGCCGAGTGGTTAGGCACAGGTCTGCAAAACCTTTTACGGCGGTTCAATTCCGCCTCGGACCTCAAAATCTCAAGTCATGCAGGTGTATTGGTGGGGATATCCTTTGTATAACCCAATAGAATCCCCCAATACTCTCCGGGCCAGTGGTGGAATTGGTATACACGCGACACTTAAAATGTTGTGCTGAACAAGCATGTGGGTTCGAGTCCCACCTGGCCCACAAAAAATAGTTTACGAAGATACTTTTTTGAGAGTTTTAAGGAGTGCTGGAATTTTGCCGAAGTCTTCTTTGAGAGTGACTCGCAAGCCTCCATTGTAGAGTGCGGCTGCCGGATGGTAGAGCGGGATGATGGATCGTTTTCCGAGATCAGAAAACGTTTTCTGAAAAATCTGTCCGTGAACATCTGAAATACGTGCGTCTGGGAGGAAATACTCGAGAGCATGTCGACCAAGCGGAATGATAAGCCGCGGATGAATGAGTTTAATTTCGTCCACAAGCCATTCTCTACAGGCCACCTTCTCTTCTGGGAGTGGATCTCGATTATTAGGCGGACGATACTTCACGATATTGGTAATATAGATGTCCTCTCGCTTCAGAGAAATAGAAGCGAGCAGTTCATTGAGAAACTTTCCAGCCGATCCAATGAAAGGAATACCTTCCTGATCTTCTTTCTTTCCGGGTGCTTCACCGATAAAAATAATGTCAGCCTGAGCGCTTCCATTCCCCCACACCGCACGAGTAGCTGTCTCGCGAAGAGCACATGTACAAATATTCGTATGGCGAGCGTGTATCTCTGCGAGCATCTTTTCCTTGTCCATGGCTCTTTTTCGAAAATTATTTTCTTTTTTTGGAAGAGAGAAGTCTCAAGAGTAGCAGATCTATTTTTTTGGAAGAGAGAAGTAAGAGAATGAACTTTTCATTTTATGATTCTTTAAAACTACAAATAATCACAAAAAAAGATGAGCTATCCTAAAAAGTACTATTGAAAACAACACTTTAATGAAACTCTGGGACTATTTGCCAGCCATAATCCGTTTCGATAATTTTTCCCGGAACTTCAAATCCACTAGCTAGTTTGTGCCCACCACCACCCAGAGTCTTTGCAATCGCTGATACATCAATAGCGTGATGTTCAAGTGAGCGAAGACTTCCACGTACCATTCCACTCTCTCGTTCAGAAAGCACCAAAACATACTTTGCTTCCGGCACAGCGCTGAGGATAGTAGTGACTTGATAGATATCATCAATAAGTGCCTCACATTCATCAACGTCTTGCTGAGTAATTACTGTCGTGAGAAGCCCACTCTGTGGATGAAGACGCGCTCGCTCGAAGGCCTTCCCCCAGAGCTTCAGAGCGGCCACTTTCTTTTTAGAAAAGATAAGTTCGGCAATTCTATTGGCTGGAGCGCCACGCTGCATGAGTTCTGAAGCAATACTCATGACCTGAGCGGTAACATTGGCGTGCTGAAAAGCTCCAGTATCAAACATAAGTCCGAGAAGAAGCGCCGTTGCTACTGGTTTCGTTAGAGTTATGCCAGCCGATTGAAGGAAAAGATAGATCAGTTCGGAGCTTGATGAATATTCAGGATCAATAATGACAATGTCTCCCGAAAGGAGGATGTCTGGATGATGATCAATAAGCACGGTGACCGTTTCTGGCTGAAGATGCGGTGCTATCTTGTCAAAACCCCGGTCGACACTGTCGCAGGCGATGACAGCATCATAAGAAGCAAGATCTAGTAGGTCGGGATGGAGGAATTTTTCGTCAAAAAGAGGGCGGAGATTGGGCGGAAAATGATCAAAGCAGCCTATGTCCACCTTCTTTCCTTCTTGTTCAAGAAAATATTTGAGTGCTATGTTCGCACCTACCGTGTCTGGGTCTGGTCGAGAATGGGCAAAAAGAAGCACGCGAGAAGCATTTTTTGTTACATAACGGAGAGTTTTCCACTCCTTGGAGAAGTCACGCATAGATAGAAGAGATTCTCGCTTTGTGTCTTACCGTATCAGGGAGAGCTGTATCAAAAAAGCGATGAGCCAGAAGAGAAGAGTCGGTTTTAATTGTCCCTTGTTTCTCGCTTGATTTCTCGAAGAAGCTTTTCGATAACATCCGCAGACTGTTCGGTATGATCGGATTCTATTAGAATTCGTGGGCGAATTTTCATTGAGAGCTTAGAGTTGAGTGCTTTTTGAAGACGACTTTGTTCATGTCGGAGCGTAGCGAGAGCATAGCCTTCTTCCTGTTCCGGAAACACAGAAACCGATACACGAGTGTACCGAAGATCTGGAGTAGTGTCAACCTTAGCGATAGTCACCAAGACCCCTTGTTTAAGTGAAATTTCTTGGTCGAGTAGTTCACTGAAGATTTCTCTTACCAGGCTATTCATTTTTTCAATGCGATGTGTCATGTGGGGTAGACTTAAAAAATCATTGTATGATAGACGAATACATTTAACAAGAAATATATTCACATGGCGGAAATGCTCCCGGGAATTGCCATCGGAGCAGTGCCAAGATTAACACAGGGATAACAGAAAAGGCAAATATCACAAGGAAAGAATAAGGATATTTTTTCCACGGATTCATTTCTTTTTCTCCAAATTGAGAAATACTGGCGATAGCTGGAGTAATTATCAAATTATAGGTACTCATTGTTGGGAGAATCAAAAGTATTGCCGCAAGAGTATTCGTTCTTAAAAAAGTAAGAGTGTGTTCAGAGAACAGGCCCCACGCACCAACGATGAAAAAGAGATCTGTTGCGGAATAGCGGTAGCGTTTCAAGAGAAAATACCAACCTAAAATGAAGCCGGTGAAAGCGAAAAGATTAAACGCCCAGAATTGGAAGATGAGTTGGCCAAATCCTGGCAGAGAAAAGCCTTCAGTGAAAGAATGAACGAGGGCAACGGTAAATTCTTCCGTAAGTACCGCTGCATATCCAAGAAGAATAAACTTGATTGGATGGCTAATGTTCCAGTTTGCCAAGTGAGCGACTATATTTTTCCGGTACTTCAAGAAAAATATACCGAATCCTCCCAGCCAAAGGACATAATAGAGGAAGGTGAGGCTATGAGCAATAAAAATGAAATACCAATTAAGAAGCAGGACACTAATCACAAGGGGGATAAAGATTGGACGAGGAAATACGTGGTTCATAGTTTTGCCTACATCGAAAATTTCATTCAAAATTATGATTGATAAATTTTCTTCCACCGAAATCAAAACATGTTTCGGCTCAATTTTTCCCTAAACCCTATTTTAAAATGCCTTAAGATTAACCCAGGCATACTTTTCCAACGTGGTGCCCTCGAGAGGAATCGAACCTCTATTTCATCCTTAGGACGGATTTGTTCTATCCATTGAACTACGGAGGCAAAAAGACGGTATATTTTAGGGAGGACCCTTCGCTTTTAGTAGCTAGAAATAGACCATTTCTTAATAAATAACTGAAAAATTCTGTTTCCAGTGACATCATTTGTAAGAACAACGATGTATGGAATTATATTTTAAGGCTTTATGTAGCCAAAAATTGGTATTATTGGGTGTGGACCATACCGGATTCGGACCGGTCACCTCTCCCATGCCATGGGAGCGCTCTACCAAATGAGCTAATGGCCCAGTAGTTTGTGACAATTACCAATATGGCAAATCTTTCTCAAAGAGTCAACTTTTTAGGTTTTTAATAAAAAGAGTAACGAGAATCGTTTTTCTCTGAAATAGAAAGAGAATAATTATTTTTTTGAGAAGAGAGGAAGAGCTAACGGACTATTTAATTGATATTATAAAATAAAAATAAAATAAAATCAAATTTTAGACTACATTTAGTGTTCCACGTGGAACAAATCACAAAGAAGTCTGTTTCTGAGTTTTTGATTTAAACGCTTTTCTTTTCCACGTGGAACAAAGAGAGAATATCATCTCTCATAAACATGTACCGAAAATTGTTCCACGTGGAAAAGGTAAAAGAATATCCGGAAGAGAGATATCTTCAGTCAGGAACCAATTTTTTCCACGTGGAACAAATTGCATCTAGTAAACAAATGAATCCTTGTATTGGAAATTGTTCCACGTGGAATGGATAGGAACTCCCGTTTTTATCAAGCAATTACAAATTATATTTTCCACGTGGAACAATTTCAAGAGTCAGTGTAAAATTTCCATTTACTTCATTAATGTTCCACGTGGAATAATTCCTCATGAGGACAGTCCGAAATACATGAATTGTTCCACGTGAAACGATTTAAAAGGATTCAAAGATTGTGGCAAGAATAATTTTTATCCTTTTTTTGGGTCACAACTGGCTTCAAAAGACCTAAACAGCCTATTTGATTCCGGATGACTAACTTATACGTTCCACGTGGAACAAATCACAAAGAAGTCTGTTTCTGAGTTTTTGATTTAAACGCTTTTCTTTTCCACGTGGAACAAAGAGAGAATATCATCTCTCATAAACATGTACCGAAAATTGTTCCACGTGGAAAAGGTAAAAGAATATCCGGAAGAGAGATATCTTCAGTCAGGAACCAATTTTTTCCACGTGGAACAAATTGCATCTAGTAAACAAATGAATCCTTGTATTGGAAATTGTTCCACGTGGAATGGATAGGAACTCCCGTTTTTATCAAGCAATTACAAATTATATTTTCCACGTGGAACAATTTCAAGAGTCAGTGTAAAATTTCCATTTACTTCATTAATGTTCCACGTGGAACATTATATAGAAAAACAGTAGGATGTTTTCTGAATAACAATATTGAATGCAGAGGTTTTTTAATTTGGAAGAGAAACTGTGGTTTATAGAGTCTAAAAGTGTTATTTGTGCTTTTGTGGAGAGCAAAGAATATAATCTTAAGATAAAAAAAGGGACATCAAAATTTTATATTTACAAAAAGATAAGGAGATTAACATGCTTTGTGGAGTAAGGTTAAAACAGCAAAGAAAAAAAATAGATCAAGATACTTTTTTAGGGAAATGAAATAGATACCTGCTGCGCTATTCGTAATTTGCAACAGACATGATATAATAACTCAAAAGAAAACTGTGAAAAATATTTTTACTTTTCCTCAAAAAACAAGCTTTATTTTTTTTGTTCTACTGGCTTTGTCAGTAGGGTTTTATGTTTCTGCAGATGAGCAGGATACAAAGGAATATTCTCTTTTTCGTGATGCAGATCAAGATGGTTTGAGTGATGAGGAAGAAAGAATATTTGGCACCGATCCTTTCGTAAAAGACACTGATGGTGATAGTTATAACGATGGTATTGAAGTTGAAAGTGGGTATGATCCACTGAGGCCTGCGCCAGGAGACAAATTAAGTACACCTGAGGATGGTCTTGGTAGAGGTGGGTATGATGATATGCCAACGGAATCAAAAACAACAAATGTTACAGAAGCGGCATCGCGGGAGGTGGTGGGCATATTGTCTAATGTTTCCAGTGAAAATTCGTCGGTGAAAATGCAAGATATTAATGATTCAGTTGAACAACTGCTCCAGCAGTCAAGAGTGAATGTTGAATTTCCGGAGGTGGATATTAAGAGTATTCATATCAAAAAGATAAAATGTAAGGATTCAGAAGAGGAAGAGAAATGTTTAAAGAGGGAAAAGGATGCAACAATAGAATACCTTACCGCCTTGTCTTATTTGGTAGCAAACAACTCGCCAATTGCCTTAAAAAATAATGGAGATTTGGATTTAGCCGCATCTTCGATGGTGAGCGATATTATGAGTGCCCTTTCAACGGGGAATTTCGCTGTTCTTTTGAAAAACAAGGGAAAGGCAGAAGTTTTTTTGAATAACGTTAAGGATATTGAGGTTCCAGAAAATATGGTCTCAACGCATGTAAAAGCTTTGCAATTAGCGCTTTTTTCTATTGGATTGGCAGATGCTTTTGGTGAGGTTGGGAACGATCCGATGGGACAAATTTCATTACTTTCACAAGTACAAGGTTTGCTTGGTTTCGCTACAAGCTTGGCATCCGATATACAAGCTGAATTTAAAAAACTTGGGATAGATTTGATACCTGTAGATTTGTAGTTGAGTAAGAATGGTATATGGTGTGGAAAAAAATTCGTCTGAATATTCTGATGATTTTCATGGTTTGCACCATTGGTTTTAGTGTTCCTCTTCATTCTGCTCAGGCTGATATGTGGGGATCAAATATGATTGCGGCACTGGTCCAGAAAATGCTAGATAGATTAGATCGGTATATTGAAGGCATCCTTCTTTCGCAGTTGAAAAGCGCGGCTATTAAGATGTTAGATAAGCAAATTGACAAGGCTTTTGGTGGAGGTTCTGGAAACGAACCACTTTTTGTAACGGATTTTAAAGAATATATTTACGGAGTATCGAAGAGTTACACGAACGATGTGATGAATGATTTTTTTACAACATCGATGCGTGGAACATTTTCAGTGTCTAATTATGTTGAGGTGGGTGGTATAGTGGGAACATTCTCAGGTGGCCTTGGTAGACAAACAAATGTGGCCGCAGAGGTAACTCAATCTATGAAACTGGCTGTTCGGAAGGAGACACCAAGATTTGATTTTGATTCAAGGAGTTTGAATCCAAGTTTAAGGGGAGGGATTTCGGTGCGTGATCTGAATCAAATGGTGACGAACCCAATGAATAATTCTATAGGTGCTTCCTTTCAGGCAAAGGAGCTTTATTATTCCACGCTCTCAGAAAGAGAGGAAATACAGAAAGTAAAAGCACAAGCATCTGGATTTATACCAAAAGAAAAAGATGGGAAAGTGGTTGCTCCATCGGCATTGCTTGAAGGAATGGTTGTTAAGGTAAAAACAATGGCCGATGATGTAATTACGGCAGCATCAAATCCGGAAGAATTAGCGGTTGGGGTTATTGGTTCTTACGCGAACCAGGTCGTAAATCGCCTTGTTCAACAGGGTCTTGGGAGCGTAGAAAGAACAATTGGAAATAAATTCGGAGATGTTGGAGTACAGGTTGCAAGGGAGGTTGGAAATGATGTTGCTAATGAGGGAATAGGGGCAGCTTTTTCAAGAGAAACTCAACAAAGAGAGGCAGCTAGACCGGTTTCAATGTCAAAAACAGTGACGAGTACGGGAGCTACTGATGGATCATGTATTTTTTGTGAGGATAGCGGATATTCGTTTTCATCGAGTAGACGTTAAGGAGGTATTTTTTAGAGACAAGCGAAAATTAAAAAGCACCCATAAAAAGGTGCTTTTTAATAATAAAACGAATCTATTGTCACAGTTCATGATCTTTGTGAGTTCGCCCAGATTCGAACTGGGGACCTCTACGATGTCAACGTAGCGCTCTAACCAGCTGAGCTACGAACTCACAAAGATAACGAGAAGTGATTGATTGTAGGGTATTGAAGATTGTTTAGTCTAACGGAAAGGTTTTTTGTGATGGTATAGGCGACACTTCTCCGAGTTCTTTTTGAAGAAGAGGTAGAGAATCTGTAGACTTCTGTTTTTTATTGGTTAGAAGAAGAAAGAAATGGAGCCAAAATACCTCAGAAAAAACTGATACGAAGGTGTATGCGAACAAGAGCGCTGTATAAATGAACGTTTCCGGTGCTATTCCGGGTAAAAATCGCTCGATAAATACGTATTGAAGCATAACGAGATTCTCAAGAATTGTAAAGAGGAGAGAAAAAAGAAGAATGAAAAGGAAGGAAAAAAATGAGAAGTATTGATATCGAACGAAGAGTTTAGTGGAAAGCTGCAGACTTGAACGTAAACGAATAGGGGAAAGAAAGAAATATCCAACAACAAGGTGTTTTATGATTGTGGTAAAAATAGCTATGATAAAAAAAATGACAAGAGAGATGTTTATTATGATAGAAGAGAAGGGTCCTGCCAGCTCTTTTTCTGATATCGAAGGAAGGGCGAGGAGGATAAAGGCGAAGATAAGAAGGAGCGTGTAGAATATCTCTATGCCCGCGTAGACAAAAGCACTCCTGAAACGATGACGAAAGGTGAGGAGTGTTGGTCGTTGAAGAAATTCGCTTGCCGCGAGAATAAAAATTTGGCTTGAAGCGAGTGTTTTACAAAGGAGTCCGAGTAAAATAAAAGCGAGGAAAAACGGAGAAAATATACGAAAAATATTTTCCGAGAATCCATTGGTAAGCGCTTCGGTGTAAGGGAAGAGAGAGCTATTAAGAGAGAGCGTAATGATAGAAATTAAAAATCCAAACACTAAAAGACTTGGGTTGGCATATGTTGTATACCAAGTTCGAGAAATGAGTGCTTGAACTCGAAATAAGGGTGACATAAAAAGATGGAAAAAATCAGAGTTGGCAAATAGGAGGTATCTCTTTCTAGAAATAAAGAGAAGTAATCTTTAGTCTGTGTAACAGAGAGAGGTGAGAGTCATCGGTAATAGAAGAAAAAGGAGGGAGTCTATTTTACAAGCGCTTCAAACTCATCTTTTTCTATAGTTTCTTTTTCTAAGAGAGTTGTCGCGATGGCATTGAGTGTTTCGCGGCGTTTAATAAGAATACTAGTGGCTTTCTTGAGGGATTCATCGATAAGACGGGTAACTTCATTGTCGATCTGCTCGGCTGTTTTTTCAGAGTAGTTTCGATCTTCGTGGAGCTCTTTTCCAAGAAAAACAAGCTCATCTTTATGCCCAAATGTACGTGCACCAAGCTGGCTCATTCCATAACGAGTAACCATGCTTCGTGCCATATGTGTTGCTCGCTCGAGATCATTGGATGGCCCTGTCGTAGTATTATTGAAAACTAATTTTTCACTTGCATATCCGCCAAGGAGAGTTGCTAATTCATCAAGAAAATAAGCCTCTGAGTGGAGATATTTGTCTTCACTTGGTACAGCAAGCGTGTATCCTCCAGCGTGACCGCGGGATACAATAGAGACTTTGTGAACTGGATCAGCATGTGGAAGCGAAGCAGCAACGAGGGCGTGGCCACCTTCGTGATAAGCAACAACCTCTTTTTCTTTTGGATTCACGACCCTACTCTTTCGTTCTGGGCCAAGAATGACCTTCTCGATAGACAGAATTAATTCATCCATATCAATAGTTTTTTTATCACGTCGCGTGGCAAGAATAGCTGCTTCGTTAACAAGATTTGCCAAATCCGCTCCAGAAAAGCCTGAAGTTCTCTCTGCAAGTCGTCGAACATTGACTGATTCTGCTACGGGCTTTCCTTTGGAATGAATTTTGAGTATTTGTTCGCGTTCGTTGATGTCGGGTAAATCCATAGTGACGCGACGATCAAATCGTCCGGGACGGAGGAGCGCAGGATCAAGAACGTCAGGGCGATTAGTAGCAGCAACAACGATGACGCTGGTTTCTGTTTCAAATCCATCCATTTCAACGAGGATCTGATTGAGAGTCTGTTCTCGTTCGTCGTGACCACCACCGAGTCCGGCTCCACGATGACGACCTACAGCATCAATTTCATCGATAAATACGATAGCGGGAGAATTTTTCTTTGCTTGCTTGAAAAGGTCTCGTACGCGGGAGGCTCCAACACCAACGAACATTTCCACAAATTCTGATCCAGAGATATTGAAGAAGGGGACTCCGGCTTCGCCAGCAACTGCTTTTGCCATCAGGGTTTTCCCTGTTCCTGGAGGACCAAGCAAAAGGACTCCCTTAGGAATCTTGGCTCCCATAGCGAGAAATTTCTTTGGATGTTTCAAAAATTCAACGATTTCTTCGAGCTCTTGCTTTGCTTCAATAGCACCAGCGATATCTTTAAACGTAACACGCTTGCGCTTGTCTTTCGGATCCAGGATACGCGCTTTTGACATTCCAAAAGAGAGAGCTTGTGAATTACCACGCTGAGCTTGTCTCAACATAAACCAGATAAATCCAGCGATAAGGAGAATTGGGAGAAGAAACGGAATAAGAAGCGTCGCCCAGTAGGAGGCCCCGGAAGGATCTTCCACGATGAGAGAGACGTCTTTGAGTCGATCTTTGTCGACGCCATAGTTAGAGAGGGTTTCCGTGAGAGAGCTTTCAGACTCTTTGGAAGCCTTTTCTTTTTTGTCGTCTTTGAGTGTTATAGAGAGGTCGTTGCCAGTGATAGAGACCGTCTTCACTTTTCCTTGGTTGATTTGATCAACAAGCTCGCTGAGCGAAATATTGGTTGGTTTATTCTGGGGTGTTTCAATGAGAATCAAAACACCAGAAACTACGAAAAAAACGATAAGAATCGTCCAAAAATTTTTGAGTAGTGTTTCCATAGGGATATTTAAGAGAGTGAATATAACAGGAATACTCTATCATGATTCCGGGTACATTTCAATGGTCCGGCTGTCATAGAAGGAGAATGTGTTTTTGTAGCGATAATAACTTTTCTGAATTCATTGAGCACTGCTTGAGTTGGAGTATGCGTGCCCCTTGAAAGATTTTTTGTAATATCACGAAGGAGTGTTTTTTGTGCAAGACTTGAAAGAGTGCAGAAATCAAGATGAGAGAAGTTGGCACCGCTGGGAGAGTAGGTAATAGTGCAGGTACTCGTTGGTTTCTCTGGTGTGGGAGGAGTTTCGCTAAAAAGTGTTGCTGACCGAGCAAGAGTGGAAATAATATTCGGATTGAATCGTTCTTGCAAAAAAGGAATAAGCTCTTGTCGGATACGATTACGCGTGTAGTGACTATCGGTGTTACTCATATCTTGCATAAAAGAAAGTTTGCAAGAAGTAAGATACTGAATGATGTCTTCTCTCGAAGTATTCAATAAGGGGCGGATATATTTTCCATGTTTTGGAAGCATACCAGCGAGACCGAGCGGGCCAGATCCCCGAAGAAGATTCATGAGAAGCGTTTCGGCCTGGTCGTTTTTGTGGTGGCCAAGAGCAATAGCATGAAAACCATTTTTTTCTGAGAGAAGGGAAAAAAAATTGTAGCGGAAATTTCTTAGGGATTCTTCGTCGTGTTTCGTGGAACTCTTTGGATACCGTTTCACAAAACAGGGAATTTGATAGCGTTCGGCTAGCTTCCGTACAAAAAGTTCTTCACCAGAAGCTTCTTTCCCCCGGAGCTGATAATTGACATGGGCAATAGCGAGTGCTGTCGAATATTTTTTTTTAAGAAAATCTAAAATATCGAGGAGACAAACACTGTCTGGTCCTCCTGAGACCGCGACAAGAAGAGATGTTTTTTTTTCGAAAAGATGAGTATCTGAAGCAAAGTTTTGCACCTGTTTTAAGACGCGCCTTGCTTTAAAGGGAAGAGACTTCCGTGTGGTTGCGGAGAATTTGCTCAACGTCTGCAACGGCTTGAGCGAGCTTTCCTTGTTCATTTGTGACAACGTAGTCATAGATATCTATATATTTGAGCCATTCTTTGGTGTAACTCATGCGTTCAAGGAAGTAGGATTCGTCTTTGGTGGTATCTCGAGAGCGAATTCGTTCTTCGAGTATATTGAGGGGAGCGCTGATAAAAATCGCCGGTATACCAGGAAAGATTTTTTTGATACTCTGAACCCCTTTCCAATCTGTTTGCCAAATACCAAAACAGTCCTTCTTCTGAGTAACTCGGTGAAGTTCTGTCGCGCTTATACCATAAGATGCGCCATTCTCATTGATTGAATGCTCAATAAAAGCTCCTTGTTGTATGGAGGAATCAAATGTTTTTTGTGAAACAAAGTAGTACGGATTTCCCTCGGATTCACCGGGACGTTTAGCACGGGTAGTAGTGGTGATAAAGCGTTCGAGCGGAAGATTTTTTCCGAGGCACTCTATGATGCTGTCTTTCCCGGAACCAGCTGGGCCAGAGATAATAAAAATATGCGTCGTATCCATACGGTTGAGAAGAAAACATCCCGCACATGAAACGGGATGTTTTCTTTCAGATTTAGAGAGTGGCTTTTTCTTCTTTTACTTTTGAGCCAACTTTGACTGGGAGGAGACCGAGTCGATGGCTCTTTGCCTCAATGGAAAGAATACGCCAGGCATAGGTTTCTCCGGTAGAAAATACCTCTTCCATTTTGCGTCCTGGATAGACATCGGAGAACTCGCTGACATGTGCGAGTCCGTGGATGTCTTTATCAAGATACACGAATGCTCCAAAGTGATTGATTTTATCGATTTTTCCTTGCACTTCATCGTCTATTTTGTATTTTTCACTCACTTTTTCCCAAGGATCATTTTTGAGTGCTTTGATGGACAGTGAAATTCGAGCATCTTCAATACCGATAATTTTAGCTGAGACATGCTCGCCAGTCTTGATAATTTCTCGGGGATCATCGATAAGTTGCCAAGCAAGTTCGGAAATATGAACCAAGCCTTCAAGTTTCTCAGTAGCCTTTCTCCCTGTTTCATTTTCTGGAGCGGAAAACTTCACAAAAGCACCAAAATCAACAACACCGCTTACTTCTCCCTCAATAATATCGCCTACCTGAAGTCGATTGATAAGTTCTCGCTCCTTCTCACTTTGAGCAGCTTTTTCGCTCACAATCAGCTTTTCACTAATCCGATCAGCGTCAAGAATACGAACACTCATTTCTTGCCCGATGAGCTTCTTCAATAATTCAAGAATTTTATTTTTGTCCCCATCTTCAACGCGTGGATAATGTTCACTTGAAAGCTGGGAAACCGGAAGGAAACCGCTGATGCCATTCACCTCAATCATGAGACCGCCCTTATTGGCATCTGTCACCTTGGTCTGTACGATTTCACGAGCATTTAATTTTTCTTCGATATCTTCCCAAGACTTTTCATAGGAGGCTTCACGAATAGAAAGCTCAATATAGCCTTCTTCTGTTTCAAAGCTTGTTAAAGTCGCATTGACCTCAGCTCCTATTTTGAGTTTTCCATCAGCGCCGAGCCCATCACGCATTTCTTTTCCCAGAACAATTCCTGTTCCAAGCGCACCCAAATCAATTAAGGCATAGTTTGAGGAAACATTCATGACGATGCCATGAACAACATCACCAACACTGGGGATTTCAATGAGGTGCTTCGCAAGAAGACTTTCCATTTGACTTACTTCGGCTGTATTTTTTACTTCGGACATAGAGATTTTACTTGATATTTCGTTCGGTAGCGAAAAATAATAATTAAAACCGAATACTCAGGATAAAAAACAAAAAACACCCAAACGAAGCGAGGTGCCTTTAAATGAAAGAAAAAACGTATCGAAAGTCGATAGCTGGGGGATTAAAAGCATCCCGGATATTCAATTGTTTTAAAAGTATTTTTTACATCGAGCAAAACCAGTGTAACAGGTCTTTCTTATTTTGACAAGCCGAAGGATCTTTTTTTTGGCTTGTTTACGTATCGACAGTGCCATTTTTCTGTGCTACAATCCCAAAGTAATCGACTACTTTTCCTGTTATGAATATCCAATACTACGGTGATTTTTGCTTTAAAATAAACACAAAGCCGAATGGCCGAGCCACAGAAGATATTACTATTGTTACTGATATACCTGATAAAGAAACGGGTCTTCGCGCCCCACAAGGAGAGGTCCATATAGTCGTTTTGTCTCATCAAAAACGAGATACTGCTGAGGACTCTGCTTTAAAGGGCTCTCCTTTGGTGCTAGACGCTCCTGGCGAATATGCCGTGAATGGAATTACCTTGGTAGGACTTCCGAGTTTTAAAGACAATGCAAAAGGTGTTCAAAAAGGAAGAAACACTATTTTTTTGATTGAATCAGAAGAAATACGGCTGTGCTTCCTTGGTTCCTTGGGGCATGAGCTGGAGCCATCTACGATTGAAAAACTAGGAGATGTCGACATTCTTTTTATGCCAGTCGACGGGACGGATACTTTAGATTTAGATAAAATTGATGATCTTGTTCGGAAAATTGAACCGAAAGTGACCATTCCTATGCATTATGCCTTACCAGGGATGAAGATATCTTTAGGCGAAGTGAAGAAATTCTGCGATGTGTTGGGAAATTGCCCGGAAGAGGCTATTCTCAAATATAATGTTAAAAAGAAGGATCTCGAAGGAAAAACAGTGGAAATCGTTCTTTTGAGCAATAGCTAAACTTGTATTTATGCGCTCACTCTGGGACACTATTGATGAAATTCGTCAGAAACCCGAAGATATTCGTCGTCGATATATGTTTGGGTATGTTTCAGTGACCATGGTTTTAATTTTGGGCATCTGGTTTGTTTCGGTGCAGGAGGGACTTCGCTCGATGGCAGAAACAAATGGGATTGAAGATATAAAAAATCAGGTCGTGCCGGTGCTCCCGAGTTCTCCGGATACAACAAAATCTCTTTCAGAATTACTTGAAAAAGGAGAAAAACTCAACGCGGGAAGCGAATCTCTCCCAGTTGAAGATTTTTTTGAGAATGAGATGCGAACAAAAAATCAGGGGGACAGCGAGGAAAAGACCGCAAACTAGAGAGGGAACAGATAAGAATAATGAAAACTAGCTAAATTGATTGAGAAGATTTATGTCGGATTCACACTATCATGATGGTAAAATAGAACTACGAAATATCACAGATGAGGTTCAACAATCCTATCTTGATTATGCTATGAGTGTTATTGTTGCTCGGGCTTTGCCTGATGTTCGGGATGGATTAAAGCCAGTACATCGACGTATTCTGTATTCCATGTGGTCAACAGGTCTTCGTTCGAGCGCAAAATTTCGAAAATCAGCGACGGTTGTCGGTGAAGTGCTGGGAAAATATCATCCACATGGTGATACGGCAGTGTACGACACAATGGTTCGCATGGCGCAGGACTTTTCGTTGCGGTACCCACTTATTTGGGGACAAGGGAACTTCGGCTCAATGGATGGAGACGGAGCTGCAGCTTACCGCTATACAGAAGCAAAATTATCTCCAATTGCCGAAGAAATGCTTTTGGATATTGAGAAAGATACGGTTGATTTTATTCCGAACTTTGACGGTGTACATGAAGAACCAACTGTATTGCCAGCGAAACTCCCGCAGCTTTTATTGAACGGTACTGTGGGTATTGCAGTTGGAATGGCAACGAATATCCCACCACACAACCTGAATGAACTTGTAGATGGTATCTGTCATCTGATTGATCATCCGGAAGCGACTATTGATGATTTGATGGGCTTTATTAAGGGTCCTGATTTTCCGACGGGGGGGATTATGTATAACAGTCGCGATATTCATAATGCCTATGTTACTGGTAGGGGGCCGATTGTTACCCGTGCTCGTGTGAATATTGTCGAAACAAAAGCGGGAAGTTTTCAGATTATTGTTTCTGAAATGACCTATCAGACCAATAAATCTGCCTTGATTATAAAAATTGCAGATTTGGTTAAGGAAGAAAAAATTTCCGGGATTAAGGATTTGCGTGATGAATCAGATAAAGACGGCGTTCGTATCGTGATCGATCTGAAGAAAGATGCTTATCCGCAGAAAGTTCTGAATGCGTTGTATTCGATGACTGATCTCCAGAAGAATTTCAATGTGAACATGTTGGCACTGGTTGATGGCGTAGATCCCCAGGTGCTGAACTTGAAAGCGATTCTTGAGCATTATATTAAACATCGTGAGATAGTGGTTACTCGACGGGCTCAATTTGAGCTTCAGAAAGCTAAGGATCGTGCGCATATTCTTGAAGGACTCAAAAAAGCACTCGACCACATTGACGCTATCATTGAGACTATCAAGAAGTCTCCGACCAAAGAACAAGCACATGTGAATTTGATGAAGAAATTCCGGCTCTCAGATCGGCAGACGACCGCTATTCTTGAGATGCGTCTGCAGACACTTTCGGGACTCGAAAGAAAGAAAATCGAAGATGAGCTTGAAGAAAAGCTCAAATTGATTGCTTTTCTTGAAGATCTCTTGAAACATCGGAACAAGATTCTTGGTTTGGTAAAGAGCGAATTGATTGAAGTTCGAGACCGGTTTGGTGATGAGCGCCGAACAAAGGTTATAAAGGGTGGTATTGGTGAATTTAAACAGGAGGATATCATTCCTAATGAAGAGGCGATTATTACTTTGACCGAAGACGGATATATCAAAAGAATGAATCCAATGGTGTATCGCGTACAAAAACGTGGCGGAAAGGGAGTTATCGGCGCAACGACAAAGGAAGAAGATCGTATCGCTATGGTGTTGACCATTGAAATGCATGACAATCTCATGTTTTTTACGAACTCAGGAAAGGTTTTTCAAATAAAAGCATATGAAATTCCGGAATCGTCACGCACCGCCCGTGGCCAGGCTATAGTGAATTTCCTTCAGATTTCCCAAGAAGAAAAGATTACGGAAATGATTTCCCTGAACAAGGATGATGCCTATAAATATCTTTTCATGGCCACGAGCAATGGGACTGTGAAGAAATCCAAGTTGGATGAGTTCGAAAATGTCCGTCGCAGCGGATTGATTGCTATTACTTTGGAAAAAGGAGACGTTTTGGGTTGGGTCTGGCCAACAACAGGCAGCGATGAAGTTGTGATGACGACCGCTGACGGACAATCAGTTCGTTTTAAAGAGTCTGATGTTCGCCCAATGGGACGAAATGCTGGTGGAGTCCGCGGAATGAAGCTGAAGGATGAAAAAGATAAAATTGTTGGAATGGATATTATTGGAAAAGATGCAAAAGACATGGAGCTTTTGGTCTTATCGCAAAATGGATACGGCAAACGATCAGCTTTAAAGCAGTTTAAAACACAGAAACGTGGTGGTTCTGGTATGAAAGCGATGAAAGTGACGCCAAAAACAGGAGATATTGTTGGCGCATTAGTCACCAGTATGGCTAACATAGAAGATGATCTTATTTTGACTTCAGAAAAAGGAACCATCATTCGTGTTCCATTCAAGTCAGTCCCTCTTTTGGGACGAGTGACTCAGGGGGTGCGTGTGATGAAACCACAAGCCAAGGATGGGGTAGCGGCCTTTACTATTCTCTAAAGAAAAGTTGAGGCGGAATGATGGAGGAGAGAATACTGAGTTGATTGGAAGTAAAAAAGATTAGAAAAGAGCCTGTATTTTCTTATCCTCTATCATTCTCGTACACTTGTAGAATATATCGATGTAACGACCGCTGGAGATTGCTTATCCTTTCGATACCCAGGGGTATTTACCGGTAGAAAAGGAATAAAAACGTTGGGAGTTGCGAAAATCATACAGACGTGGTACTGTGTTTACGTGATATTTTAATTTGAGCACGGTGTAGTCTGAATATTTATATTTTGACTCTGTCGTTGCTGACAATATGGCTATGGCCCTTACGAACAAGCAGAAGGAAAAGGTAACCGCTCCGTTTAAACGACACGATAAGGATACTGGTTCACCAGAATATCAAATCGTCCTTTTTACCGAACAGATTAAAAAGCTGACAACACACCTCAAAAAGAACGCAAAAGATTTCCATTCTCGTCGAGGTTTGCTCAAAATGGTGTCTCGCCGGAAAAAGCTGATGACTTACCTTGAGAAGGTGAACGAAAAAGCAGCAAAAAAGCTTCGGAAGGATCTTGGTCTCTAAACAAACAAAAGAATACCTCTCTGTTTCCCCAGAGAGGTCGTTTTCTTAAAAGAAATATATGGCAAAATTTCTTGAACAGCGTGTGGGTGTCTTGGTAGATGTTTCTAACTTGTATCACAGCGCGCGCGTCTTGTATAAGAAGAAAGTGCACTTCAAGAATGTTTTAGAGAGCGCTGTTTCTGGACGGAAGCTTATCCGAGCTATTGCTTATGGGATTACAACAACCGAAGGTATGGAGGATAAATTTATCGAAGCACTTGAAAAAACAGGGTATGATGTAAAGACGAAAGACCTTCAAATTTTCCCTGACGGATCAAAAAAAGGGGATTGGGATGTTGGTATTGCAATTGATGCAGTGAAGATGTCTCGCAATTTAGATGTCATTGTTCTAATTTCGGGGGATGGCGATTATATTCCGTTAGTGGAATATGTTCAAAATACAACTGGATGTCGGGTAGAAGTTATTGCTTTTGGCGAATCAGCCTCGGCAAAATTAATTGAACAAGCCGATGATTTTTTGAATCTTTCAGAAAACCACAAAAAATATCTTATGGGGTAGGAAATTCCTTTGCGAGGAACAAAAAACAGCCTTTATAAAGGGCTGTTTTTTGACTTTTTGAGTGAAAAAAGGTATGCTTTGTGCGGTTCAATTATTTTTTAATGCTACCAAAGGAAGAGGTTGACTAGCACTGTTGTAAGCAGAAAGAACGTCTTTCGGCTTAGGCCCGTGTTTATTAGCCCTCCAATGGTACGAAGAAGAAATATGCAAGAGAAGAAATGGTCTTTACAGATTGGTGGTCGAGAATTAATTATTGAGACGGGTACGCTGGCGAAGCAAGCAAGTGGTTCGGTGACCGCACGATATGGTGATACGGTGGTTTTGGCTACTGCGGTGATGAGCAAGGAAATGTCTAAAATCACGGGATATTTTCCGTTGATGGTTGACTATGAGGAGCGGTATTATGCTGCAGGGAAAATCAAAGGATCTCGCTTTATTAAGCGGGAAGGACGTCCATCAGACGACGCTGTTTTGTCGGGACGAGCAGTTGATCGGACAGTGCGCCCGCTTTTTGATAGCCGTATGCGCAATGAAGTGCAGGTTATTGTAACAACTCTCTCTTATGACGGAGAAAATGATCCAGATCTTGTCGCCATGATAGCGGCTTCGGCGGCCCTGACCCTGTCTGATATTCCTTGGAATGGGCCGATTGGCTCAGTGCGTGTTGGACTTCAGGACGGTCAGCTAGTTCTCAACCCAACTACCGAAGAACGAAAAACAAGCGTTCTTGACCTGCTTGTTTCCGGAACGAAAGGGAAGGTGAACATGATTGAGGCGGGTGCTCAGGAAGTTCCCGAAGAACAGATGGGCACAGCATTAGAGTTTGGTTTTGAAGCAGTACAGAAAATCGCACTTTTTATTGAAGATATTCAAAGAGAAGCCGGGAAAGAAAAGCGAGTAGCGGCTCTACTTCAGGGTTCTGACGAGTTTGAGTCTGATATTCGGACATTTGTGAGCGGGCTTGGTTTGGCAGAGGCCTTGTATGCACGTCCAAAGCAAGTTATGGAAAGTGGAGTAGCTGATATTCGTGCGCAAGTAGATCTGTATGCAAAAGAAAAATATCCCGAACAGAAAAATCTTCCTGAAATCCTCTCTATTTTAATAGATGAGGTATCAGATGAGGCCGTCCACACAAATATTCTTGAAAGAGGTATTCGTCCAGATGGTCGCGAAGTTACTGAAATCCGTCAAATTACTTGTGCTGTTGGTATATTGCCACGTACGCACGGGACAGGACTCTTTACTCGAGGTGAAACACAGGCATTGACCGTGACCACTCTTGGAGCTCCCGGCGATCAAATGGTTGTTGATACTATGGAAACAGATGAGAAGAAGCATTATATGCACTTCTATAACTTCCCACCGTATTCAGTAGGTGAGGTTCGTCCGATGCGTGGTCCTGGACGACGTGAAGTTGGACATGGTGCTTTGGCAGAAAAAGCGCTTATCCCAGTTTTACCGAACAAAGAAGACTTCCCTTACACTATTTTATTGGTCTCTGAAGTTTTGGAATCAAATGGTTCTTCATCGATGGCATCGACATGTGGATCAACGCTTTCTTTGATGGATGCCGGTGTACCAATAAAGAAGCCGGTAGCGGGAATTGCTATGGGAGTGATTACCGGGAAGGATGGTTCTTATAAGGTCTTGTCAGATATCCAAGGACTGGAAGACCATTACGGAGATATGGATTTTAAAGTTGCCGGAACCAAAGACGGAATCACAGCGATGCAGATGGACGTAAAGATTGATGGTTTGACGCCAGCTATGTTACAAGGAGCTCTCGCGCAAGCTAAGGCGGGCCGCTTGTTTATTATGGATAGAATGCTTTCAACAATTTCGGAACCGCGGACCGAGATGTCCCCCTATGCTCCGCGTATTATTACACTGCATATTAATCCCGAGAAAATACGTGATGTTATTGGCCCTGGTGGGAAAATGATTAATCAGATTATCGATGAAACGGGGGTTTCTATTGATATTGAAGATGATGGATCTGTTTTTATTACTTCAGCTGATGAAACTAGTGCCAAGAAGGCCGTTGAATGGGTTCTGAATATCACTCGGGAAGTGAAAGCGGGCGAACTTTTTCAGGGGCGTGTTACGCGAATTATGAATTTTGGAGCGTTTGCTGAGGTGCTTCCAAATCAGGAGGGCTTGGTTCATATCTCTGAACTTGCCGATGAACGTGTTGAAAGAGTAGAAGACATCGTGAGTGTTGGAGACGTTATCCCTGTGATTGTCAAAGAAATTGATGCGCAAGGCCGCATCAATCTTTCACACAAGCAAGCGCTTCGCCGCATGAAAGAAGCAGAGATCGAGTAAGGACTCGCATCATTTCTGTTAGACAAAAATGTAGTGTATACTGAGGAAGGATAATGTATCCTTCCTTTGTTTTTTAATGTTCCTATGGGATTTTTCAATTCTTCACAAAAATCAAACGTGGTAACTGCTGTGGTACCCCCAGAAATTATGGCGCGCATTAGCGTGATGAGTGATCATATAAAAGAGATGGATGCTCCACTAGCAGACACTGATGATACTCTTCGGGCAACAACAACCATTCCTCTTGCCGCGATTGCAATGCCACATGGACCTTTTTCGGCAGAGAACACCGATTTAGCAAATGCCCCAACAACGAGTGTACAATCGGTGTCACAGGAATCAGCAGAGACGAGTCCTTTCCTTCAGACCCTGGCACCGGAGGCATTGATGGTATCGGAAAAAGTAAAACCACAAGTGGAGGCCCCAATATTTCTTACTGAAAAAAATCAGACGAAACAATTTGGTTTTGGTCAGATACAGAGTACTCCTCAAGCGCTTAATCTGAATCAGATGATAAAAAATAAGGAAGAGGGGGCTATCTCATTGCAAGCCACCAGTTCGCCTTCAAGTCAAAAACCATGGTGGATGTTGGGGGTTTTTTTTGCATTTCTTCTGGTAGCTTTGGGCGGGGCTTATTATTATTTTTATGTGTATTCGGAAAAAAATCGGAGCCTACCAGAGAGTAACCTTCAGCCTCTTCCGGTTTCAACGATATCAAAGACGGAAAAGCCTACCTCTGAATTCTCTTTAATTTCGCCGAATTATCTTTCTGTGAACGTCGAGACTGTTTCCAAAGAAGAATTTCGTTCCCAGCTGGAAAGCATCGGAACAAAGATGAAATTAGCGAATATCATGACCCCAGTAGAGTTTTTTATTACCGATCAAGCGAATACTCCCGTTGCCTTCTCTCGTTTTGTAGCGCTCTTTAGTTTCCAATTCCCTCAAAATGTGGTGAGTTTGACTGAGGAAAAATTTTCAATCTTTTTATTTAACGATCAGGGGAAAACAAGAATTGGTTTTAATATTTTCCTTAAAGGAGAAAGCACATCCGAGGATATCATCAAGAAAGCAGAGGGCGATTTTCCAATTATTTTCCAAAATCTTTTTTTGGAATCAAAATCAATTCCACAGAAAAAATATATATACAAAGAGTCTCTGTATAATGGAAAGAAAATTCGTTATATCAATATATCAGAACCAGAACTTCTCTCCTTTGATTATTCGCTGAATGAAAAAAATTGGTTTATAGGAACGAGTAAGAATACCTTGCGGGCTATTCTCGATATGCAAAAAAAATAAAATATTTTTTTGTGGCTTAGAAACAGGTGTTATTGAGTGTTGTGGTGGAATTTCCAAAAAATGAAAAAGTAAGAGAGAAGAAAGAAAAAGAGATTAAAGTTCATAGTGAGGCTTTCCCGCGGGAAAAATAAGACAAGGGCTTTGACCGAAGTGCTAAAAATTGCTAGAATGTAATTGTACATTAATAACTTAAGTCCTCTCCTAAGAAAACATTTTCTTTTCTTGGACGGTGTGAGACTTCCCTTTCGCAATTACCCCCTAATTGTGTGGGGACTCCTCACACTGTTCAAGTATCTGATACAACATATCAGATCGCTCCGTCCTAACCGGAGACCCAAAATAAAAACAAAAAAAGGGAATCGGGCAGAATGAGTGCCGAACGCGTTCCGACATTCCTCCTGCCTGAAAACCCAACCCTTCAAAAAGATAAAATCAGAAGGGAAAAACAAAAATAAACAAAAAATAGAAGTTCTTTCAAAAAAATAAAGGCTATGCCAGAGAATGGTGGGGAGGTATAAAGTATCTGAAAAATGTTAGGAACAGATGCAAGAAAATAAGCAAGTGCACATACTACACGAGTGTTACCTGGATAATGGTTGCTTCTCACCCGGAGCGATATTACCATCACACGTGTTGGCACATGCAGTCGGGCGCTTCACGCTATATATTAATATATTTGGGCGCTTGAAGCGCTCGACACCAA
Source organism: Candidatus Moraniibacteriota bacterium (assembly GCA_018062205.1). Taxonomy (GTDB): domain Bacteria; phylum Patescibacteriota; class Minisyncoccia; order Moranbacterales; family UBA1568; genus JAGOSP01. Next base: position 9,975 of record JAGOSP010000003.1, on the reverse strand, counting down.
CAATACTCTCGGCTCTTTGGAGGCGTTTTTTTTGTTTTTAGGCGGAAATAGAATGGAAGTGTTTGGAGGAAAGGCTCATAAAGGAGTATCTTTAGAGAAGTTGTACATAAGATCTTGTTGTATGAAGAATATCTTTGGTACGTTTTTTGTAAAGAATGCTCTTGGTAGACAGGGGGAGGATATCGCTGTATCTTTTTTGCGTCGATTAGGCTATGTTGTGGTAGCGCGTAACGTTGTTAATCCTCGGGGGAAACGACTCGGAGAAATAGATATCGTGGTAATGGATGGCGATTGTCTGGTGTTTGCTGAGGTAAAAACACGGACGTCACGAGATATCCCTCTGGGTCTTTCAATCCAAAAAGAAAAACTTCATCGATTGAATAAAATTGGAGAATGGTATATAAAGCAAGCTGATTTAGGAGGAAGAAATTACCGATTTGATTTAGTCGGGGTGCTTTTGTTGCCTGGGAAAAAACCCGAAATCACACATGTGCAGAGTATTTTCCTCTAGACCAAAGAAGCCATTTCTGGTATACTCAAGGGAGAAAATTTGTAATGATACGTTTATGGCATTAGACTCGGAATTTTTGGAGACACAGAAGGCTCGATTGCTTGCACAAAAGGCTCGTTTAGAATCTGAGCTTGGTCGTTTTGCAAAACCAACTGGAAACGAAGGTGATTTTAAAACGCAGATGGAAGACTTGGGAGAAGGAGAAGATGAGCGTATTCTTGAAGTAGAAGATTACGTTGACAATCTTGGAGTTGAATCGACTCTCGAGCAAGAACTCTCGGATACGCTTGGGGCGCTCGCAAAACTTGAGAAAGGGACTTATGGCATCTGCGAAGAGTCAGGGAAAGAAATTGCTGTCGAACGGCTCAAAGCATACCCAGCCGCAAGAACGGCTATTTAACACTCTCTATAGGCGTATGAAACGAGTGATGTCTGGGCGAAGATGCTCTGCGGCATCACTCTTTCTTTTTTGCGGACTGGTTTTTATTGACCAAGGCTCTAAGTATATTGTTTCAGGCGTCTTTCCTCATGGGATGATTTGCAATACGGGTGGTTCATGGGGAATGGCTATTCCCCTACCAGTACTGATTGGTATGACGATTGGTATCCTGGTATGGATGATTAGTATACAATGGAAGCAAAGAAAATATCGTCAAGCACTCATTTTTATCATCGCTGGTGGGGTCGGGAACCTCTGGGATCGTGTCGCCCATGGTTGCGTGACCGATTTTATTTCTCTCCCATATTTTCCTCTTTTTAATGGCGCAGATATCTTTCTTTCCATAGGCTGTATGTTACTTTTCTGGTCTTGGCGTGACAGTAAGATGCGTATTATAACGAAGTAAATTCTCTTTTGTATGCCCGCTACCGTATATTCCGCTGCTACCGTTGGTCTCGATGGTGTACTCGTTGAAGTAGAAGCAGATGTCCTTCGGGCGGGTCTGCATGCTTTTACGTTAGTTGGCTTGCCAGATATGGCTATTCGTGAGGCGCGCGATCGAGTGAGTGCTGCTTTGAAGAATTGCGGATTCGAGCCACCACACCACAGTGGCCGAGTGACGGTTAATCTTGCCCCAGCGGACCTACAAAAAAACTCTCCGATGTATGATGTTCCAATCGCGTTGGCTTTTTTGAAAGCCACAGAACAACTTTCATTTGAATCGAAAGGAAGAATGTTTGTAGGAGAGCTTTCGCTTGATGGTTCGGTTCGTCGTATTGCTGGAGTGCTTTCCTTGGTTCTTTTCGCCCAAGAACAAGGCTTTGAAGAAGTATATGTCCCGAAGGAAAATGTACGGGAGGCGGCTCTTGTGAAAAATATACGTATTATTCCTCTTTCACATTTGTTTGCTTTAGCGAAACACTTACGAGGTGAAGAAATTATCCCGAGTTTTGAGGCTGAAGAAGAAAAGATGACTCGCGCAGAGTCACCTCATGATTTGAAGTATATTCGTGGTCAAGAACATGCGAAACGCGCACTGGAGATTGCGGCAGCAGGCGGACACAATGTGCTGTTTGTAGGACCTCCCGGAAGCGGAAAAACACTTTTGGCTCGAGCCATTCCTTCTCTTTTACCAGAACTTGATTTTGAAGAACGATTGGAAGTGACAAAAATTTATTCGGTGGCTGGTCGAACATATCGCATGGAAGATTTGATAAGAGAACAGCCTTTCCGGGCCCCGCATCACACTGCAAGCGCAGCCTCATTGATTGGTGGCGGGAGTTTTCCTAAGCCAGGTGAAATCAGCTTGGCTCATCGCGGGGTTTTGTTTTTGGATGAGTTTGCGGAATTTTCTCGCTCAGTACTTGAAAATTTACGAGAACCACTTGAAGAGGGAGTGGTGACTGTTTCTCGGGTGCGTGGCTCGCTTCTTTTCCCCGCACGATTTCTTTTGATAGCAGCGATGAACCCCTGTCCTTGTGGGTATGCTGGTGATCCGGAGCACGCCTGTTCTTGTTCACCGTACCAGATATTGCAGTATAAGCGAAAAATTTCTGGACCAATACTTGATCGTATCGATTTGCATGTTGACGTGCCTCGGGTTGAGCTTAAGAAGCTACAGGGGTCTTTTGACGGAGCCGAGCCGAGCGAAGTGGCTCGGAGGCGAGTAGTGGCAGCGCGTGAACGACAAAAGGAACGGATGATGAAATGGAACAAGAAAACGAATGCGGAGATGGACTCACGTCTTCTGGAGCGTTTTTGTTCGATTGAGAAAGATGTGCAAGTATTTTTATTACAAGCAGCGCAGAGTTTTCGACTTTCGGCTCGGGGATATAGTCGAGTACTCAAGGTAGCGCGTACTATTGCGGATTTGTCTGGTGAAGAGCGGATTGGCATGCCACATGTCACAGAAGCTCTCTCTTATCGATTTCGGAGCGAGTAGTTTGAAATGAGAGATTTGCCGAATGATTTTTTGAGAGATTGCAACGGTGGGAAGGAATATGAAAAAATGGCTGATAGTAGGAGTATTTTCTATTGGGATAGCGTTCTTCTTCAATCAGAAAGAGGAACGAACTTTTGGTAATGAGTCATTAGTCTTTGTTCGTGTATTCGATGGTAGTTTTGAAGGTATTTTCGTGGCTACTCCGAAAAAAACTATTGGGGAAATACTTACTGAGGCGAAAATAACGATAGGCGAACACGATCGAGTCTTTCCTGAAAAGGAAACGCGGGTTTTTTCTGGAACAAATATTTATCTTATCCGGGCACATGAGCTTCAAGTGGCTGTTGATGGTGAAGAACGAACCTTTTGGACTGAAGAATCATCAGTTGAAGAAGCTCTTATTTCGGAGGGAATTCGTTTGGATGAAGATGATATTGTGAAACCAGCAAGAAATGCTCGTTTATCTCTTCAAGCAAAGGTCCTTGTGACACGAGTGGAAATAAAGGAAGAGTCAAAGGAAAATAAAATTCCGTTTGAGAGTAAGGTGACTGAGGATGAAAAGCTTTCCTGGCGTAAAAGGGTGGTTACACGGAAGGGTGAGAGTGGTATTAAAACGAGCATGTATCGTGTTGCCTATCATGATGGAAAGGAAGTAAATCGGAAATTATTACGAACAGAAACAACAAAAGAACCCGTGGACGAACTTGTAACACAGGGTACCTTGGTTCAGATAGGGAAAAGTCACCGAGGAGCAGCTTCGTGGTATGCTTACACTGGCACAATGGCAGCAGCTAACCCATGGTTGCCGAAGGGGAGCTATGTGCGGGTAACGAATATGGATAACGGCAAGAGCGTAATCGTGGTGATTAACGATCGTGGGCCATTTGCTCCGGGACGAATTATTGATCTCGATAAAGTTGCTTTTACGAAGATCGCATCTCTTGGTGCGGGAGTGATTAACGTAAAAATGGAGGAGATAGCTAATTAAAGCGCTTCTTTGAGAGACTGTGTAAATAAATGTTTTGCTATGGATATAAAGGCTAAAAAATCTCTCGGACAAAATTTTCTTCGAGACCAATCAATTATCGATCGTATTCTTTCGGTGGCAGATGTGCAGAAGTCCGATCGTATTTTTGAGATTGGTCCTGGAACAGGTATATTGACGCAGGCTCTTTCGCAAACAGGTGCAACGGTATTAGCTATTGAGATTGATGCCCAGCTCGTTGAACGACTGAATAAAATCTTTGTACAATCACAGAATATTTCCATTCTTGAAGGGAGTGTCCTTGATATAAACCTAGAAGAGCTATTGGCTCATTCTGGATATGAATACCAGCAGTACAAAGTGGTTGCAAATATTCCATACTATATAACAGCACCAATTATCAGAACACTCCTTTCTCTTCAGTCTCAAGCGAGTTCTATAACACTGATGGTTCAGAATGAAGTAGCGGATAGACTGGTGGCGCAACCCGGGAGCATGTCGCTTCTTTCGGTAATGGCACAATACTATGCAGAAGTAGAAAAATGTTTTTTTGTTCCACGAACAGCTTTTGACCCGGTTCCGGCTGTTGATAGTGCTGTTTTAAAGCTTATTCCGAAGCATCGATTTCAAGCAAGTGAGGATAGACATGTATTTCGGGTGGTCAGGGCTGGTTTTTCAGCGCGTCGAAAAACACTTGCGAATAATCTGGCGAACACTTTTCATCTGGAACGAGCTCGCATTGGACAATTATTCACTGCGCTTGGTATTCAGCCGATGATTCGCGCACAGGAGCTGTCTGTTTCTGAATGGAGAGCACTGGCCGATCTTGTGGCAAAAGAGATTGATACTCCTGGAGAGCTGTAGAACGAAAGAATTGGGATATTTCTTATATAAACCAGAGCAGCGAAATGCCGTAGCCGGTGATGCTGCCGAGTATGAGTAGCGGAAGACGGGCATAGTTACACCAAGCATGCTTGAGTCTTGCTATTTGCAGGCAGTAAAAACTGATTCCTCCGAAGAAGACTGCAAAAGGAAATGCGGACCGAATATGGAGTACGAAAATACTGATGACAAAAAGAAGAAAGAGTATGCTTCCAAAAACGAGACGAGCATTTTTTTCTCCAAGAATAACAGGGAAAGTCATAATGTGATCGCTCTTGTCTCCGGCGATATCTTTGAAATCTTTAAGCGGGAGTGCTGCTGCATAGGCGATAAATAAGAAAAAAAGCAGCGATCCTGGAAGAAGGGAAAAATTGTTGTCTGCTGCAATGAGGAGGAATCCAATGAGGAGTACGAGCAGACCCGCAGCACTTGCGAGTAAGGTCGCGATACCAGGGATTCGTTTGAGACGAAATGGCGGGACAGAATAGACCCAGGCAAGAGCTTGATAGAGAACCAGAAGGCAGGCAGCGGAAAAACTAACAATAGCCGAAAAAAGAATTGAAGCAGAGAAGAAAAGCCAACCGAGGGTAATGAAGGTGGTGCGATTGATAGTGCCTGAAATGAGTGGACGGTGACGATTTGTTTGTGTATCGATATGCGTATCAAAACAGTCATTTACGATGACTGAAGCCAGCCAGGCACAGCCTACGGCGATGGTAAGGAGAAAGATAGCTAGGATATGGAAGTGATTTATGAGGAGTACAGGACTGGTAAAGTGCCAAGCAAGAATTCCCCCAAGGAAGAGGAGTCCGCCATGGTACCATATTTGTGGCCAACGAACATTCTGAAAAATAGCCCAGAAAAGTGGGCGGAAGTAACGATAAGCAAATAATGGCAGAAGTAAGGCTAAGATACTTGCGTACCACAGACTCATTTTGACATTAAGAGCACTTTTCATGTCAGGAGCATTGCGAGAGAAGAGCTCAGAGGGGGAAAGAAAAAGACCGGCTACATCGGAAGCTCCAATAGCGAAAAATCCTTTTGAAAAACCCTGAATAATGAGGGTTAGGTAGGTGGGAAAAGTACCAAGAATAAAGAGAATGGTGTAGGTCAGAAGAGCGGCTTGGATGGCATGCAGAAATTTTTTGGAAACAAGAAAGGCATACAAGCCTACGCCGAATGTGACGCCAGCTACTTCAGCGCGAACCCCGTAGGTAATACCAATATCTGGACGATCCCCAAAAAATGTAAAAAATCTTACAATGAGGCCTTTCATGCTATCGAACTTATAAAAACTCCAAAAAGTACTTCCCTGAAAGACAAGCGTATCGATGATGGGCGGGGTCAGAATAATCAGAAATCCAAAGAGCAAGATATGCGCGGCACTAGAGAGAGATGGCGCACCAGCGAAGCGGATGACCGGAATGAGCAGAAAAAAGGCAGTCAGAAAAAAGAGAAACGTGTGAGTAAATTCGAAAAAGAGGAACAGCAGTGATTGCGGGGCAAAAAAACCGAGAAAGGTTTCTACGCCAATTCGACACAGAATAAGAGCCAAAAAGGCGACACAGAAAAACGGGAGCGAAAAAGGCTCTTGCTCAATGGCGCGGATAATACGACGAAGGAGGCGGGTCATAGGCATAGAGGAGAGAAGAGAAAGAGAATTGTATTGAAGCAGCAAAGTCACGAAAGAGAATCATAAGTAGAGTGTATCCGAAGTCTCGTATTTTTGACAGAGAGTTTCTCGGGGCGATTTTTCTTTTGAGTAATGGAGAATTGATAGACTGGGTGGGTACTGGTACAATACACTTTGTGCCCGGAAATGACGAGGGCGCATTTTTTACTTTCAAAACTATGCGTTTTTGGGAAGCAGGATTAAATGCAGAGCAGATGCGCGCGGTGCTTCATATTGAAGGTCCGGTTTTGATTTTGGCAGGTGCTGGATCAGGGAAAACCAAAACTTTAACGCACCGAATTGCCTATTTATTGGCAGAAAAGCAGGTTCGACCGGAACACATTCTGGCCGTTACCTTTACCAATAAGGCGGCTGGAGAAATGAAGGAGCGTATCGGCGCCTTGCTGTCTCAACATGAGGGGGCTTCGCTCCGTATGCCTCAGTACATCGGCACTTTTCATAGTCTGTGTTCGAAAATTCTTCGTCGGGATATCGGGGTTCTCGGGTATAGCACAAGCTTTCAGGTACTGGATGATCAAGATCAGCAGACACTAGCCAAAAGGGTGATGAAAGAGCTTGAAATGAATACTGAGCAGATCAAGCCGCGTTCCTTGATGGAGGCAGTGTCTCGGGCAAAGAATCAGCTTCTGACACCAGCGCAATTGACGCTTCAGGCAGGGAGTTATTATGAAGAACTCGCGGCGAAATTTTATGAGCGCTATCAAGCCGCACTTGAAAAGAATCAATCGCTTGATTTTGATGACCTTATTCGACTCACGGTTGAGCTTCTTGAAAAACACCAAGAAATACGCGAGCGCTATCAGGCACAGTTTCGCTATGTCATGGTTGACGAGTATCAAGATACCAACTTTCTTCAGTACCGACTCGTGACCGCGCTTTCTGGAAAATACAAGAATGTTTTTGTTATCGGAGATGATTACCAGTCAATTTATGGCTGGAGACAGGCGGATATCCGTAATATCCTTGAATTTGAAAAGGATTATCCTGATGCAGCTGTTATTACATTGGATCGGAATTATCGTTCAACGCAGATCATATTGGATGCCGCTCAGGGCATTATTGATCATAATGCGAATCAGCGGCGCAAAAAACTCTGGACCGATCTCAAGGAGGGTGAGCGAATCACGCTCTGTCCTGCTCAGGATGAAGAAGCTGAGGCTCGCTTTGTGGCTCAAACAATCGAAAAAGATATCGCGGAAAAAGGTCGTCAGCCAAAGGATTTTGCCGTGCTCTATCGAACCAATGCCCAGTCTCGCATGATTGAGGAAATGCTGCTTCATCGCTCGGTGAGTTATCGAGTTGTTGGGGGGCTTAAATTCTATCAGCGCAAAGAGGTAAAGGATGTGATTGCATACATTCGACTCCTCTCCAATCCTTTCGACAGTCTCGCGCTTGAGCGAATAGCCAATGTCCCCGCTCGAGGTATTGGCGATACTACTCTTGAACGTTGGAAACAAGCTTCTTTGCGTGACGGATATGATTTCCTGACCACCGCTCATGCACTCAAATCAGACGTTTCAGAATTACGCGAGGGGAAAATCAAGACAATACAAGCATTCGCAGATCTTTTTTCTGGTTGGAAAGTGTATATTGAGCATACAGAAGGACTGTTGTTTTCATGCTTGCTTCAGAAAGTGGCAGACGAAAGCGGTCTGATGAAAAGCTTTGAAGAAGAAGGGAAGCAAGAGACATTGGCACGGGTAGAAAATATTCAGGAGTTGTTTTCGGTAGCGAAAAAATACGATACTTTCCATATCCACGAGGCAATACCGCAGTTTTTGGAAGAAGTATCTTTGTCCTCAGATACAGATGACCTGGGACATGAAGGCGTACAACTGATGACCGTACACAGCGCCAAAGGTCTTGAATTCCCGGTCGTTTTTATTGTCGGACTCGAAGAGGGTGTTTTTCCGCATTCGCGAAGCCAGGTTTCATCGACTGAACTTGAAGAGGAACGACGTCTTATGTATGTTGGACTCACGCGAGCCAAAGAGAAAGCCTATCTTCTTTATGCCGAGCAGCGCATGATTTTCGGCTCAACGCAAGTGAATCCTCCATCACGTTTTCTTTCTGAGATTCCACCCGAACTCGTTGAGGAGAGGGAAATGGCTGGTGGCGGAATGATGCAGAAACGCACGCCGGGGAATCAGGTGTATCATCGTGTCGCATTTGCTCCCAAAAAGACCTTAGACGAAACAGCGAGCACTTCTCCCAAGAAGCCGCTTCAAGTGGGGGATGTTCGCCCAGGAGACCTCGTGATGCACCCGCAATTTGGGGGAGGATTGATTATTTCTGTTTCAGGAACACTGGCGACGATTGCTTTTAAACGATTCGGTGTCAAAAAGATGATGCTTGGTGTAGCGCCTCTCTCTTTGGGGTAGAATTGTTCTGTCTTGAGAGAATGGAATAATTTTTTGGATAAAAATATGAAATTCGAAATACCGGGAATACCCTCTCACTCCGAAGTAACACCTCAGGCAGCAGAACCATCAGAAGCAACAGTGATAACCGATCAGCGCAGGAGGGATTTGGTACATTCTCTAGAAGCACATCGTGCGCATGTCAGAGTCTTTAATCGAGCAGGAAATTTTCTTTTCCAGGGAGGACTCACAGCGTGTGTAGTCGCCTGGAAAGCAGGTCAGCTTGGGGATGAAAAAGATTGGGGTGGTATAGCGGACGCCTCAGGGAAGAGCATTCTTCGTTTTGGTCCGGGAGATGAGTATGGGTTTACGAATCGTCGATGGATCCGCCCGCTCTTTGAAGCTCTTGCTCAAGGAATTCCACAAGGATCAGAAAACATACAGAATATACAGCAGCACGAAAAGCCATTAGTACAATCAGATCTTACTTGGCAAGCAACAGAATTGGGTTTTTCGGGGAGCATCCTTGCTGAAGGGAAAGACATCGGACACTTTTCTCTGTGGAGGGCAAGCGAGGGAAAAATGTATATACACGATATTCAGATCGGTTATGACGAAAACGCTCCGAGAGGGAAAGGAATTGGTTTCCAGATATACCAGAAAATTATTGAAAGACTCCGACTGGCAGGTCTTCGACTGGTGAGTACAGATTTCCGTGTATCACAGACATCAATATCACCTCAGGCACTTCGGGTTTGGGAGAAACTTGAGAGTGCTGGATTGGTGCGACGGACAGGTGTGACAGAAGGGAAAATACATGATCGTTTTGGCGGACAAGACACGGTTGGAGAAATCCCAATGTACGAAAGTATCTAAAAGCTCTTTACAGGGAAGATCGGTTAAGAATAAAAGGAGGGTTTTTTGGTTCAAAATCCGAAGTTACTTTCTGCGGTGATGTATTAACCTTTGCGCGAACCCACTTCGCATGTGCGGAGCGCGTGGTGGCTTGAAACTGCCTCGTACGCCCCGATTGCGTGGGGAAGCGATACAATGCGCCTCGGACACGCTCGCGGACTCGCGTGTGCAAAAACCAAAAAATTTCCTTGCATTTTTCTCGCGTCTCCTCCCCCCACCCCTCCACCGCGAAGCGGAAAAAGAAATGG